>JBEKCT010000045.1:0-20981 GCA_050014715.1 Anaerolineales bacterium | reverse complement strand
TCGGCAAAGGTGCCGTCCTGCAGGCCGACTGTGACGATTTTTAAGGTGGGTGTGCCGTTCACCATCTGGAAGACGGCATAATTATTGGGGGACAACTCGTGCAGCGCCTGCACCGGCACCAGAACGACATTGCTCGCCTGGGCCGCAATCACATCCACCGAAGCGGTCACGCCCAGGGGCAGTGTCAGGGGTGGTACACCGGCGGCCTGCTTTGTATCCAAGATGACGTCTCCTTCCACCACCGTGCTGCCCGAGATGGTGACCAGCTGGGGGGAGATTTGGGTCACTTTGCCGGTATAGGTGATGTTGGGCAGGGCATCAAAGACGACTTTGGCGGCGTAGCCAACTTTGATGTTACTGTAGTCGAGCGAACTCATGTAAATGGTCAGCTCGGACTGGCTCAGGTCGGCGATGGTGACAAATGTGCTGCCGGCGTTGATGGTATCCCCGACCGCGTTGTTGGCGGTCAGGACGGTCCCGGAAATGGGTGCATACAGGTTGGTGTAAGCCAGGTTGTTCTGGGCGTTCTGCAGGTTAAGCTTGGCCTGGTTGAGAGCGTTCAGGCCGGTGCCGGTGGCATTGGCCGGTACGGTCCCGCCGGTCAGGGCGGTCAACAAGTTCTGCGCTTCCGTCACCTGCGCAGTGTCCAGCGCCAGAGTCGCTTTGTCTGAAGCAAGTGTTAGCGCGCTGGCTTTCGAAGAGACGGCATTATAATTGGCCAGGGCGGTGTTGTAGGCTTGCTGTGCGGCGTACAGGTCCCGGTATGCTTGGGCGGCTATCGGTTCGGTCAAAGGAGCGCCAGCTATTTTTGCATAGCCTTGCTGGTTTTCGGTCAACTTGGTTTGCGCCAAAGCCAGGGCAGCCGTGGCATTGTCAATGGTTGAATAGTTGGAACCAGCCACCATATCACCATTGAGAACAGCCTGGGCTTTGGCCAGGTTTAATTGGGTCGTGACAAGGGCCTGCTGCGCATTCGCAATAGCCGAAGGGGAGGTTAATTGATTCAGGGCCTGCTGCGCCTGGGCCAATGCCACCTGTTGTTTCGAGCTGTCCAGTTGGGCGATCAGATCGCCGGCCTTGACATGGCTGCCCACCTGGACGTTCAGTACGGTCAGGGTGCCACTGGTCTTGAACCCCAGGCTGCTTTCAACAGCAGCTGTCAGTGTGCCGGTGCCGCTGGCGCGCAGAACGATGTTGCCTGTCCGGGCAGTGGCGGTCTGCAGGGTGGACGCTTGGGCGCTGGCCGCGGCCGCTGCGTTATTTTTCTGCGCCGTGATATACGCATACACGCCGCCGCCGATGGCTACCAGCACGACCACCAGCACGATCCAGAAGATTGGCCTGGGTAGTCCGGCGATTTTGGAACGGGCCGAATCTTTGTTTTCGGCAACATTAGTTTGCATTGCTACACCTCACACCTAAAAAGAAGATTCTTACAGTCTGAAGTATAGTTAACTACTGTTAAGTAAGGGTTAGAAAATTGTGTAGACAGTATGTAAGTCATATTTCAAAGCTGAAGTAGTATTTACTTATCTGGTGATTGGTAGAAAGGCGGGGGGTTGGTCCTTACCGGAGGGATGGGATAAGCAGCGTTTTGATACTCTATTATATGGAAAACAATAGTGTCTTGTTAGCCAATCGATAGGTAAAGAAATCCCAGGGATGCGATAATGGGAGCGAAATACAATCCAAGAGAACAGGAGTTTAACATGTCTGAAATTATCGAAAAAATCTTGATGGTCTCATCTCCGGCACAGCTTGATATAAGCAACATCCGTGGATCGGTGGAAATCCACCCCGGCCAGGAGGGTGTTATCAGCATTCATATTACCAGGGATACCAACTCCGGTGACGCCAGCCGCACCGAGATCGAACTTACCCAGGCAACCGATGGCACCGTCAAGGCTGCCACACATTTCCCGGAGGGCGCATGGAGTTGGCTGTTCGGCTCCTTCCCCTGCCGCGTTGATTATGTGGTCGAGGCCCCGGGTAAATGTTCCATAAAGATCAACGGTGTCAGCAGCGACGCACTTGCCGGAGGGTTCGAAGGGGAATTCTCCTTCCATACAGTCAGCAGTGAGATGACTTTGCATAACCTGACCGGTCCGGTGAAAGTTAATACTGTCAGCGGTAAAGTGGAACTGGCAGAACTGAACGGCGACCTGCAACTGACGACCGTCAGCGGCAAAGTTTCAGGCAGGCGCATCCATGGACCCGTGCAACTGAATACAGTTTCCGGACAGGTCGCACTGGATGAATCAAGCCTGAGTTCTGTCGATGCCACCACGGTCAGCGGCAGGATGGAATACCAGACGGCTTTCGGCGCAGGTCCGTACCACTTTCACTCCGTCTCCGGGGATATAGAACTGCTGGTGCCGTCTGAAACGCGCTGTTCGGCCGAACTGCATGCCATCAGCGGAAAGCTCTTCACGCAGTTGCCGGCAACTTCGATTTCCCGGCAAAACGGCAGCCAGACCGCGCAGATCCAGGGCGGCGGGGTCAAGGTGTCGCTGCAAAGCATTTCAGGAAACCTTTCGCTGGTTACCTGAGTGCGTCTGAAACCTGTTTTCTCGAATCCGCACAGTGTCTACTTTCATGAAATCGTTATCCAGCCAGGCGAAATTCCTCTGAATGGGATCGTGGCCGGGATTGGGAACTGGGACAAATAAAAATCAACCCTGGAGGGCTGCTCCCTCCAGGATCAATTTCTTGAAATGCCATTTATCACGCTTTCTGTTTCCTCAACAACAGCGGTCCCACCTGATCAATGATCCAGCCAAACGACAGTTCCAGCCAGGGCACGACTCGTAAATAACCCGGCACATACATGATCCGGCGCGGGCGGCGGACCAGGTTCCAGATGCGCTCGGCTACTTTATCTGAAGTAACCCCGATCTTTTCAGTCGGTACATGCCCGCCATTTTCCAGGGCCAGGGCGGCCGCCCCGAATTCTGTTTTCACCGGCCCGGCCCGCACCACGCTGATGTGAACATGCGTCCCGGTCAATTCGCGGTGCAGCGCCGTGGTGAAGTTGTCCAGAAAGGATTTGGTGGCCCCGTAAAGTGCAATCCCCTGGCTGGGCAGGCTGCCCGAGATGGAACCGATGTTGATGATATGACCGGTATTGCGCTGGCGCATTCTTGTCAGAAATGCCAGGCTCAATTGGACAACCGCTTCAACGTTGACCTGTAACATTTCATGAGCGGTTTTCCAGGACATCTCGTCACCATAGCCATACCATCCCAGCCCGGCATTGTTGACCAGCAGGTCGGCATTGGCCACTTGCCCGCACAGTCGCTCTCGGTCGGCCTCGCGCCGCAGATCGGCGGTCAGGATGCGGGCGCTCCCGCCAGCCGCGCGGATCTCTTCGGCCAGGCTTTCCAGCCGTTCGCGGCGGCGTGCCACCAGTACCACCCGCAAGCCCTCTCCAGCCAATTTGCGCGCAACCGCTGCCCCAATCCCCGAGGAGGCCCCGGTAACAACAGCAAGTTTATCTTTCCACTGATTGATCATGGTTCAAACAGAAATTCTTCTTTTTGCAAACTTGTTTTTTTGCCGGACAGGCAAATCCATCCCAGCAACAAAAAATGAACCAGGCTGACCAGCACCACCAGCCACAGAATGATATTAAAACCACCTGCTATTGTAAATAAGATGTCTGAGAGGTGAAAGAGCACCACCACTGTAAAAATGGGTAAATCATCCTTCAAGGTGATTGGAGATTTCAACCTGCCGCGCCAGAAAACCCCCAGCAAAACCGTCGCGAAGATCAAATGGAAGGCCAGCATGGCCCATTCGGCGTTGCTCCCTTTGGCAAAGAACGGCCCCAGCCACAGCAGGAATTGCGAAAGTGGGCTGATCATGGTCAGCAAGGCCATTAAGGTTGCCAGGAGAGGGTAAATGAATCCGACCACCGGCTTGTAACCGGAGCGTCGGAACCACCCTCTGCCCAACAGATAAAATGCAGACGCGTACAGCATGATCAGCATCCAGCCGGAAAAATTGTAGACTGGCACATTGTAAATGTTTGCCACCCTCGCAGGAAGCAACCAGGTCCAGCGCCCGCTGGTGAGCCCATTGACCGTAAATACCTGTCTTCCCGTCAGTGGGTCCAGGGAAAAATCCTGCAACATTCCAAACAATCCAACGATAAAGGGTTTACACCAGGCAGGTATCTCCATTTTTTCCAATAACCACAGGCCGGTTATCAGAACATCCAATTCGAGCAGGGGAACGGAGAGCGGCACATCACCCAGCATGAGTATCGAGCGGCCGTATACATACCAGCCCTGGACTACTGCAAAATTCTCGTAGATGCCGGCATACAGGAAAACAAACCCGAAGCATTCCAGCATAGCCACAACCGGGTGCCGGCTCTTTCGAACAATAAAAATCCCAACCAGCAATGTAACCAGGATGGTCAGGATATCTGCCAGGAGCCAGGGAACCGGTATGGGGTGTTGGAACAAATACCGCACAGGGAA
Source organism: Anaerolineales bacterium (assembly GCA_050014715.1). Classification (GTDB taxonomy): domain Bacteria; phylum Chloroflexota; class Anaerolineae; order Anaerolineales; family Villigracilaceae; genus UBA877. The sequence continues at coordinate 16,497 of JBEKCT010000045.1, read as the reverse complement.
TCTCCCTGTATATATGGTCCTAAACGGGCGATTTCACGCGCCGGTTTTCCAGGAACCAGCGCACGCTATCCGCAATCGACTCGTACACCGGGCGGGGCTTGTACCCTAATTCCGCCAGCGCTTTTTTGCAACTGATGTTTGCATTACTTTGCAGCACTTGCAGGGAATAGGATGTAAACCTTGGCTTGGCTTGCGTTCGCTGGTAGTACCAGGGCGTGTACCGGGCTGCCACCTCGGCCAGCGAGAAGGGGATCTTGATGCTGGCAAAAGCCTTGCCGGTCACTTCGCGTACCGTCTCCAGCATGTACCGCACCGAGAGTTTATGGCCGCTCAGAATGTAACTCTCCCCACACCGGCCGCGTTCCCGGGCGGCGATCATTCCATCCGCCACGTCCCGCACATCCACAAAATCATAGGCGCCTTCAACGTAGAGCATCGTACGCGCTTCACTGGCGCTGCGAATGACTTCGCCCATCTCCGAGCCGCGGAAATCGTACGGACCGATAACGCCGGTCGGGCAGACGATGACTGCATCCAGACCCTTGGCTGCGGCATTTTGGACCGCCAGGCTTGCCGCGGCTTTCGAACGGTCATATTCACCGTAAGGATTGTCCTGGTCGAACCCCAGGCTTTCGTCCATGGTCACGCCATGCGGAGCGTGCGCAATCGCATGGATGGAACTGGTATAGATCAGCCGCCGGGTATTGGCATGCCGGGCGGCATCCAGCACGTTGCGCGTCCCTTCCACATTGACCCGCCAGACGAACGGATTCTTTCCTGGCATGATCGAAATGATGCCCGCCAGGTGATAAACGGTATCCACATCGCGCATGGCGGGTTCGAGCGAAGCGGGGTCGAGAACATCCCCCACCACCTTTTCAACTTCCAGATTTTTAAGCGGCGTGGTGTCCTCATCGCGCCAGATCAGGGCACGAACTTTTTCCCCCCGATCGAGCAGTTTGCGAATGAGCACATTGCCAATATGTCCGGTTGCACCGGTGACAAGAATCATCTTAATCTCCTACTATTATTTTGCCAATCCATTCATCAATATTTGCATGCTCTCCCGGGCGGTCTTTTCCCAATCCGCGCCGTGCGGATCGATCACGCCTTGCAAAACCAGCCCCACTGCCAGTGACACGATGACCTGGGCAGCCACCTGGGAATCCACCGGTTTGAGTGAGCCTTCTTTCATTCCATCATTGATAAGTTTCAAAAAGTATTCCTGATAATGGCGGTAAGGTGCAATGATTGCTTTCCAGACGGTTTCGTCACGACTGGCTTGCAGCCAGAATTCCAGGAACATCGGCAGGCGGTTCTCGGCCGCCGCGAAAACACCCGGCAGCAGGTTGGTCATCGTCACCAACGTTTCCGGGACGGTATCTTTGCGGACAGCCTCCATGCCCATCTCGATCATTGCCAGCCAACCTTGCATCAGTGCCAGGAAGACGGCCTGTTTGGTGGGAAAGTGATGATAGAAAGCCCCTTTGCTGACTCCGGCTTCGCCGCAAATTTCATCCACGCTGGTGGCATCGTATCCGGCAATGGCAAATCTTTTAATCGCGGCATCCAGGATGCGGCTGCGCGTTTCTTCAGCGCGTTGTTGGGGCATGCAATTCTCCTAAAATTATAAACATACCGACCAGTCGGTATGTTTATAATAATTCGTCAGCGCTTGCCTGTCAAGATTTGTGAGATAAGAGAATACTTACAGTTTTTTTAGTGAATAATACCCGGAATATTTACCTGAAAGATATTCCAATATGAAGTGAAACAACTTTTTTAAAATAAACAGAAGGAAGTCGCCTATATCTTTTCGCGCAGTACGAACAACCGACCCGGTGTCCAAACTCTCCAGACTCCGGACACCAAATCTGGCATGAAAACATCCATCAGATTCGCCAGACTTCTAAACAAAATCTGAACACCTGTTTGTTATCCTGGGCAAGCTCAAGGCAATCGGAATTTCATCAGGAAAATTGGCCCTGATATCTTGAAAGGAGAACAAAATGAAAAAATGGATGTTCGTTACAATCTTAGTCAGTCTGGTGCTGGTGTTAACAGCCTGTGGGAGCTCCCAAAACTTAAAAGCATCTGCGTCTTCTACATCCTCGCTGTCGCTGGAAGGGCAATTACTGGTGGGCACTTTCAAGCTGGAAAATACCAGTCTGGCGGTAACGTCCGAACAGGCCGCCACCCTGATACCCCTATGGGAGGCATTACAGTCCCTGGCCTCCAGCAATTCGGCCGCTTCCCAGGAGGTCGATGCAGTAGTCAGCCAGATCGAAAGCAGTATGAGCAAGCAACAAGTTTCCAGGATCACCACTATGAAACTTACCCAACAAGACTTGGCAGCAACAGCCATCGACACCGGCAGCGTTTCGACCACTGACAGTTCGGGCAGTTCTGTCAAAACCAGCGCGGCCCAACTCTCGGCAGGTTCTAGGGATCCGGGCGCTGGAAATCCACCCGGTGACATGGGCGCTGGGATGGGCGGCGTATCGGATGTCCAGATCGTCAGCCAGAGCCAGGTCGGCACATCGCAGGCGGTCAGCACGCCCTCCACAGTTGCCACAAACCAGGTACCCGCGGCCATGATCAAAGCATTGCTGTCACTACTGCAGAAGAAAGTTGGATAGTTCTTTCCAGCGAGCGCATGCTTTAGCCATGACACTCAATATCGGGATTCCCACATTATCTTAACAAAATCTGAACAACTTTATGGTATTCTTTTATGCGGCAGATATGATTTTTTGCCGGATCGCCACCATTAAGAATCATCGTTCTCCCCTTGTTGCTGGGAAGATTTAACAAAAAGTCGCCAGGAAACTAATTTCACGGGACTTTTGGCCAAAGAACTTCGTATCCTGGTGCCTTGGTGGTTGGATTTCCAAATTATTTACGTCAGAAATGGAAGAACCGGAATAATAAATAATCAGTGTAATAGTTCACCAACCGCTTTAGAAGTGGCCGCTTGCGGTTCCTGATTGGCCAATTCGTAATTACCAGGGAATGAAAATCCATGAAAACGATTCTTGTTGTCGATGACAAAGCCAGCGTGCGCACGCTTGTGCGCGAATATCTCACTGCAGAAGGCTTCCGCGTGGTAACCGCTGAGAATGGCCAGACCGCCCTCTACACCGCCCGCCAGGAAAAACCCGACCTGATCCTGCTCGATATTATGATGCCTGAAATGGACGGCTTCGCCTTCATTCGATCCCTCCGCAAGGAGTCCGACACACCCGTCATCCTGCTGACCGCCAAATTGGAGGAATCGGACAAGGTCATCGGACTCGAACTCGGCGCGGACGATTACGTCACCAAGCCCTTCGGCATGCGCGAACTGGTGGCGCGCATCCATACCGTCATGCGGCGGGCCGGAAAGATCCCGCATCCAAGCTCCCGGCTGCAGATCGGGGAGATCCTGCTCGACCGGGAAACCCATTCAGTCACGGTCGCTGGACAGCCGGTCCATTTGACGCCTTCGGAGTTCGACCTGCTGGCGCTGCTGATGGATGCCCCCGGGCGCGTCTTCTCCCGCCTGGATCTGTTGGAAGACCTGCAAGGCACCTCCTTCGAAGGAGTCGCTCGGACCATTGATGTGCATATCAGGAACCTGCGAACCAAGATCGAATCCGATCCCACCAACCCGCGTTATATAGAAACGATTTTTGGCATCGGTTATCGTTTTATGGGGAGTTGATATGAAACGTTCCGGTTCGATTACCGCCAAACTCATCCTGGCATTCCTGGCCGTCAGTGTGACCGTCCTCGCACTGGCCTCCGGCATCACCTACTGGCTGACCGTCCGTGAATTCAAGCAGTTGGTTTTCAACCAATCGCGCGATCAGTTCGTTTCTGATGTTGGCCTATACTACCAGATGAATGGCAGTTGGGAGGGTGTGCAGGAGTATGTTAACCTGCGCAATACTTCCCCGCAGCCCGGCGTACCGGGGCCTGGGGTGGGTCAGCCACCGGTTAATCCCAATGGCGGGCAGAACCTACCTTCCTCCATCACCTTCCTGCTGGCAGATGTCACTGGGAAAGTGCTTGTGCCGGCCGGGCAATTCCAGGTTGGACAAACACTGCCCTCTGCAACCCTGGAACAGGGAACTGCTGTGGATGTTAGCAGGAAACAGGTCGGCACGGTACTGGTGATTGGCAGCCCGCCACCGCTTGGCGGGCTCGAATTACAATATCTTAATCGCACCAACATGGCATTGCTGTATGCCGCCCTGGGAGCCGCGCTGGTTTCCCTGGGGCTGGGTACCATCCTGGCACGCACTCTCACCCATCCCCTGCGCAAATTAACCGCCGCCATCCACGCCATGGCAAAAGGGGATCTCAAGCAGCATGTCCAGGTAAATTCAAGCGATGAACTAAGCGAACTGGCAACCGCTTTCAACCAGATGAGCGCGGATCTGGACCGTCTTAACATTTCGCGCCGCCAGATGACCGCCGATATCGCTCACGACCTGCGCAGCCCGTTGACGGTCATCGGTGGTTACGTGGAATCCATACGGGATGGCGTGCTCAAACCGACACCCGAACGCCTCGACACCATCCATGCCGAGGTAATGCATCTCCAACGCCTGGTGGAAGATCTGCGTACCCTTTCCCAGGCCGATGCCGGGGAACTGAGGCTCCACCGGGAACCCATGGCGCCGCTGGCCCTGCTCGAACAAATTGCAAAATCTTACAACCAAATGGCGGCTCAAAATAAAGTCACACTGGAAGTGCAGGCTCAGCCTGACCTACCCGTAATCCGCCTGGATCAGGATCGCATGGCCCAGGTCTTCGGCAATCTGATCGGTAATTCGCTGCGTTATACCCCGCAGGGAGGCCGAATCCTGCTTACAGCCGGGCAGGAAAAAGATATGTTGATATTCCATGTGCAGGACAATGGTCAGGGAATCTCCCCCGAGGTGTTGCCTTACATTTTCGACCGTTTTTACCGTGCCGACTCGGCCCGCTCCCAGGGTGGTGAATCCGGTTTGGGGCTGGCAATCGCCCGCTCCGTCGTGGAGGCGCATGGCGGAAGCATTTCCGCTGAGAGCGCAGTGGGCCAAGGTACAAAAATCAAAATGGTATTTCCGCTCCCATAATAAATTTCGGGCAGATGTTCAGTCTGCCCGAAATCGATTTAACCGTTGGTGCTGATCCTAGCCGCAACTGCACTCGACTTCCTTCTGCCCTTTCAGGGCCACCTGGATCATGGCCGAGGCGCAGCCCACCCCGCTTTCCACCTGGATTGCCCCAGTGATGCAATTAAGTTGGCAGGCCCCGCATTCCATGCAGAGCTGCGGCCTCACCAGTACTGCCAGGCGGCCATCCATCTCGAAAGCCGCATGTGGACAGACCTGCACGCACACGCCGCAGCCATTGCACAAAGCCGGTTCGTATTCGAGTGTATTTTCCAGGTAGGCATTCAAAATTTTCAATCTCCCTTTAGTGCACAAAGATGAGGACAATGGCAAGCACAAGGCCGCTCCCGAAAGTCCAGGCCATGGCCGGAATATAGGCGAACATTTCGCGTTTGACGCCGCTGCGGGATGTGAAGGTGGTCGAACCGGTGAAGTTTAGCGCAATGAAGGCCGTTACGGCTGGCATGGCCAGCAGGAATTCCAGCGCCTGCCCAAATCGGTGGTACCAGCTCCAATCCGGGTTCCTGAAGAATGCCGCTAGCGCAAACGGCAGGGCCGCCAACAGGCCCAGCAGGTAACCTTTCGTGCTGAAATTGTGCGTCGGGATCCAGGGCAGCAGGATCGGGAACAACACCGTCCCGACCAAGACGGTGGCAAATGTAGCCAGGCTCGCTATCCACCCGTCTGCGAAATACATGACGATGGCGGCGGCCAGCGTATATGGGATCAGGCGGATCAGGTCCACCGGTATGAGCACAAGGCGGTCGCGCAGCCTGAATTCGACCGTGCGCATCTGCGGAGTAGCCTGGTGATTCTTGAGATATTCCGGAAGGTCGGCTGCCCGCACCGGGCCGTACTCCACCCAGAAACCGGTCCGCTTCTTGACCTCGTGGGCAGCCACGCCGGGTGCGCCCAACTGTGGCAGGATCAACTTGCGTTGCGATACCACATCCTTGAGATGAGTGGCAAACACCAACTTGACAATCTCATCTGTGCCAAAAGTACCCTTGCCGGCCGCGCACCACACGTTGATCCCTCTGGTATCCAGCACCAAAATATAGCCGTCAATCCCGTTCAAAGCTGAACGCAGCGCGTCGAAACTGAGCGTGTAATTGGCCGAAACAAAAACTGGCGAATCCGGCGCAGGGTTGCCCACGGCATACAGCCCCGGTTCCACGCGATGCCCGCCGCGTTTCCAGCCAACCCGCGCCAGGAAGTGGTCCCAACGGTCTGCGTTTGTAAGACAGGTCTGGACCGGCTGTATTTTTGGCTCGGATGTTATGGAAGCGAGGTCGATCATCAATGGGTTCTCCTTTTTATTACAACCCTTCGTGTCCGCGGTGTCTGTTTGATTTGATCTTTTCCACGACTTTCTCCACAGGAACCACCCGTTCCGCAGCGAATGTAGTACGCAGCTCACCGCAGCATACCGTGATCTGTTTCTGGTTCAAGCGATAGAAGGTCTGTTTGCCGTCCTCTCGCACTTCCACCAGCCTGGCCTCACGCAGGATGGCCAGGTGATGGGAAACGGTCGGCTGGGTCACGTTCAGATGCTCGACGATCTCGGTCACCGAAAGCCAGTTGCAGCAGCAGATCTTCATGATCTTCTGGCGGGTATCGTCGGCGAGGGCTTTTGCAAAAAGAACCGGGTCAAATATTGTCATATAGATTACCTTCTATCTAATATTATATAGATAATCGTCTATTTGTCAAGGCAAACCCATAAGAAATCCTTTTTTGACCGCCCCTTGATTTGTAAAGAATATTCTGATTTGCGCTATTAAAACCCGAGTACTTCATTGACCAGGATCAGTGTCAGGTTCCGCCGCAAGTAGGCCGGTTCACGCTCCATGATCAGGATTTTTCCAATGAAAGTGCCGTTATTATTGCCGGCGTTCTTCTGGCGTTGGTCTTCCATCGGCAGGACATATTCGCGCACGCGCCGGAGTGCCTCATCCAGAGTCGCGGCGATCTTTTGTGCACCCGCCACCCAGATGATATTGCGACTAGTAAACGAATAAGCTGGCAGCTGGCTGCCGGTGGCGCTGGCAAAAACGAGTTCGCCCGTTTCGGAGATGGCGTTGACACTGCCGAGAAAATACTCGGCCTGCGTGCCTTGCAGGCGCAGAACAAATTGTTTGGCCGGGTCCTTTTCAGCCAGCAGGTCAGCCTTAAAATTGCGCCAGGGATGGTTGCCTGAAATGAGCAGCGCATCAAAGCCGATTTGTGTCAGCGTGACCGAACCACCGGTCATGACAACGGCTCCCGCCGGGATCAGGACTTGTAGTCTAGTCAGGGCAGCTTCCTTGGTCTCAACCAACTCCACCTTGATGCCGCGCGCTTTGACGGTTTCCATGGTTCTTTGTAATTGATCCGTGTCAGGCAGGGGAATGTAACGCATAGGGTGCCTCTTTTCATTACCTGGGAGCTGATTTTGATTTAAACCTGCAGCACAACTTCATAGTCTTCGACAGACGGACCGGCGGTCAGCATGGGCACCAACTTGGAAATCGAGTCTTTATAATAGGTGCTGCTTGGGCTCGTCATTTCCCGGTCTTTTTCATCCTGCCAAAAGGTTATCGTAATGGCCATCCCATTGCTCTTGTCCACCAGCATGAGGTAACCTTTAAAGCCTGGCTGGCTTCGGGCAGCCGGCATGGTGGTTTCCCGGGCCATTTGGATGGCTTCATCCACCCGGTAAGCTGAAATTGGTGTGGTTGTTACTCTGGCATACATAATTGATCCTCCTTGACTGCTTCAAGAAAAAAACAGGCGATTAACAGGTTCGTGGTTTAGTTGCAATCTCATTCCCAGAGATGATTCTACTTCGAAAATTCAATCTGCCAGACGAACTTCACCGGTAAGTTTCTTTGCCCATTCCTGCTCCTGTCTTGCCAGCCTTGCGCCACCTCCAGGCCAGTCCCCATGCTGCCACCTCGTACGACTGCCATTTTACCCTTGAGTTCGAGATTAGTTGATACCACCTCGATTTGATGATGCTAATAAATTAAGCAGGAAAAGAGCTGTCTGCGGTCAGCCATGCTGCACTCCCAAAGCCCTTATTTACAAACTCACCTTGTGATTCCCTGTAAAATGGCCTTAAATACCTCCAATAAAAGAACTCACTAAACATGCTCAGTGAATTCTTTATTACCGGCGACGGGAACAGTGACGCACTTTTTTTATCCCGAGGAAAATCCGGGAGATTAAAGCATCGATTGATACTCTATAAGCTGTGACGAAATGGATTCTTTAATTCTTAAGAAATCCAGTGCTGGCCGCGCAGGAAATTGGTAACCAAAGGAATATCGAAATATTTTCCCTGAAAAGCCAGGATGCCCGGCCAGAACAGCAGCAGCCACAGGATTGGAAGGAAACATCCCACCAGCCCGCAGATACCAAGAGAAACATGGCGTAGGACGGCTTCCAGGATATTGACTACGATTTCGATGACAATCAATGCCACGGTCAACGCCAGCGCCTGGACGGCATGGAACTTGATGAACGGCCGGTCTTTCTTGCCCTCGATAAAAAGCATGATCAGGGCGATGATGCCGATCGGATACCCCAATGCTGCCCATAATCTATCGTCACTGGTGATTTCAGGTGTAACTGGTTGTTGAGTCATATTCTTCTCCTTATGGTATGAAATCATTCGGAAACTACATCTCTTCTTACTCGATCATTGCGATGATACTTTTTATCTTACCAATAAGATATTGTCAAATCACCAGCCTGAAGCCACCTTTAATACAATTCTGGCCGGTCTCTCCGCCTTAAGGTTAATTTATTGTCCATTATCGCGCAATCGAGTTTGTCAGGCAATCTCCGGATTACGGAAATAATGGGCTTTCTATGAATTTATAGGTTGGAAAGCTGACGATTTATGCCTTAAGAATTGCATTTGCCTTTCCGTTGATTGCCTTCAGTTTACTAATTCTCAAGCCGGCTGGTTCTTTTTTACCTGAGCCTCGATCCAGGGATAGGTTTGGGCAATTCCATCCTTGAGGGAATATTTGGCCTTCCAGCCGGTGGAATAAATGCGGGCATTGCTGAAATTGCGCGACTGCACTCCCACCGGGCCTTCAATATGCTTGATATGGATCCGCTTGCCGGCGACTTCCGCCACCGTGTCGACCAGTTCATCCACGCTGACATATTGCGGGCAGCCGATGTTGGCCGGGCTTTCCAGGTCGGAATGCATCAACAGATCGATGCCCTCCACCATGTCGGCTACATAGGTGTAGGAACGGATGGCCGTGCCATCCCCCCAGACTTCGATCGTGCCGCCATCCGCTGCTTCGGCAATTTTGCGGCACATGGCTGCCGGGGCTTTTTCCCGGCCGCCCCGCCAGGTGCCTTCCGGGCCGTAGCAGTTCTGGAAGCGTGCGATCCTGACCTGCAGGCCATATCTGCGGGCATAGGCAAGCGCCACACGTTCGGAGTATAGTTTTTCCCAGCCATATTCATTATCCGGATTGGCGGGAATGGCGCCGGCTTCGGTCATCTCCGGCTCGCCTGGCTGCATATCGCGGTAAACGCAAACTGAAGAGGAAAAGAAATAGCGCGGCACACCCAGTTCCGCCGCATTATGGGTCATGTGGATGTTGATCAAGGCGCTGTTGTGCATGATCTCGGACTCAGCTGAATGAATGAAGCCCATGCCTCCCATGTCCGCTGCCAATTGGTACACTTCGTCAAACGTTCCCGTGGTGACGGTCAGCGCAGCCTGGCAGTTTTCCGGCTGACGCAGGTCCAGTTGCAGGAATTCGTCCGCCTGTGTGGGAGCGAACTCAGGCTGCTTGATATCCACCCCCCGCACCCACATGCCCTCATTTTTCAGTCTCCTGACCAAATGACCACCAATAAAACCACCCGCTCCACACACCAAGGCTTTTTTCATACCGTCATCTCCAAAAAAAAAATATCGGTGCGGTCTGGCGGATTTTCCGGTCTGCATTTCATAATGAAATAAACATCCTGGGATATTCATCAGCCTCGTACAAACCTGGCTGTTAATACCGCCCGAACCTCATTTCATTATAGAAGATTTTCCTCCCAAGTCAAGTAGCCATCCGGGACATGTGCTTCCTGAATTTGGTGCAGGTTCTCTGTATTAAAATGCAGGCCATCCGTACCAAAGAACCTGGAATCTGCCCGGTTTTGCCAGGAATCGTAAAAAGATCTTTCCGGATATGGTACTTATTTCGCGAAAGTGACCTTTTTTTTTCATATTTGCCCCGATTCCCGCAAAATGCTTGTCCCATATATGGCAGAAAACCGCCAAGGAAGCCAATTTCAGCCACCCCTGTGCATATTTTTAGCCTTTTTCGGCATCGTTCATCGTTTTCACATATCGATCGCATGCTTCCGTATTTAAACTAAAAAGCTGCGCAAACAGCTTATGTCCTGGCCGGAAATTCTGCTGGCAAGTAATCTGGTAAAATGGGCTTACGTGACCTCCCCGGACATTCCCATAATGGACAACCCGGGAGGTACGCTGACCACAACCGGCGCGGACATTTCATCGCCGGCCTCCGGTCCCGGCATCGCAGCCGCTCCCCGTTCCGGGTTGATTCGAATATTTGAGAGGGTACTCTCCACGAAAGGAAAAAATGAAAAAATATAATTCTTATGCTTGCATGGTTGTAATCATCGCATTGCTCGGTTTAAGCGCTTGTGGAAGTGCAACCAGCGCCACCCCCACCTCCACGCCTGTGAACGTTCCAGCGCTTTTCACTGAGGCCGCTCAGACGGTCATCGCACAGATCACGCAGCAGGCCCCCACACTCACACCTACGCCGCTTTTTACCAACACCCCGATACCCCCTACAGCGACGGTGGTGACGCCCACGCCGACCGTCCAACAGTGTGAAGCTTCAGCTTTTGTAGAGGATGTCACCATCCCGGATGGCACGCAAATGGCCGTAGACCAGCATTTCACGAAAACCTGGCGCGTGCAGAACTCGGGCACCTGCACCTGGATCACCACTTTCTACCTCGGTTTTGCCTACGGCGAGTTGATGGGCGGGCAGACGAAGGTGCCATTAACATCTGCGATCGCAACCGGCCAGACTGTGGATCTTTCAGTCAGTTTGATCGCACCCAACAAGACCGGCAAATTGACTGGGGTCTGGTCTCTATTCGATGATAAAGGCAATACCATTGGGAAACCCCTGACTGTCGTGATCAATATCGGCGTCCCAAGTTCCACTCCGACCGGGAATCTCACGGTCACACCCGCCTCTACCGCTACCGGCAGCCTGGTCCCAACAGAAACTTCTACGCCCTGATTTGGAAAAGTAGATTAGGAAAAGAGGTGTCAAGAAAAGAACGAAGAATTACCAGTAAATAGTTTAGTTACCAAATAAAAAACATCCCGAAGGTTCGAGGATTGGAATAGTACTTCCTGAAAACCTTCGGGATGAATATTAATCTTTAAATAGGTATTAATAAGTCTTTGTCCGTCACACAGCTTAATGTGCCTCGAAAGTACCAGAGTATATAACAGCAGGATCGATAACGGCTGTATGTCCAGCTGGATCAGGTTCCAGAGCCGGTGATTTCCCCAGAGTTTCTTAAATCCGTTCGATGCTGACCTTCTCGGCTTCGATGAGAAACTCCCAGTGGCCCAGTTCCCCGAAATCATAGACGATGTATAGACTGGTGGGAGTCCGTTCAACCGTTTCTAGTTTGATGGGACGGTCAGGGCCGAAAGTGATTAGATCCTTATCCCAATCGCCCTGTTCTTCAGGATTGTATCCTTTAGGATGGTCACTTAATCGGTGGATGCCGGTTTCGCTGAGCAGGAGACGCAGGATGGCTTCCGGAGCGTCCATCGTCCACAACAGACTGGCGGTGGCCTGTTCTTCTACAGCCTGGACGCGCTCTTCTTCACTCAGCTCCCATTGTACCGGCGACCAGATGGCCGGGAGATCATCCACATAAAGTGTTTCGGGATCGATTACGGATGGCATAGGTTTTCCTCCGAAGGCGATTATACTCCCCGAAAAAAAGCGGCCGTCAGAACGCCGCTTTCGGCATCGGGGAAGGTATTGGAAAATCCGCTGCTGGCCCCTGCTGGAACCACCTGACGGCATCTGTAATCGCCTGGGAAGCTGGGCGCGGCTGAAAGCCCAGTTCACGGGTGGCTTTGGCATGACTGAAATGGGAGTTACTTCCAATGACATCCAGGGAATAGCGTGTAAAAATCGGAGCGGTACCGGTCAGTCGGGCATAAAATGGCATCAGCCTGGCAACCCAATAAGCCAGCCAAAGTGGGACCTCGAGATTGGCATGCCAGGCTTGCGCAGCCTGCCAGATGGTTTGGGTCATTTCCCGGACAGTCAGCCGGTCACCACTTAATATGTACGTCTCCCCGCGCCGACCATTTTCGGACGCCAAAATGAAACCGTTTGCAGCATCACGCACATCAATAAAGTCGTACGCGCCCTTTACGATGAATTTCAGCCCCGGCTGCATATATAGGCGGATGGCTCGCCCGACTTCGGAATTGTGGAAATCGTACGGACCGGTAACCGCACTTGGGCAAACTATGACAGCGTCCAACCCGTCTGCCACGGCCTTCTGGACTGCCAGCGAGGCACCCGCCTTGGAGCGGTCGTAAGCACCCAGGCAATCCAGGACATCAAAGGATCGGGTTTCGTCGATCCGTAAACCATTCGGCGGTTTCCGCAAGGCATAAACGGAACTGGCATAGATCAGACGGCTGGCGCCAGTCTGGCGCATGACCGAAATGACATTGTGTGTCCCTTCCAGGTTCACACGCTCCGTTTCCGGATCCGGTCCATCCTTCAGACTGATTCGGGCCGCCAGGTGATAAACCCGGTTGACACCATGCATGGCACGTTCGAGTGAAGACCTATCCAGAATATCGCCCGGGGCAATTTCCACATCCAGCCCTGCCAGGGCGAGCGGTAATTTGCCGGGACGCACTAACGCCCGAACGCCTTGTCCACCTGCGAGCAATTCCCGCACGAGCACATTACCGATGTGACCTGTAGCGCCGGTAACAAGATTCATTTAGCCCTTTTTAGGTAGAACCCCTGCCTATTTTCGCCGGTGCGGATTCATGAATTTCAAGAAACCGGAAAACCGCGCAGACTAAAACCGTGGCAGGAAATAATATTGGGGTGTATGTTCCCAAGTCCTAAACATTGTATGCTAAAATAATTATAATAAACATGGCTGTTCCATAACTTCATTTGCCGGTCTTTCAAGCTGCCAGATAAGGAGAAAAAAACATATGACTGGTTTCGTTGGATCCGTAGAGAAATTGACTGAAAAGAACCGTTATTTTCGCCAGGTGGTATTCACCGGCAAACACACCCAACTCGTCCTGATGTGCCTGCAGAAAGGCGAGGAAATCGGGAATGAGGTGCATCGCAAAGTGGATCAATTCTTCCGGATTGAAAAAGGTGAAGCAAAATTCATTCTCAATGGTTCGGAAGAACATATCGCAGGGGAAGGGGATGCTGTTATCGTTCCAGCCGGAACTTATCATAATGTCATCAATAATTCAAAAACCAGGCAATTGAAACTGTATACCTTGTATTCGCCCCCCAACCATCCGGATGGGACAGTTCACAAATCCAAGGCCGAGGCAGATGCTGCAGAAGAGGCCGAGCACAAATAACATTCGAATCAACCCTTAAAGAGCATCAGAAAATTTCATTGTGTGGCAAAGGATTTTGCAAATTTACACCGGACTAATTCTGTCCAGCAACACGAGGCAGAAATAGTTGCAGAGTAATTAAGCAACCTGATGGCACGAGTTCCACGCAGAGGTGCATGTTTAACGCAGGAAAAGTCGCGCAGAGTTGCGCAACAGAATAAGATTCCGTGCGTGCCCTGCTTCATTGATCCATAGGCAGGCGGAAACGAATACTAGTACCATGTCCGGCCTGGCTTTCAGCATTAATACTTCCGTTGTGCGCCTCTACCAGATGCCGGGCAATCGGCAACCCCAGGCCGGTGCCAATGGAATCCCGGGATTTGTAGAAACGATTGAAAATGTAGGGCAATACATCCGCGGTAATACCCACTCCGGTATCTTCCACGGAAACCTCAACGAATCTTCCTTCCTTCAATTGGATGATCGTGTGCCCCACTTTGATGGATCCATCGCGCGGGGTATACCGGAGTGCATTGGCAATCAGGTTGGATAAAACCTGCCGGATGCGTTCCGGGTCAATGTTGAGCAACAACGCATCCGACTCAACCTGAAGTTCTATCTTCACCCCGGCACTATCCGCCTGGGTTCGAAAAGCAGAAACCGTCTCCCTAATTAAAACCGCCAGGTCAGTGGGTTCTTTTTTAAGTTGCAAAGCGCCGCTTTCCGCCAGAGCCAGAGTACGCAAGTCTTCCACCAGGCGTGCAAGAATCTGGGTCTCTTCGAGCAGTGATTTCAAGCGCGCCTCATCCGGGGAATAAACACCGTCCAGGAACCCTTCCAGGTTACCCTGGATCACAGTCAACGGTGTGCGCAGTTCATGTGTAATGTCGGCCATCAAGTCACGGCGTTGTTCCTCGGTTAATTGCAGTCGTGCAGCCATTTCATTGAAAGCATGTGCCAGGGCGCGCAGCTCCAGCGGGCCTCGCTCTGAAACGCGCTTGGAGTAATCCCCTTCCGTGATGCGACCGGCGGCTTCCAGCAAATCGCCCACCGGAGCAGACATATGGCGCAAGCCCCGGCCACCCCAGACCAGTGAAACGAAAGCAAATATTAAAAGAACAATCCCGACCGGAATGACCCAGCCAAGCGGTTCGTGAATGATGTGAATGATGCCCAGGCTATTTAACACCAGCCCCAATACCACTGCGAAAATAAAAAAGGCCAGCAGGTTCACCAGTGCTATCACGTAGCCAATCCGCCGGAAAAAGCGACCGCGCGTGTCACGCCAATAAGGCTGGACTGGCGGCCAGGATTCATTTTCCGGCCACCACCTGGGTTTGCTGTGATGAAAACGGACGTGCCTATGCAATGGAGAATGGTCGTTTATATCTCTCATATCTCATTGATCTGCAAACTTGTACCCAACCCCATAGACGGTCAAAATGTAACGTTGCTCGCCCGACCTCAATTCGATTTTGCGACGAATATTCTTGATATGTGCATCTATGGCGCGTTCATACGATTCATATGCAACGCCGTGAACCGTTTCAAGTAATTGATTGCGCGTGAAAACGCGTCCGGGGTGGCGGGCCATGGCGGCCAGCAATTCGAATTCCGTCGGGGTAAACTCTTCAATGTCCCGACCCTCAGCCATGACACGCATGCGTGGCACATCCAACGTCAAATCAGCAGCATGGAGAATTTCTATATTGGTCTCGTTATAGTTTTCCATCCGACGAAAAACCACACGGACACGTGCAACCACTTCTCTGGGACTGAATGGTTTTGTGATGTAATCGTCCGCCCCGAGTTCCAGGCCAATCAATTTATCGGTCTCTTCGGAACGGGCGGTCAAAATAATGATCGGTACATTCGAGTCTTTGCGCAGCGTGCGGGTAACATCCAAACCATCCATCTCAGGCAGGCCCAGGTCGAGAATGATCAGATCCGGTTTTTCAGAATGGGTCACCGCCAGGGCAGTCTTCCCATTGGGCGCGGTGAGAACACGAAAGCCGGCGCGCTCCAAATAATCCCGCAACAGTTGGACAATCTTGGGTTCATCGTCAACGACAAGAATGGTTTTCATGATAACCAGGGAATATTACCGCAATCACGTTCGAGCGGGAAGGAATGATTTTGGAGACAATCGAAATTCCTTGATAAAGGAAGATAACGGGATATTCCAATACATTTTACATCCCCGGATATTTCCATTGGGATTGAATTTCGATACAGACCCGGGCCTCTTTCAGAGGCCCGGGTCTGCACACTCCAGAGATTAATCTTTTTTCTCCTGCTCCGGTCCGGCGTGCGCCCGGCGGTGCCACTCGGCAAAGAAAGGCGGCACATCTTTGCCATTCTCATCCTGCCAGTTCCAGCGTCGGTGGTGCATATGACCCCAACCCATCGGCCCGCGCCAGAGCAAGAAGCGCAAACTTCCTAAGACCACGAACAATAGGAATAGCGGGATCAGGCAACCGATCAGGCCGAAACCAAAGCCTAAAAAGGGATGTCCATACTGTATATAAGGCATCTGCGCCGGAGGAACCGTCTGGACAGTTACTTTCTGCGCCAGCCCCTGGGCCATGCCAAGGTTGTAGGCGTATACACCGATGCCTAGTATGGCAGCGATCAAAACAACAACGACCAAAACTCTCCAAAGAATTCTCATTTTTTCTCCTTATCGAAATATCAATTGGATGATCACAATATAATTCG
>JBEKCT010000044.1:0-21683 GCA_050014715.1 Anaerolineales bacterium | reverse complement strand
CTCTTCCGGGTGGCATCATCCAGGGTTGGAACACACACGTGTTCGTGATTGTATACCAGGCGATCGTAGATTTCGTCCGAGATTATGAGCAGGTTATGTTGTTCGGCGATTTTTGCCACTTCGGCCAGGACCTGACGTGAGGCAACCGCACCGGTAGGGTTGTTGGGATACCCCACAAAGATGACCTTCGTCCGCGCAGTGATTGCAGAACGGATTTGTTCCGGATCCAATTGAAAATCATTTTCCGGACAGCTGGGGACTTCCACCGGCACTCCACCAGCCAGGATAACTTCCGCCTGGTATGAGACGAAGCACGGCGTCGGGATGATCACTTCGTCGCCTGGATCAAGCAGGGCATTCATCACCAGGTAAAGCGCCTCTGACACTCCGACCGTGATGATAATTTCTTCCACGGGATCATACCCCACACCGTACAGTTTTTTCAGATTATCAGCGATTGCCCGACGTAATTCCAATTTGCCAGCGTTGGAAGTGTAATGTGTCTCTCCGGCCTGGAGTGAACGGACTCCGGCTTCCAGAATTGACTTGGGCGTGGTAAAGTCAGGCTCGCCAATCCCCAGTGATATGACATCCTTCATTGTGGCGGCAATGTCAAAAAATTTTCTAATGCCCGAAGGTTTCAAACCTGTTACACGCTTTGACAGATAGTGCAAATCAGAAATTTCCTGCATCGGGTCTCCTTATAGTTCCTTTATTTGCCATTCGTTGTCCGCTTCCTGATAAGACAGCTCGAATTCCTGCCCGCTGCTAGTACAGACCCGGAAATGCCGGGCCTGCGGACTGAGCCAATGGGAGGTAATCCCGGTAATTTCCAGTCGCCGGTTTTCCCATTGCAGGGCAACCGGCTTGTCTGCATACGTGAACCCGGAATGGCATTCGACAAGCTCACCCATTTTGAAAATACTTCCTCTAAAAAACCATTGTACAACTTGAGCGATTGTTTTGAAAAGTTCGAACCTCATCAAAGGATAATTTTATATTTTCAAGTAGATGGGACTTTTCTTCCTTACCAGGATGATTCCCTAGGAGCCATGTTACGAAAAATTATTTGATAATAATGGAACTATTGTCCCCTATATTTAACACCATGGGAGTGGATTCGGCAGAACGTCCGTGAATCCGGGCTTGCCGGCCGATGAACGAATTCTTCATGATTGCTGAATCCAACACAACCCCAGTTTCCAGGATGCTGTCTTCTACGCGACTGTTGGTTATCTTGCAATCGGCGCCGATGGAGGCATTCGGTCCAATTGTCGAATTTTCGATCGTGGCGCTTTCATGAATAAACACCGGGGGTATGATTATTACATTTTCCCGATGGAAACTTTTAGAATTATCCCGTCCATGGCCCAGCAGATACCGGTTGGTCTCCAGTATAGTTTCTATCGTGCCCATATCGAGCCAGATATCAATCGCCTGGGTGCGCATTTTCATTCCTCGCTCGATCATAATGTTGATCGCATCCGCAAGGAAATACTCGCCTTTCAAGGAATTCCTGCGTTTCATTTGCTCTTCAATGGCCGATACGAGCTCGCTGCTTTCACGAAAATAATAACACCCCACAGCCACCTGCTTGTTTTCGAGAGAACGTGGTTTTTCAATCAACCGGCTTACCCAACCATTCTGATCCAACTCCACCACGCCGAACCGGCGCGGATCCGGGACATTTTTAATCCAGGCCACAGCATCAGCTTTTTCTTTTGCCAGGAAAGAGAAATCGGTTTCTATGAGCGTGTCAGAAAAGCACATGATCATGGGTCCGGTGAGGTATTCACGCGCCAACCATAGCGCGTCCGATTGACCACGCATCACTGACTGAACCACGTAATGGAAATGGTAACCAGGATAATGCTCTTTCATATAGGGCGGGATTTGTGCCTCGCCCAGGAAAGCCCCCAGGATGATGACGTATTCAGCCGTTTCGGGGTGTTGCTGCGCGCCTGTCGAAAGGTCCGGCACGCTGTGGAAGGTATCCAGCAGGTGGTCGATCGTGGCCCGGCCTGCCACGCCGACCAGCGGTTTGGGTTTGGACCAGGTTTGGGGGCGTACCCGGGTGGCCCATCCGGCAGTCGGAATGACAATCTTCAGCGTGTTAGACATGTCCCTATTTTACAGCCTTTTTCATGGAAAAATTACATCATCTCATTAAACCAGGAGCGAGGGTGGGCGGGCTGGCCACTCCCGCTTTCTTTTATTATATTAATCGGACCGGGTGCTTCAACGAAATAAAATCAACCCAATCCCGGCTGTGACCAGCACCAACCAGATCGGACTGATACTGGTGAAAGTCAACACCAGGAAAGTACCTAGGGCGATCAGCCACTTATCCCAGCCACTTGTAAGCGCTGCTCCAAGGCCTTGTTTGTCCAAACCGAAAACGGGTATGGCGATTTGGAACGTGGTCCATGCCAGCAGTCCCACCACAAAAGGGCGAACGCCCTGGATGGCGGCTTTCATGTACAGGTTGTCCTTGATACTGAAAAAGCCAATGATCAGGATGAGCATCAAAAGGGTGGTGGGGATCACTGTACCGGCCACGGCCGTAAGCGCACCCGTCCATCCGGCCAGTTTATAACCCACGTAGGCGGAGGCTTGCGGCGCGGTTGGACCGGGTAGGGCATTGCTCAAGGCGATATCATCCGCAAACTCACTCGGGGTGAGCCAGCCGACTGCCACCACTTCCCGCTGCATCAGCCCCAGGGATGCCGGTCCGCCTCCCCACGAAAACATGGCCACCTTCGTGAATAACCAGAAGATTTGCCAGAGAAGTTTCCACTGCATGGGAACGCCTCCGTTTCTAGGAATGACCCAGCACGGGATGCGGCTGGTACAGTTCTTCGAGTTGCTTGATTTCCTCAGGCGCAAGTTTGATTTCCAGCGCGGCAATCGATTGGTCAAGATGCTCCAGCTTGCTTGCCCCGATGATGGGTGCGGTAACATAGGGCTTGCCCAGAATCCAGGCCAGTGCCACCTGTGAACCGGTCACGTCGTGGGCTTTGGCAACCTCCCAGGCTCGTTCGGCAACAATGAAATCCTCCGGGCGATAATACAGCATTCCGGCAAAGTCGTCCGTCTGGGCACGGACGGTCTCGCCCCCGCCCTGCTTGTGGCGGTTACCGCCAAAAAAGCCGCGCGCCAGCGGGCTCCACGGGATCAGGCCGATACCCTGGTCGATGCAGAGAGGGATCATTTCACGCTCTTCTTCGCGATAGACTAGGTTGTAGTGGTTCTGCATCGAAACGAAACGAGTCCAACCGTGCAAGGTGGCTGTGTGCTGGGCTTTAGCAAACTGCCATGCAAACATGGAAGAAGCCCCGATATAACTGGCCTTGCCCGCTTTGACCACGTCGTTCATCGCTTCCATGGTTTCTTCAATGGGGGTGGAATAATCCCAGCGATGGATCTGGTACAGATCCACGTACTCCATTTTCAAGCGCTGCAGGGAGCGGTCAATCGAATCGAGAATGTGTTTGCGCGAAAGGCCGCGGTCGTTGACCTCGTCGCTCATCGGGTTGAAGACCTTGGTGGCAATGACAACACTTGCGCGCTTGACACCGCAGGTGCGCAGAGTATTTCCGAGCACTTGCTCGCTGGCTCCCTGAGAGTAGGCATCGGCTGTGTCGAAGAAGTTTATCCCGGCCTCCAGGGCACGTTTTATAAAAGGCAGAGCCTGGTCTTCATCGAGAACCCACCGGCGCCATTTGGACGAGCCATATGTCATCATCCCGAGGCACAGGCGGGAAACTTGCAGACCACTTTTTCCAAGATGAACATACTCCATATCAATACCTCCAAAAAAATCTCAAATTAAATAGCATGTTAGATTTCTTCTTCCAGTTCTCCGACGACTTTTTCCAGCAGGCCAACGGCAGTTCTTAATGTGGCAGAGTCAAAGGCAAACCTGGCTCCGGCGGTCGCAAACAATTGTGGCAGGGATACAGTTCCGCCTAGAGCCAGCGCCTTGCGATAAGCCGCCACGGCGCCGGCCTGGTTTTTAATAGCATTACCAAAGAGCTGAACTCCACCCAACTGGGCCAGACCGTACTCTACATAATAAAAAGGCAGTTGGTGGATGTGGAGTTTGCGGTGCCAGCCGGTCTGCTTGACCTGCTCGAGCCCACTCCAATCCACACCTGGTAGAAAACGGTCCCAGAGTTCGCCCCATTTGGCATTGCAGTCGGCAGGGTTAGCGCCTTTGGCGGGATTCTCGTAGACCCAATGTTGGAAGGTGTCCACAACCGCCATGAAAGGCCAGAACAGGATCAACCCTTCGAGATGTTCGATGCGGGCGCGTGCGGCATCTGGTTCAGAATAGAAGCCGCCTTTTTGCCTGGTCAGATATGGGGAAGCCAGTAATTCCATACCAATCGAGGCCACCTCGGCAAATTCCATTGGCACCGACAGTTCCTGAATATAGGGAATTCCGGCTGTTTCGAAGATGTGGAAAGCATGGCCGGATTCATGCAAGGTCGTTATTACATCCTCCTGCGTCCCAATGGCATTGACAAATACGAAGGGTTTGCGGATGGATATGAAAGAGCTGCAATAAGCGCCAGGGGCCTTGTTCTTGCGATTTGCCAGGTCGGTCAAACCCTCTGCAAGCATGCTATCGAAATAACCACCCAGCTGCGGGTCCAACTGGTGAAAGATATTTGAGATACCCTGCTTGAGTTCGTCGATGGATGCAAATGGCTTGAGGGTTGGAGCTGCGGCGGTTTCTGTGGGACGGCTGTACCAACCATCCACCAGGTCCCAGGGACGCATGGAGACGAGACCGAGGTTCTTTTTGTGCTTTTCGTAGATGCGCGAGGCGGCCGGGACGACCACCTGCTCGATGGCGCTCGCGAAGGATTTACAATCATCAGGAGTGTAATCGAAGCGTAATTTCTGCTGCCAGGCGTACTCACGGAAGGATGGCTTGCCGGCATTTTCGGCGATCCTGGCGCGTACATCCATGAATTTTGCCCACAACTCATTAATCACCTGTGCATCTGCTAATTGGCGGGCTGCCTTTAGCCTCCAGGCCTTTTCCCGGAGGCGCCGGTCGGGCTGCTGGAAATTCCGCGCCAGCCGCGCCAGGGTAATTTCCTCTCCCTCCCAGTCAACCGTTTGGGCGCCAAATATCCTGTCATATTGGATGGCGAGTTTCTGTTGTTCGGCCAGCAGGGGCAGATTGGCGGATCGGAAGAGATCCGCCTCGGCGCGCATTTTACGTAGCGGAAGCTCGAATCCAGGCGGTTCGAGCTGACTGGCGAGCAGTTTTTCCTTGAGTTTCTGCTCGGCCGCCAGGGCGTTGGGAAAGATGTTGTCGAGGAATCCGTGCATGCGTTCTTCAGCTGCCTTGTCGGCGGTGTTAATCGAAGTTGCCACCGATAGACGTGCGTGCAATTCTTCCACGCGTTCGCCGATACTCGTCCAGTCTTCCAGCCAGGCCTGCATATTAGAAGCAGTAATGGAACAGGAGGCAAGCCCTTGATAATAGGGGGCCATCTCAGGCCAGCTCCAGGCGATCAGCCCTTCGGGGGTGGATGGAAGGTCCTTGAGCATGGAGTTTCCTTTCCTACTTTTCACTCTTTAAGACAGATAATTTCGCCAGGCTGGCAGCCAGGCGTTTTATCCCGACCGACTCGAATACCACATCCACAGTCTCGTCGTTATCCTGAAGCCGGCTATCCAGTACCATGCCTTCGCCCCAGCTGGGATGCGACACGCGCATGCCGGCCCGGAATTTTGCCTCGGTCAGGGTGGCAATCGGTTCCGAACGCAGCCAGGTCGGAGCCGGGAGGTGTCCGTTCGAGCGGAAGGAATGCCCGCCGCCGCGCGACTCTCCACTAAGCAGTTCGGCTGGAATATCGTCCAGGTAGCGGGACGGGATGGTCTCATCGCTAAAGCCGCGCCCGCCTCGTCGCTGGGCACGCAGAAGGAAGAGCCGGTCCTCGGCCCGGGTAATCCCAACGTAAAACAGACGGCGTTCTTCTTCCATGGCTTCTGGGTCGTCAAAGGAGCGGCTGTGCGGCAGAATGCCGTCATCCAGGCCAACGATGAAGACCACTTTGAACTCCAGGCCTTTGGCGGCGTGCAGCGTCAACAGGGTCGGGGCGTTATTAACTTCTGACAGGGTATCCTGGTCGGAAATGAGAGCGACAGTTTCAAGGAAATCGGTCAGGGTGCGGTCCTCGTATTCGGTGGTCAACCGGCGCAACTCCTGGACGTTTTCCCAGCGTTCGGCCCCTTCTTCGGTGCCGTCATCTATATACGCCCTGTATTTGATATCATCTGCGATGCGGTCGAACAGTTCGGTGACGGTGGACCTGGGCGCCTCGGCCCGCCAGCTGGCCAGGCGCGCACCGAACTCAGCCAGCGGCAGGGCGGCGCGACCGCTGAACTGTACCCAGAAAGGTGAGGCATCCGCGCGAGCCAGGTCCATCACCACCGCCGAAGCGGAAGTGTTGGCTGTGCGCGCGGCCGTGTGCAATGACAGAACTGTCTTCTCGCCGATGCCGCGTGCCGGCAGGTTGATCACGCGGTCGAGCGAAATTTCATCGGCCGGATTGTGCACCAGTCGCAGATAGGCGATGATATCCTTGACTTCGCGCCGCCCGTAAAACCGCTGGGCGCCCACCAGCCGGTAGGGCAGGCGGGCCTGCAGGAAGGCCTCTTCCAACAGGCGGGACTGGGCATTGGTACGATACATCACTGCGCACTCGCTCGGTTCGGCCTGCTTGCCGGTCACCAGGCTGGCGATGGTATCCACTACAAAGGCGGCCTCGCTGTAATCGTCGAGCGCCTCATAATAAGAGACCTTATCGCCTGAACCGCGTTCGGAAAACAGATTCTTCCGACGGCGGTGCGGGTTGCGGTCGATCACCGCCATGGCGGCGTTCAGGATGGTTTGCTTCGAGCGGTAATTCTGCTCCAACAGGATGACCTGGGCTTCCGGGTAATCCTGTTCGAAGCGTTGGACATTGCGGTAATCCGCGCCACGCCAGCGATAGACGGATTGGTCCGGATCCCCGACCACGAAGATATTGTTATGGCCGGATACCAGGTGCTTCAGCAGGACATACTGGGCAAAGTTGGTATCCTGGAATTCATCCACCAGCACATGCCGGAAGCGTTGGGCATACTTTTCTCGTACCGGTGGAAATTCCGAGAGCAGGTGGGCCGTCCACAATAACAGGTCGTCGAAATCCACCGCGTTGTTTTGCTTCAATAATTCTTGGTAGCGTTGATAAACCTGCTTGACCTTATCGTCGCGATACGTCTGGATGGGATAATCTTGCGGAAAGATCAAATCGTTCTTGGCGCGTGAGATGGACGCATGCACCGACTGCGGGCGGTAGGTCTTATCGTCGAGGTTAAGGTCACGGATGGCAGCTTTAACCAGGCGCTGCTGGTCATCGTCATCGTAAATGACGAAGCTGGCATCGAAGGGCAGGTGTTCGGATTCGCGCCGCAACAAGCGGGCGCAGATGGAATGGAACGTGCCCAGCCAGAGACCATCCGAAGCCAGCTCCCCGAGCATATCCCGTACCCGGTTGCCCATCTCGCGGGCGGCCTTGTTGGTAAAGGTGACCGCCAGCATCTGGTAGGGACGTACGCCTTCGTAGGCGATCAGATAGGCAACGCGTTGCGTCAGGACGCGGGTTTTACCGGATCCGGGTCCGGCCAGTACGAGCACGGGACCTGCGCCAATGGTTACAGCCTGGCGCTGCTGGGGATTGAGTTTATCGAGGAAATCCATCGGGGAATGGTTATTCGTTATTTGGAATTTGATATTCGTAAGACGCGCTGCCCGCTGACTGATACCGAATAATGATTTTCGATTAACGTTATTTCAATTCCGACGTGCAATTCGGGCAGCGGGTCGCTTTGACGGAAATGGTGGTGAAGCAGTACGGGCAATCCTTGGTGATGGGTTCAGCAGCCGGGGCAGGCTCGGGCTTCTTTTTCAGGCTGTCGACCGCCTTGATCATCAGGAAAATAACCAGGGCAATGATCAGGAAGTCAATCACATTATTGATGAAATTGCCGTAAGTGACCTTGGCGCTTCCAATTGTAAAAGCCAGGCCGCTGAAATCGATCCCACCGAAGATCAGGCCGATCAGGGGCATGATGATGTCGCTGACCAAGGAGGAAACGATCTTGCCGAAGGCGCCGCCGATGATGACCGCCACTGCCAGGTCCATGACGTTGCCGCGCATGATAAATTCTTTAAATTCTTTTACCATTTTTCTCTCCTTTTCCGGGTGTGTTTTCATTGTACCGTCTGGGAGGGGGACTGTCAACGCGAGCGGCGGGTTGGTCTGCACAGGTCCTCCTTCTTGTCTTCATATCCAATTCACGACTGCTTTGTATACTGTCTTCAGGATAAATGAGAAAGGATAAATTATTAATATAAATTTCTTTCTTCATAAGCGTGAAACGAAGTACATCCGGCTTTCGTCCAGGCAGTGTCAGGTTTGCCGGGACTGTGTGGCAGTCTGCCCGGAAGCTGTTCTGGTAAAAATGGGTCGGTTCAACCATATGCACGTGCTAATCAGGAATCCGAAAGCCTGTTCCGGCTGCAAGAAATGTGTAAGGACGTGTGAACATGCTGCGATCGAATACACCTATGTGCCCCGGGCATCCCAAGAGCTCTCGACCACACTCTCCGGTAAATAATATTGAAAAGAGCACTTCTTATGAACAAACCAAAATTGTTACCACCCAGCTATTTTTTAAATGCACTGCTAGCAATTCCCATCCTGCATTTTTTGCTTCCGCTTCTGAAAATCATTCCATCCCCATGGAACTTGCCCGGAATAGTATTTATCCTGGCCGGGATCGCGATAGAACTGTCGGCCGACCGGCTTTTCCACCAGGCTGGAACGACCGTCGTGCCGTATGCAGAGTCTAAGGCAATGGTAACCAGTGGTGTTTTCCGCTTCACCCGTAACCCGATGTACATGGGTTTTACCTTGATCTTGTTCGGCGCGGCCGTTTTATTCGGGACGCTATCCCCGTTCCTGGTAATACCTTTTTTTATGGCCTTGATCGAGCGACGATTTATCCGTACGGAAGAGAAAATGCTCGAGCTGAAATTTGGTCAGGCCTACCTGGATTATAAGAAGAAAGTTCGCCGCTGGATATAAGCCATAACTTATTTTCCTACATCCCCATTCGGAAAATGCAGTTCATCGGAAATTGTTCAGGTACCAGGTAAGTCCCCGGCGCTTCCAAAGTACCGGGGACTTGCGTTCAGGCCCAATGCCAGCTGGTGCCATCCTTGCTGTCTTCAATCATCACCCCCAACTCCTTCAGCCGGTCACGGATCAGATCCCCGAGCGCCCAGTTCTTCTGCTTGCGCGCTTCGGAGCGTACTTCCACCAGCAATGCAATGAATGCATCCGCATCCCCGCCGGCAGATTTCTTTTCTTCCAGGCGCAGACCCAGCACGCCTGTCAGAGTGCGCAGGGTCTCCTGGGCAGCTTTGAGTTGATCATCGGTGGCGCCGGTGCTCCGGGCGGTATTAATTGCCCGCACCAGCTCGAACAGAGCCGCAAGCGCGCCGGAGGAATTGAAATCATCATCCATGGCTTCAGTGAAGGTCGGCTGGGTGGTACCGGTCTGCTGGTCCAGCAAGGCTGTTGCTTCGGCGGAGGCACCCGGGGCGGCTGCCGGGGCAGGCTTAAGGGCTGAGCGCAGACGGTCCAGACCGCGCTCGGCGGCGTCCATGATATCGTCAGAGTAGGATAGCGGGGCGCGGTAGGAACCGTTCAGCACCATCATGCGCAGGGCGTCCGCCTCGTGCCGCGACAGGAAATCGTCGATCGTCACCAGGTTGCCGAGCGATTTGGACATCTTCTCGCCCTGCAGCTGCAGCATGCCGTTGTGCATCCAGTAGCGGGCGAACTGTTTGCCGGTGAAGGATTCGCTCTGGGCGATCTCGTTCTCGTGGTGCGGGAAGACCAGGTCGTTGCCGCCGCCGTGTATGTCGATCTGTTCACCCAGGATGGCCAGGTTCATGGCCGAGCACTCGATGTGCCAGCCCGGCCGGCCCTTGCCCCAGGGGGAGTCCCAGGCGGGTTCACCCGGTTTGGCGGCTTTCCAGATGGCAAAGTCCATCGGGTGCTCTTTTTCTTCCTCGATCTCGATACGGCGGCCGGCCTGCATGTCATCCAGCTTGCGCCCGGAGAGCTTGCCGTACTCCGGGTCCCGGGTGACACGGAAGTAGACATCTCCGTTTTTGGCCGGGTAGGCAAAGCCTTTGTCGATCAGGCCCTGGATCATGGCCTGGATCTTGTCCATCGTCTGGGTGGCGCGCGGGTTGGAGGTGGCCGGCAACACATTAAGGTCTTCCAGGTGCTTGCGATAAGCCTGGATGTAACTCTCTGCCAGCGCCTGCGGATCCACACCCTTCTGGGCGGCGCGGGCGATGATCTTATCATCCACGTCCGTGAAGTTCATCACGTAGCGGACATAATAACCACGATATTCCAGGTAGCGACGTACCACGTCGAAAACGATCGCCGACATGGCATGCCCGATGTGCGCATCCGAATAGACGGTCGGGCCGCACACGTACATTTTGACCTCGTCCGGCGCGAGCGTCTGGAATTCTTCTTTTTTGTGGGAAAGGGTGTTATAGATGCGCAACATGGCGATTCTCCTGTCTAAATTCTGCGTCTATTATAAACCCGGGATTCAGCATCGTATTAAAAGTCTGGGCAGTTTTTAAACACAAATGGCACGAAGGTTCTCCAAGGAATAAACAGTTTTCCTTTCGTGTAACTTTGTGTCCCTTAGTGACCTTTGTGTTGAATCTTTAGAATCAGTCCAGCCCTCCAATTTCCCACGAAACGATATTTAAGCCAAACATGCGTGCTATACCAATGAAGTGCAGTGTCAAGAGTTGGCGACAGTGAATTTTAATAGATCAAACTGGTTCGAAAAAATGGAATTATTTTCCCGACCCTGCCGCTGAATAAATTCAGTGAGGGTTGGAAATCGTATTCCATTGTCCTTGCATCAGAACCTATTCCGTGGGTCTGAGTACTGGTTTCAAAGCCAAGATTTCTTCCACAGAAGCGATCGATCTTGGATAAGTGCGCCTGATGTGGGTCAACTTTTCGCCAAGTTTGAGTTGCATGAGTTGGTAGCGCACAAATTGGCGGGTGGTTAATCCACCTCGCTGCCAGTCATTGAGTTGCCAGGACCATCTCATCAATTTGAAAGCGACCATCTCGGGATTAGCCTTGCGATCCGCGACGCGTTCGGTCATAACATGCCAGATGGCCACCTCAATTTGCGAGCGATCGCCACGATGGCTTTGTTGCCCTTCATGCGGTGAGACAGCTTCTGGAATTCCTGCTTCCAAAACGGATGGGTTTCCACTGCGGTCCAGGCCGCTTCCACCAAGGACTAACGCAGTTCCTTGCGTCCCTGTTTGGTGATCGGTCCGGTGAAATGGGTCTGGCCGCTGTCATGGACTCTGCCTCCCAGGCCGGCGTAGCCAACCAACTTCTTGGGAGTGGGAAAACGGGTGATATCACCGATAGTGGAAAGCACCGTCATGGTATTGATCACGCCGAACCCGGGCAATTGCAGCAGGTAGGGGGCAGGTTCGCTCCATGGGGATGTGGTGCTGAGACAGGCCAGTTCCTGGTTGACTTCTGCGATCTGAGACTCCAAGTGGTCCAGCATGGCCAGATCCTGGCGGACTTGCAGCTTCTCCACTGGAGAAAGAGCCAGGCTTTCCCACCAGCTGCGGTTCTTGTCAGCGAAAAAGCCTCCCTCTGGCGGTACCAGGTTGTTGCGATGGATCACACTGTGCAGACGGTTGTGGGTCATCGTCAGCATCTTGACCAGCCGCTGCCGGTGGGCGATCAAAGTGCGCAGCTCCCGCACATCCATCGGCGGAACCCACACTTCCGGGATCAGATCTGCAACCTACAGCCGAGCCAGACAGTTCACATCATGTTTGTCAGTCTTCACCCGCGCATTGGCGATCTGCTTTACTTCCAGCGGGTGCGCCACCACTACCTCGCTAACATATGGCAGGGTCATATCGTACAGCGTCCAGGTGTTGGTTGTGGCTTCGATCACCACGGCATCCCCCGGCCTCAGATTGGCCTTGGCCCACTTGGGATAGTTCTCCATGTCTACCCTGCGAGCGGGCAGCACCATCTCTTGTTGGGCATTCATACCACCCACCATGATATAGTGCTTGTGGGCATCGATGGCAATGTAACGCAAAATAGGGATTGAAATTGGTTCATCTTTCATGGTAAACTCCTTATATAGATGCGGCTGGGGCGCAGATTTTCGGGCAAGGAGTTTCAAAAACCAATCCGGGCTCAGTACGGCAGTACTGTCCCAGATGAGAAAGTGCGACGGGAAGCCAAATAATTTGA
This sequence comes from Anaerolineales bacterium, assembly GCA_050014715.1. Classification (GTDB taxonomy): domain Bacteria; phylum Chloroflexota; class Anaerolineae; order Anaerolineales; family Villigracilaceae; genus UBA877. Next base: position 9,267 of record JBEKCT010000044.1, on the reverse strand, counting down.
CGGGCTTGTACATCCCATATAGCACTCGGCTCGCCCAGACGCTCCGCACCCCGGATGCGTTCCCGTCTCTCAACAACTTAAGGATAGCACCCGCTGCGCCCAGCCGCAATTACATTCTAATAATTTCCATAGGCTCTCTTACCGTTAAAAACAACAAACTACCATGTCCTTTGCCCACCTGCACGTGCATACCGAATATTCCCTGCTGGACGGCTTCTCGAACATCAAGAAGCTGGTCAAGCGCGCCAAAGAGATGGATATGCCCGCCATGGCCATCACCGACCACGGCACCATGTTTGGGGTGATCGAGTTCTACCACGCTTCCAAAGAAGCCGGCATCAAACCCATCATCGGGCTGGAAGCCTATCTTTCGGCCCGCACGATGAAAGAGCATGATGCCAAGGAGGACCGGCGCTCCTCGCACCTGCTGCTGTTGGCCCAAAACGAGACCGGTTACAAGAACCTGCTCCAGATCGCTTCGACTGCCCAGTTGGAAGGCTTCTATTACTATCCCCGCATCGACAAGGATTACCTGTCCAAACACACCGAAGGTCTGATCTGCACCTCCGGCTGCATGTCAGCCGAGGTGCCGCGCCTGATCCGGCAGGGACAAGTGGAGGCGGCCCGCCGCAGCCTGGACTGGTATTATGATCTGTTTGGCAGGGAGAACTTCTTCCTGGAGCTGCAGCAGCATGATGTGCCCGATCTGGAGATGGTCAACCGCACCCTGATGGAGCTTGGTCCGCATTACCAGAGCAGCTACGTGGCCACCAACGACGCCCATTACATCAACCCCGAAGACGCCAAATACCAGGATATCCTGCTTGCCATTCAGACCGGGGCGCTGCTCAGTGACCCGGACCGCATGCGCATGACCGATCCATCCTATTACCTGCGCTCGCCGCAGGAGATGCAAAACCTGTTTGCCGAGGTGCCCGAGTCGCTTTCGAATACCCTGCTTATCGCTGAGCGCTGCAATGTGAATCTGGATGTCAAGGACTACCGTCTGCCGCGTTTCGAGGTGCCGGAAGGGCAGACCGCCGAGACCTACCTGCGCAGCCTGTGCGAGGATGGAGCCAACCGCCATTACGGCGAAAGCGCAGACATCGAGGCGGTCCAGACCAGGCTCGACTATGAACTGGGCGTCATCCACAAAATGGGCTTCGATGCCTACTTCCTGATTGTCTGGGACCTGTGCCGCTATGCCCGCCAGCAGGACATCTGGTACAACGCGCGCGGCTCGGCAAACGGTTCGATCGTTGCATACACGCTGGATATCACCATGGTCGATCCAATCCGGCATGAACTGCTGTTCGAGCGCTTCCTCAACCCGGGGCGCATCTCCATGCCGGATATCGACCTGGATTTCCGCGACGATTGCCGGGCCGAGGTGCTCGAATATACCGTCAAGAAATACGGAAGCGACAAGGTCGCCCAGATCATCACCTTCGGTACGCTCGGGGCGCGGGCAGCCTTGCGGGATGTGGGGCGGGTGATGGATATCCCGCTGCCCGAAGTGGACCGGGTGGCCAAGATCGTGCCCAACATCCCCTCCAAAGCCGTCCCGCTGCGGGACATCATTGCCGGAGGTTTCGAAGGCCTGCCGGACCTGAAGGAGGCTTACCAGTCTGCAGACCACCTGCGCGAGTTGATCGACACCGCCGCCAGGATGGAAGGCGTGGTCCGCAATGCCGGGACGCATGCCGCCGGTGTGGTCATCTCGGACCGGGCGCTGATAGAATACCTGCCGCTGCACCGTCCCACCAGTAATTCCGAAGAGACCCCCATCAAGACGGTCACCCAATTCGAGATGGGTATTCTCGAAAAGCTTAAGATGCTCAAGGTGGATTTCCTGGGCCTGGCGACCCTGACAACCATGGCGCGTGCGTGTGACCTGATCGAGCAGCGCCACGGCTTGAAATATAGCCTGGGGAACATCCCGACGGATGACCCTGAGACGTACAAATTCCTGGGCGATGGCAATACCATGGGCGTCTTCCAATTGGAAGGCTCGGGCATGACCAAGTGGCTGGTGCAGATGAAACCCCAGTCTCTCGACAACATTATCGCCATGGTGGCGCTCTTCCGCCCGGGCCCGATGGAATTCATCCCGGATTACATCAGCCGCATGCACGGCGATTCGCCGGTGGAATACCGCCACCCGGCCATGCAGCCGATCTTCCAGGACACCTACGGCATCCCGCTCTACCAGGAACAGATCATGCGCGCGGCCGTCGAGCTGGCCGGGTACACGCCGTCGGAGGCGGATGACCTGCGTAAGGCCATCTCGAAAAAGAAAAAGGAAGAGATCGAGAAGCACCGCCAAAAATTCATTCAAGGTTCCGTGACAAAGGGAATTCCGCGCGAGACCGGCGAGGCCATTTTTACCGATTGGGAGGAGTTCGCCCGCTATGGCTTTAACAAATCCCACGCGGCCGACTATGGTGTGCTGGCAGTTCAGACCGGTTTTTTGAAGCTGCATTATCCTGCAGAATATATGACCGCCTTGCTCTCGGTAACCAAGCATGAGACCGACAAGATGGCGCTTTACATCAACGATGCCCGCAGCATGGGGGTGGAGGTGCTGCCGCCGGATGTGAATGCCAGCGCCTGGGACTTTACCATCGAGGACCGCCCCGGCCAGGCCTCGGCCATCCGCTTTGGATTGGGTGCAATCAAAAACGTCGGCCAGGGACCGGTGGAGATCATTTGCCAGGCGCGTGCAAAAGGTGGGTCGTTTGAGAACCTGAACGAGTTCGCTGCGCGTGTGGACCTGCGTTCGGCTGGCAAGCGCGCCCTGGAAAGCCTGATCAAGGTGGGGGCGATGGACAAGTTCGGTTCACGGGCTGCCATGCTCGAAGCCATTGATCGCCTGGTGGCAGTCAGTTCCTCCCAATTCCGGGCGGCCGAGGCCGGGCAGTTGTCGCTCTTTGGAGCGCACACTGGCGTGACCGAAAGTGTCAGCCTGCCGCTTGTCCCGGATACCGACCGCCGCGAGACCCTGGCGTGGGAACGCGAACTGATCGGCATGTACATGGGCGAGCATCCGCTGGCGGCCTACATGAAAGAGATTCGCCAGGTAGTAACACACTTTTCCAGCAATTTGGGCGAGGCGGCCCACGAAGAAAAAGTGCGCGTAGCCGGCATGGTTACCGCCATTCGTCCGCACCAGACCAAGACCGGCAAGATGATGGCCTGGGTCACGCTCGAAGACCTGGCCGGAACCATCGAGCTGGTGGTATTCCCGCGCACCTGGGAGAAATTCCAGTTTGCCCTGGAAATCGGTGGAGTGATCCTGGCAGAGGGGAAAGCGGACGCCCAGTCCAGCCCGTCCAAGGTGCTGGTGGACAACTTCCGCACCGAGATCAAGCTGACCGAACCCGCCCAGAGCGGAGCCGGGACAGCGAAAGACCCGAACCAGATGTTTCTGCAACCGCAGCCCCGCCCGATGGAGCGCAAGCCGGCTGCACCGAATCCGCAACATGCCAGCGGGAGCTCCCCGACAGATCGGAAACCCGCCATTCCTTCCCGACCCAATTCCGGGATGGATGCTGAACCACCGGAAGATCCTCCTGATTGGGAGAATTACCAACCTGGCCAAAGTGCTCTGGTTGAAAAGTCGTTGGAATCAAGCGATCAGGGAAATGCAGCCAGCCGCAGCCAGCCGGAGACCGGTGATCGACCAGCAACGGATGCACCTGCCCTGGGAACCGATCAATCCGCGAACCTCGATCCGCAATCCTCAATCAACTATTTCCCGCCGGTAATACCGCCCGCTCCCAAGCTGCCCGGCGCAAGTCTGCCAGTCCGGCTGGGTGACTACCACCCGCCTCAGATGGTCACGGTGATCCTGCGTTCCAGCGGGGATTCAGAGCGCGACATCCGCCGCATCAGCCGGTTGCACGGTACTTTCATTTCCTACCCAGGCCGGGATCGCTTTGCATTTCAGATCTTCGAAGAAGGTCGCGGCCACCTGATCGAATTCCCCAATGACACCACGCATTATTGCCCCGAACTGCTAACCGCAATAAATGATGCCGTGGGGGAGGAGAACCTGCGCGTGGAGCCAATTCTGTATCAATAAGCCGCTGGGAATTGTAGTAGCGACTTCAGTTGTTCCCTTTGGGAAGCCCCCATCCCTGATTAGGTTCGCCTTGGTTGTGTCGCCTCTCGCACAATGCTCCTGCTGGTAAAACCATGCCAGCGGTTTTTTTTTCGCACTTCACCTCATAGGACAGCTTACTCAATGGCACCATTGGCACCGGCAGGTTTTAACCTCCACTTCAAACTCGAAATAATCGCTTTATGGATAATTTAGATATATAATATTTTAAATTAAATTCATCCCTTAAAGGAGGTACCATGTAAACCAGGCTGAACCCGTACTTGGCTTTCAAGAGTAATGCACTCCAGGCGATGGAATTTTATAAGACCGTCTTCGGCGGCAAGCTTCACTTGACCACCTTCAAGAATATCACGCCTCGCAAATCCCGGACGAGCATGATCTGATCATGCATGCGGAGTTGAATGCGGGCGAAAGCCTGCTTTTCTTCGCCTCGGATACCCTGGCAAGGAATGAGTTTCGTCCCGGGACGAATATTAGCATGTCGCTGACCGGCGAAAATGACGCTGGACCAAGGACCTATTTTCAGAAGCTGTCGGCGGGCGGGAAAATCACCATGCCGATCGAGAAAGCCGTGTGGGGGACACGTTTGGCATGTGCACGGATGAATTCGGTATCAACTGGATGGTGAGCATCCCGGCCAAAAAGGCAAAGGGCTTGAGAGGTTGACAAATCTAGCTGAAGAAAAAGAGTTTAGCACTGCAGCAGCGACCAAAGTCGCTACTACTCTTTAATTGCCTGTTTCCTGATCTCCCCACAGCGTTCGCAATCCTCCTGCTGGCACAACAATGCCAGCGGGTCTTTTTTTATCAGGGCGATCACCACTTTGAACAACATCGCCAGCGGCACCGCCTGCACACCCGCCGGTCCGATCTGCACCTTGCGGGTGTACTTTTCCAAATCCAGAGCGATGGCTTCGAAACCGGCCGAATCGCCCGGGAAGCCCGGACATTCCACCACGCCATTGGGAGTCAGCGCCCAGCGCAGGAACTGGCGCCGCCCGGCCAGTTTTTCGGCATAGTGGATGCTGGTGTTGACGGTGTGGTTAACCCCCATCAACACCGCCCAACCGCCGTCTTTTTCCAGAGCGGCCAGGGGGCCGAGCGGGTCGCTCATGGTTTGCGCCTTCAGGAGGTTTTCTGCATTTATCCCGGCAAATGACTGGATTGGATGGTTCGAGCGTTTGGCGTTCGGGTGGCTGCGCAAGGTCTCAGGGATGATGCCCATCAACGGATCGGCCGGCATGCGGGGGGTGAAAAACTCGGCCATGCGGTTGCGGCTCTCCCCGGAGCCATAGGTCATGGCATTGTGCTCCGGCCCGGTCTGCGGGATGAGCATGGTTTTGTAAGTAAAGGTCGGTACGAGCACAATCGGGAAGACCCCCGCCAATGCATTGACCACCGTCTGCGCGCCGCCTTCCACCTCACCGAAAGACTTCAGCGACGAATGGACGATGACGGGCGCATTTCCCAGGTGCAACTCGCGCAGTCCCAGTAGCAGATCCCGCAGGCGCACAGCCATTTCAGCTGCACAACTCCAGAATGTGCCTGACCACATCGCCCGTCTCTTCCGGCTGGATGTGATAGACCCGGATGCCGGCCTCGGATAATTCATAGGCTGCCAGGGCAGAAAACGCCGCCAGCCCGGCCTTGCTGGTGAAGTACGCCGCCCGTTTTTCCATTCCTTTGGGCCGTTCACCCACATGCACGATCACACCTCCGCCCTTTTCTTTCATGATCCGCCCGGCCGATTGTGTCAGCAGGAAGGCTCCGTTCAGGTTAACGTCCTGGGTGCGCTGCCAATCCCAGTCATCCATTTCGAGCAAACTCTTCTGTGGTTCCACCTCGGCGCAGTTGACTAGGATGTCGATCTGTTTGAAATCATCCAGCACGGCGTTAAGCAACGTCTGAACCGTCATCTTTTTGGCGATGTCTTCCACATAGGCTTTGACCTGCCCGCCTTCCGCCAGTATATGCGCCACGGTCTCATCCAGGTTGACCGGCGAAATATCATTGGCAGCGACCAGCGCCCCCTGCCCGGCGAAGACTTCCGCTACGAGGCGGCCGGTCCCTTTTCCCGCACCGGTCACCAGGACGACTTTATTCTCAAAATTGCCCATGCGGTGATTATAAACCCCCTTTCATTGCCTTTCTCTAATATTAAATCTATCTACTGTTTTCATGTTTCTTATACGGACCCGCTATCATAAGCACAATTCAATCGTAGACTTTAGAAATATAGAACCAACCAAAAAGGAGTTTGAAATGACATACTTTATTGCCCCCCACCCGTACGAAATTGCCCAACGCTGGGCCCGCATGGCTGGCTATGAACCTTCCCGGGATCTCAGCCTGGCTGTGGATGTTCGTGAAGAAGATAATGCTTACATTCTCAATGCCCTGGTACCCGGCCTGAAAGCCGCCGACCTGAATGTTCAGGTCCTAGAGGACGTTGTTACCATCTCAGGCGAGTTCAAAGACGACGAGACCGAATTCCTGATGCGCGAATTGCCATATGGTTCATTCAGCCGCACCCTGCGCATGCCGGTCACCCTGGATGCAGGCAAGGCTGAAGCCAGGATCACCGACGGCGTGTTGACCCTGCGCCTGGCCAAGGCCGAATCGGCCCTGCCCAAGACCATCAAGGTCGCAGTCAAATAAACCCCAAACACAATACTTTTCTTCTCCTCCCCCATCAGAGCGCCCGAAAGACGCTCTGAACCTTTAATATCAGGTAAAATACCTGCATTCTTCTCTGGAGAAATTTTGTGCGAACGAATACCGCTCTTTTTCTGATCATCCTGACCCTGCTGGCCGCCTGTAGCGGCCGGGCTGCCACGAGCTCCATCCCGGCAGCCGCCACGGGAGCGCCGAACCCAACCGTAAGCCCGACGACCGCAAGCATACCGCTCGCCATCCTGGTCCTGCCGGCTGACATGGCGCAGAAAGTTAAGGACAATTACCAGACCCTCATCTACGGTCTGGCCCAGGCCAATGGGATGCGTTTCCAGGTGTTGAATAGCCTCTCAGCCAATGACCTGGCGCTGGTAGGGCCGGCCTTGAAAGTGGTGATCGCCCTCCCGCCTGATCCGGGCCTGGCCAAGCTGACGGCCGCGGCTCCGGGGGTTCAGTTCCTGGCTGTGGACATCCCGAACCTGGCAACTGCCCGTAACCTGTCCACGATCGGTGCCAACGGTTTTCCGGTGGACCAGCAGACCTTCCTGGCCGGTTACATCGCCGGGATGGTCGCCCCGGAGTGGAAGGTGGGCATCCTGTCCCAGAAAGATAATCCCTCCGGTGACATCGCCGTGACGGCCTTCACGAACGGGTTCGTTTACTATTGCGGCTCCTGCCGGAACCCGCTTTTCCCCCAGCCGGCCGGGATTTATCCGGTGATCGTGCGCATCCCTTCGGATGCCAAACCCGGGGAATACACGGCCTACGCCGACCTTTTGATCCAGAATGTTGTCAAGGTGGCCTATGTTTTTCCGGATGTAGCAACGGCCGACCTGCTGGGATATATGAGTCAGAAAAACCTGCTACTGGTCGGCCAAACCCTGCCGAACCAGGCGGTGGCGCCGCAATGGATCGCCAGCATCCAGCCGGATGAGATCACCGCCATAAAAAACATCTTCCCGCAACTGGTTGCCGGCAAGGGCGGGCAGGTCGTCCCCACCCCGCTGGTCCTGGCGGATGTCAATTCCGGCCTGCTCAGCGCCGGGAAATTGCGTCTGGCGCAGAATGTGCTAGCTGGGCTGCAGAACGGCACCATCGGCACCGGCGTCAGCCCCTGATTGATTGCCAGATTCTCTGATTGCGACTATAATACCGGCTTGCCCCTGGGTAGAGAGCCCAGGGATAGGTTGACGGGGCGTGGCGCAGTCCGGCTAGCGCGCTTGCATGGGGTGCAAGAGGTCCCGGGTTCAATTCCCGGCGCCCCGACACGGAAGACTCCAAGAAATTGGAGTCTTTTGATTCCAAACTTTGTTTTCTCAATGGAGAAATATTTTAATCCGGCATCTTTGATCTCCCCTAAAAACCCGCCTCATTGTAATTCTTTCTGTAATTACACAATCCACAATCCTTTGCCGGGTCAGGCAAGGTTGGCTGGTCCAGCAATGTGACGACTCCTGTCAAGAATCCAAGGAAGGCGGCATCATTGCGGGGAACATCCATCCAGGTGGTCCTGGTACCAAATGCTAATTCTCCATCCGGCATTTTCTCGAAGCGATCGGGCGTGATGATAAACAGGCCGAGATGGGTGATGGGCGATATGGATAGGGCGCCGGGGGCAGGGTTTTCCAAAGCATAAGCGTAGGCTGACAACTGCCGGCTGTAGAAGGCCGCTTTTTCTTCAGATGCGTCGGATGTTTTGTAATCGATAATGCCGTAAGAACCATCCTCAAAGGCCATGATCGCATCGCACCGGCCCTTGATGACGCATTGGGCGGATATATCCGGAAAACTGATTGGGATGGATTTGACCCACTTCTCCCTGTGTTTTACGATCCCGGCCGGTAGATCGGGGGATATTTCCCTGGTGGGTTTATCCAGGTAAAAAAAACTGGTAAGATCACCCATTTTTCCGAACATGCCTGGAAATGGCCCCCGGTAGACGATGTTATGTTTTACCTTGAGATAAAAGCATCGCTTGCAGCCGTCCCACAGAAACGTGAGGTCTGACGGGCTGAGAGTATAGACGGTCATAAAAGCGTTACCACCCGCCTGTTTTCAACCGGTTCCTTAATTCATCCTGCAGGGATGCCAGCATTTCCTTGAAGGCTTCCATGTGCGCAGGGTTTTTGGTTGCTTCTGCTTCCAGGCGTCCCAATAAATACACCATCCAGGATTGCCAGGTGCGCGGGTTGGGGTACATCTGCGCCATTTCCAGCGCAGTTTTATCCAGAATATCACGCAGATCGTCTTCACTACTGGTGCTCATAGTTTAATCTCCTGAGTTGAAAGGAATATCGAAAGGTTGTAGCATGGCTTGCTTGTTTGTATTGTAGCACTTTCCGCGGGTGGGGCTGTCTAGAAACAAACTTCAGACAGCCTGAGAAATGTAAAAACGGGGTTAAAAATAGGAAGGTAAAAAAAGTTGGTGGCTAAATGGCCGCCAACTTTTTCAAATTATGGGCAATACTC
>JBEKCT010000043.1:0-21757 GCA_050014715.1 Anaerolineales bacterium | reverse complement strand
CTCTGGATAACTATTTATTAGAGAGGAAGATTATGCCAAAAAGGACCGATTCTGCTTCAGATGGTTCAATCGACGAAGGTCGCCGTGCGATGCTGGATAAAGCTGTCGGAGATATCGTCAAACGTTACGGTGATGGCTCCATCATGCGGCTGGGCGATGCACACAAAATGACCATTGACGCTATCCCAACCGGTTCTCTTTCTCTGGATCTTGCCCTAGGCATTGGCGGCATTCCACGCGGTCGCATTACTGAAATCTATGGTCCCGAATCATCCGGCAAGACAACCATTTGTCAACATATCGTCGCGGAAGTCCAGAAAGTTGGTGGGACTGCTGCTTATGTTGATATGGAACACGCTTTGGATCCAATTTATGCAGCCAAATGTGGTGTGGATGTGGATAACCTGCTGGTCTCGCAACCCGATACTGGAGAACAGGCTTTGGAAATAACAGAAACACTCGTTCGCTCTGGAGCGGTTGACCTGGTGGTGATTGACTCTGTCGCTGCTTTGGTTCCCAGGTCGGAGATTGAAGGTGATATGGGTGATGCACAGATGGGCGCGATGGCTCGCCTTATGTCTCAAGCCCTTCGCAAGCTCTCCGGGGCTATCAACCAGACCAAAACATCAGTCATCTTCACGAACCAATTGCGCATGAAAATCGGTGTCATGTTTGGCAACCCTGAAACCACCACTGGCGGCAATGCCTTGAAATTCTATGCCTCTGTACGTCTTGATGTACGCCGAATACAATCAATCAAAATTGGTGCAGAAATCGTTGGCAACCGGACACGTGTCCGGGTGGTCAAAAACAAGGTCGCGCCACCCTTCCGTACTGCAGAATTCGACATCATGTACAACGAAGGTATCTCCAAAGTCGGTGATCTGATTGATCTGGCGACACAGCTTGGTATCGTTGATAAACGTGGTGCTTTCTTCTCATTTAATGATAATCGTCTTGGACAGGGAAGAGAAAACTCCAAGGAATTTCTTCGCCAAAACCCGGCGCTGGCCGATGAAATCGAAGCTATTATCCGCCAACGTGCCACAGGCGGCGAAGTAGCACTCCCACTCGCCATCGGCGAGGAGACTGATGCTGAGGCCGGCGGGGAAGTATAGGCGGAAAACCTTTTATCTTACCTTCTGATATGAAAAGGATACAGATGGATACGAGACGGACTTACGCTCCTTTCTTATCCATCTGTTTATGTTATATTTGCGTTGCTGTCTTAGGGTTGTTCGTAACTGCGTGTGAGGGTGCTCCTTCCTCACTTCAGGTCGCCACTATTCTTCCATCTCCAACGCCAACTCAGGAGCAACCTACCGCTTTTTCGAACTTGATTATTCCTGCTGTTCCAACTTTAACACCCACTTGCACAGATAATCTTACTTTTGTTAGGGATGTAACTATCCCTGATGGAACCGTGGTGGCTCCAGGCAGCCTCCTGGATAAACAGTGGCTCATTCAAAATAGCGGTGATTGCAATTGGGATTCAGGGTATCACCTTAGGCTTATTTCTGGCAACGCTCTCGGTGCGTCGACCGACCAGGCCCTTTATCCTGCTCGGTCTGGAACGCAGGCTACCGAACGCATCTTGTTCACTGCTCCGCAGGAAGCCGGGGAATTCATCAGCGAATGGCAGGCGTTTAACTCGAATGGAATCGCATTCGGAGAATCTTTTTTCATAAAAATTGTAGTACAACAATAATCCTTCCTATCCCAGCCGCCTTTCAACCCCCGCAGGGACACTCCCAATTTCTATAGACAACTGGTAAAATCAATCTAATTCGGAGTGATTAAGTATGAATAATAACCGTCATATCAAGGAGATCATCGAACCACAATACGTGATCGAAGGCGCCGGGGTACTCTTACGCCGGTCCATTTTTCCGCATGTTTCGAATCGGTATGATCCCTTTCTGCTTTTCGACCATTTTGCATTTAATGATCCGGTGGAAGATCCCATCCGCGGCTTTCCGATGCACCCTCACCGGGGGATTGAGACAGTATCCTATATTCTTGGAGGCAGCGTCAACCATCGCGATAGCTTGGGTAATGCCGGCCTTATCGGTCCCGGTGATGTTCAGTGGATGACTGCCGGCAGCGGGATCCTTCACGAGGAAATGCCGCACCGTGGACCAGATGGACTTATTGCTGGTTTTCAATCATGGGTCAACCTGCCCGCCGGACTAAAAATGATTCACCCAAATTACCAGGGAGTCACCGCAGCAGATATTCCTTATGCAAAAGGCCCGGGGTGGATTGCACGCGTTGTAGCTGGTGAGGTGGCTGGTGTTTTTGGCCCTGTAAAAGAGATAGCCGCCAATCCAACATATCTGGAAGTCTCGATGGAGGTAAATACTAAATTCATTCTCCCCATCCCTGAAGGTTATACAGCCCTCGTCTATGTCTTTGACGGACAGGCGATTTTTGGGGACCAGGAAGTGGATGCAGTGAAAATGGTTATTTTGGGGAAGGGCAGTCAGATCGAGATCCATTCCGGTGAAACGCCGATCCGGTTCATGCTGATAGCCGGGGCGCCCTTAGGGGAGCCTATCGTTCCCTATGGACCATTTGTCATGAATACTCGTGAAGAGATTCAGCAAGCTTTAACCGACCTTCGAAATGGGACATTCGTGCAAGCCTCAAATCCCGTTTGAATGAGGCGTTCCACCAGAGACCTAGCAACTATAAGAAATTAATTTCTGATACTCAATCAGGTCAAAATGCATCATTCAACTATAAAAAATCCCACCAAAGTTGTCTATGGTGAGCGAATTGGCAAAGAGGGCAAACTGAGATTGGGTTGTTCAGCTGTTCTTCTTGGAAATGAGCGCCAAACGGTCCTGCTAACCCGCCGTTCGGATAATAGCCAATGGTGTCTGCCGGGTGGAATGATTAACGCAGGCGAATCGGTGGCAGAGGGATGCGAGCGGGAGGTCTTTGAGGAAACTGGGCTCAAGGACCGTGTGGTTAGGTTGACTGGTGTATACAGCAACCCAAACCGGTTGACTATTTATCCAGATGGGAATAAAGCATTTGTTATCGTTCTCAGTTTCGAAGCCGAACTTATCGGAGGGAAATTGGGATTAAGTGATGAAACCACGGATGTCCGTTTTTTTCCATTGACGAAACTTTACACATGGCTTTGTTCCACGGTCATGTTGAACATATTCAAGATACACTGACTGGAAATATTGCTGCGGTAGTCAGGTAATGTCCGCGGGAAAGAAATATTCCTGTGCTCATAGAACTTATTTCAACCGTGCCTGTCCCTACAAGGAATGGTCTTTTTCATTTTGTCTGGGTCGGTCTGTATCCTTCAATTGCTCCATCTTAAAATGATGTTGGACAAGTGTGTGCAATTACCGTAATGTTTTTATCCCTGATCCCTTGACTATTCTAAAATACCAGAATTCGGAGCACCCTTATGGAACCACTCAACCCTTCTGCACAAAAAATCCAAAACATCCTGCGCGGGCTCGGGTTTGATTACAAAGTGATCGAGTTTACCAAATCCACCCGTACCGCCCAGGAAGCAGCCGACCGGGTCGGTTGCCAGCTTGGTCAAATTGTCAAATCTCTGATTTTTAAGGGGATGATTAGCAATAAGGGCATACTGGTGCTGACCAGCGGGTCGAACCGGGTAGATGAAGCCAAGATCAGCCAATATTCGGGGGAATCCATTGGCCGGGCCGACCCGGAATTTGTCCGAACCGTGACCGGATTCGCCATAGGAGGAGTCCCACCTCTCGGCCACGCCCAATTATTGGATACCTATATCGATGAAGACCTATTTCAATACACCGATGTCTGGGCTGCTGCCGGAACTCCCAATGCCGTGTTCCGATTACCATTTTCCGAACTTGTGAAAATCACGAATGGATGGATAGTTCGTGTTAAACCAGGTTAAGATACTATTCAGAAACCCAAGAGAAGATCGCATTTAAAGGTAGCTTAGCATTGGTTTACAATTTCAAAATGCGTTCTTTTTGTAAATATTTGCTTCAGATTAAGAAGCCTTCCACGGTCGTTTGATCCTGCTGAAAGTCTTATTGCTTATTCTTCCAGTGCATCCTTGGCTTTCTTTTGCTGCTTTCCTCGCTCATCCGTATTCAGGATGCGTTTGCGGATGCGCCAAGAAACCGGAGTCACTTCGAGCAGTTCGTCGTCTGCCAGGTATTCAATCGCTTCATCAATGCTCATCTGGCGTGGTGGTGTCAGGCGAATTTCCATGTCCCCATGGGAAGAGCGCATATTGGTAAGGTGTTTCTTGCGGCAAACATTAATCGGGATATCGCCAGGGCGGGCATTTTCGCCAATTACCATCCCTTCGTATACCGATATACCAGGCCCATAGAAAAGGTTGCCGCGCTCTTCGGCACTTTTCAAAGCATAGGCAGTGGTTTCGCCCACTTCCCACGCTACTAAAGACCCAGTGGCACGCTGGGCCATCGGTCCTGACATTTCTTCATAACCATGAAAAAGGGTGTTCATTACACCCATTCCACGCGTCGCTGTCAAGAACTGATAGCGGAAACCCAACAGGCCGCGCGTCGGTACGATGTAAATCAACCTCGTGCTGCCCTGGCCGGTATCTTGCATATCCATCATCTTGCCGCGTCGCCCACCCAACATTTCAACCACCACCCCAACGGTATCGGGACTGGTTTCGATATGGACTTCCTCATAAGGCTCAAGTTGGGTTCCATCCTCTGCCTGATGAAAAATCACTTCCGGTCGTGAAACCTGGAATTCATAACCTTCCCGGCGCATGGTTTCTATCAGGATTGCCAGGTGCAATTCCCCTCGCCCAGAAACTAAGAATGTATCCGCTGCCTCGGTCTCCGCGACTCTTAGGGATACATTTGTGCGAAGCTCATCGAATAACCGCTCTCGTAACTTTCGTGATGTACTCCACTTACCCTCCCGGCCCGAGAATGGTGAAGTATTCACTCCAAATGTCATCCGTACGGTCGGTTCCTCCACTCGGATCGTCGGTAGCGCCACCGGGTTTTCTGGGTCAGCAAGTGTTTCACCGATGGCAATCCCCTCCAGCCCGGCCAGGGCAATGATTTCGCCGGCTTCGGCATGTTCAACTTCTATTTTGTTCAGTCCCTGGTGAATATATAAATAACGCGCTCGTTCTGGAACATTTTCGCCATCCACTTTCAGACGTGCCAAAGCTTGGCCAACCCTGATAGTACCGGCATGGACCCTGCCGACCGCAGTAACACCGCGGTAATCATCATAACCGAGTGTTGTAATAAGAATTTGAAGGGGTGCGTTCACATCCACTTTCGGGGGGGGAATGTGCCGCAGAATGGTTTGGAAGAGCGGTTGAAGGTCGGGGCCGAGTTCAGGAGTATAACCGGCTTGGGCGGAGGTGGCCTGAGCATAGATGACCGGGAAATCGGCCTGCTCGTCGGTGGCGCCCAACTCGATGAACAGATCAAAGGTCTGGTTAAGAACGCGTTCGGGTTCGGCATCCTTGCGGTCAACCTTATTGATGACCACAACAGCCTTGTGACCCATTTCCAATGCTTTCTTGAGCACAAAGCGGGTTTGAGGCATGGGACCTTCAGCGGCATCCACCAGTAACAGCACACCATCGACCATGTTCATGACGCGCTCCACCTCGCCGCCAAAATCGGCATGACCAGGGGTATCCACGATGTTGATCTTAACCGTTTCCCCGGTGACAGGATCCGGGATGGATATGGCAGTGTTTTTCGCCAGAATGGTAATGCCACGCTCGCGCTCCAGATCGTTCGAGTCCATCACGCGCTCGGCTACTAGCTGGTTATCACGGAAGGTGTGCGATTGGCGCAGGAGACCATCCACCAGGGTGGTTTTTCCGTGGTCCACGTGGGCAATAATGGCAATGTTGCGGAGATCGGTTCGTTCTTTCAGCATAAGTCAGCTTTCAATAGGCAGCTTTCAATATTAGCGAAGAGGCGATAAAAAACCCCGACCAGATGGGGCCGAGGCTCGTCTTGAGCTTGATCGAAGTTTTTCGGCGTACAGGATGTATTTTATCAGATTGTGCTGGATTTGGGCAGAGCAATATTTCTTTCTTGGAAATTATTCCGCATCAATGACTAAAGGCTACCTCCGCGAACCATTTGAACTTAAACAGGCCTGATAAGCAGTGTTAACACTGCTATAAAATGCGCTATAGCCCCAAGAAGAACGAATATGTGCCAGATTTCATGGAAGCCAAATTTTCCCGGCACGAAATCCAGGATCTTGGTGGCATATATCACCGCGCCAATGGTATAAATCACCCCACCTAAGAATAGCCATACCATTGAAGCGACCGGTAAGACTGCAGGCATCTTGGGTGCAGCCATCACACACAACCAGCCCATAACGACGTAGATGCCCGTATGCAACCAGCGCGGCGATTTTAAATAGAAAACACTGACCACAACTCCACTGATCGCAATCACCCAGATGAGCGTAAACAAACCCCAGTGCCAGAAGCCGGTGAAGGCGAGCAAACAAAAAGGCGTATAGGTCCCGGCAATCAGCAGGAAAATGGCGGAATGATCGATTTTTCGAAGAGTTTGTAGAATAACCGGTTTGACATTTGCCATGTGATAGATGGCACTGGCACAAAACATGCCGATCAGACTGAAGCTGTAAACCAGGAATGAAACGATTTTTACTGGTTGCCCCTGGGAAATGACGATCAATGCAATCATTCCAAATAGAGCGGCTATCGCACCGCCCAGATGTGTCAATCCGTTGACAGGTTCACGCAGTTTTGTAAACATAACAATCTTCTTCCAGCAAATTGTTTATCTCATCAATGATAATGAGCCGGGTAAATCGGAGCTTTTCAATCGCTACCTATCGACTATTAAAAAGGCCTCGCAGCTACCATTCACGAGGCCAATCAATAATCCTCAATTGTAGTTGATCAGTTTTACGTGCCTTCCTCCCACGAATTCAGGTACTTTGACTGTTCAGGGGTCAGGTCATCAATCTTAATGCCCATGGCGGCCAGTTTTATGCGGGCTATCTCGGCATCCACTTCGGGCGGGACTGAGTAAACGCGCTTCTCCAATGTTTTGGAATTCTTAACCATGAATTCGGCCGCCAGAGCCTGGTTGGCAAATGACATGTCCATCACCGAGGCCGGATGTCCTTCTGCAGAAGCAAGGTTGATCAGCCGGCCTTCTGCCAGGAGGTTTATTTTGCGGCCATCCTTGGTTTCGTACTGTTCCACGAACGGGCGGACAAGCTTGGGGTCATCTTTGGAGAGATTCGCAAGGCTGGGGATATTGATTTCCACATTGAAATGACCAGAATTGGCCACGATCGCACCGTCTTTCATCACTTCGAAATGGTGGCTATCAATAACGTTTATATCGCCCGTGACGGTGCAGAAAATATCACCAATTTTTGCAGCTTCGAGCATCGGCATGACTTGAAAACCATCCATGACAGCTTCCAGCGCCTTAAGCGGGTCCACTTCGGTAACGATGACCAGCGAGCCCATGCCCCGTGCCCGTGAAGCCAGTCCTCGTCCACACCAGCCATATCCAGCCACCACGAAGTTCTTGCCGGCCAGCAAAACGTTGGTTGCGCGGATGATACCATCCAAGGTGGATTGGCCGGTTCCATAGCGGTTATCAAAGAAATGCTTGGTCATGGCGTCGTTGACCGCAATGACTGGGAACTGTAGCATCCCGTCCGCCGCCATGGCACGCAGGCGGATGACCCCGGTAGTGGTTTCCTCGGTACCACCGATGATGTCGGGCAGGAGTTCGCGCCGGTCCTTGTGGATGGTCGCTACCAGGTCTGCGCCATCATCCATGGTCATATGCGGCTTGTGGTCGAGCGCCGCGCTGATGTGTTTATGGTAGGTTATATTATCCTCCCCCTTGATGGCGAAGGTGGGCACTTCATAAATATTTACCAACGCCGCAGCTACATCATCCTGGGTGGAAAGAGGGTTTGAGGCAGTTAACACCAGGTCAGCACCACCTGCTACCAGTGTCCGGGCCAGGTTGGCAGTTTCGGTGGTGACGTGCAGGCAGGCTGAAAGGCGTATTCCCGCTAGCGGCTTTTCTTTCTCGAAGCGCTTGAGAATGCTTCTTAGTACCGGCATTTCGCGCTCGGCCCATTCAATGCGCCGTCGTCCGCCTTCGGCCAGTGATCTATCTTTAATATCGTGATTAATCATTTCTTTCTCCCAATATACAATTATAGAATAATCGCATCCAGAACGCCTTTATCATCAAAATGCTGACGAAAGCGTTTCACAAAAGCAAGGCGGGTGAAGGTATGGTTCTGGGTGCCCTTTTGTTCGAGACAATACGTCGCTGCCAGAGAACCAATCTGGCCGCATAATTGCCAGCTCCATCCACGCGCATAACCTGCCAGGAAACCGGCCCGGAAAGCGTCCCCCACGCCGGTTGGATCCACAATGCTGACTTCCGGAACAACCGGGATATTGTACTCCTTTCCAGCCGCATACACTGACGAACCATCCTTGCCGCGTGTGATCACAATCACATCCACATGCCGGAGCATTTGAGCTAGGTCAAATCCAGTCTTCTTGGAAACCAATTCAAATTCGTAATCATTGACGAAAAGGAGATGGGCGCCATCCATGTCGCAGGTGAGTTCCGGTCCTTCCAGGCGAAGAACCTGCTGGCTGGGATCATATAAGTAAGGAATTTTTAATTCACGACATTCTGCCGCAAACTTGTTCATGGCCTCCGGGGAATTCGGAGAGACAACCACCAGATTGGGACGGTCCTTGACATCACGTAAGCTCTGTTGTGCAGCGACACCCATTGCTCCAGGATAGAAGGAGGCAATCTGGGCATTGGATTGATCCGTTGTTGCAAAGAACGATGCGGTGTAAAGGCCGGGAATAACTTGCATCAAAGTTGTATCCACGCCCTTACTGTCCAGCCATTGCCGGTATTCACCAAAATCTTCGCCGACCGTCGCCATGACGCGCGGATGCTCCCCCAGCAAAGCCATGGTATAGGCAATATTCGGCGCAATACCACCGCGCTGGCGGGACATGGAATCCACCAGGAATGACAGGCTGATTTTCTCCAGCCGTTCAGGTAGAATCTGCTCCTTGAATACACCTGGGAATGTCATCAAATAATCAAAGGCAACAGAACCAGTCAGCAAAATATCCATGATTCTCCTGGAGGAATGGAATGGTTACACGAAGTAGATCTAAAGGGCAGGCCTTCCGGCGGCCTACCGTGCCACCAATAAAGGCAGGTTTATATCAAACGGTGGATTCACAATCCCATTCTCGGTGACAATTGCGGTAATCAACCGGTTGGGTGTTACATCGAAAGCCGGATTTCGTGCTTTCGCCCCTTGAGGGGCTACCAACTCTCCGTGGAATTGTAACCCTAGAACCTCATCCTGGTCTCGCTCTTCGATCGGAATCATACTGCCGTCCCGCAATGACAAATCAATCGTCGAAATTGGAGCCACCGAATAGACCGGGATACCATTATCTTGGGCAGCTAGCGCCAGCATATAGGTGCCGATCTTGTTGGCAATATCACCGTTGGCTGCTATCCGGTCCGCACCAAATAAGACTTTTTGAACCTGGCCGGAATGTAAAAAATAACCAGCCATGCTATCAGTGATAATTTCATAGGGAATGCCATATTGCTGCAATTCCCAGGCTGTCAGGCGGGACCCTTGCAAGCGCGGTCGGGTTTCGTCCACCAGCACATGGATATCCTTCCCTTGATCATGAGCCGACCGGATGACACCTAAGGCTGTACCCCAATCCACCACTGCCAATGCACCAGTGTTACAGTGATGGATGATGGTATCGCCGTCGTCAATCAAAGCGGCTCCATGGACACCCATACGTTTGTTTATCTCCACATCTTCATCAGCAATTCGTTGGGCTTCTTCCAAAGCCGCTGCACGTAAATTCTCCAGGTTCTTTTCATCCAGTAGAGTGCTGATTACTCGCAGCTCCCGCTTGAGAGCCCAGCCAAGATTCACTGCGGTTGGCCGGGTTGATTGAAGGATTTTCGCTGCCGACTGCATATCTGCAAAGAGACCTGTGGCATCGCAAGCAACGGAGTCGCGCGCTGCCAGAGCCAGCCCAAAAGCCGCTGCTGCGCCGATGGCAGGTGCACCACGCACTGTCATATTTCTTATGGCTTCGGCTACTTCAGGATAGCTATGCAAAGTGGCTATTTCCAACGAAGCCGGCAGACGGCGCTGATCAATCAAACAAAGCTCGTGCTTTTCAAAATCCCAAAAAACAGTGCGCATAATCTACACAGGAAAAACGCCCTATCAAGGGCGCCATTACCGTCAAAGTTTATCATGCCAGCCATGGATTCGCAAGCATTGACACCACTTCTTTTCTAAATTATAAAGATTGTTATGATCAAGAATTATTTTATTGCCACTCTATTGGCAATTCTCCTGGCCGCCTGTTCAACCAGCCCAACACATATCACTCCTGCCGTTTCTTCTTATCCAACTCTGCCGCCGGGCGTCACTCCTTCTGTCACTGCCTCACCAACTGTCACCCCGTCTCCCACACCCACGCCGGTAATCCGTCTGGAAACCGCCGACCAGGCTTTTTTCGACGGAGATTATATTAATGCCCAATTGCAATACCAAACGGCTCTCTCAAACACAAATGATCCGGCAATCATCGCAGCGGCATTATGGGGTCTGGGTCGCGTTGAGTATGCGGCAGGCAACAATGCTAAAGCTTTAATCGACCTGACGAATCTGGTTACTAATTATCCGGGTGACCTGAATGCCGCACGGGCTTATTTCTTAATGGGTGAAATTTATATGGCCCTGGAAAGATACCCGGAAGCCGCACAAGCCTATTCTACCTATCTCAAGCTTCGTCCAGGTGTGTTGGACAGCTTCGTCCAGGAACGACTAGGCGATGCATACAACTCCGCCGGGAATTTTCCCGAAGCCATCTCTTCCTACAAATCTGCCCTGGCCGCTCCTCACATTGGCGACGATACTGCCCTGCAAATCAAAATTGCCCAGGCAATTGCCAGCTCAGGCGAAACGACTTCTGCGTTAAGTATATATGATTCAATATCAAAGGCAAGCTCAGATGCAGACATTAAAGCTGAAATGGATCTTTTCTCCGGTCGAATCGAATTGTCTCTTGGACAATCCGTCCATGCTTACCAATTTTTCCTTGACGCCGTAAATAACTACCCGACTTCTACTGATTCATACAACATGCTTGTAGCATTGGTCAATAACGATGTTCCTGTTGTTGATTTAAACCGCGGTCTGGTGGATTATTTCGCCGGTCAATATGGCTATGCCCGGGATGCTTTTCAGCGGTATATGAATGCCAATCCTAAAAATGATGGGACCGCAGCCTATTACCATGCCATGACATTTATCCAACTGGGTGATTATCAGCAAGGAATAATCGGGCTTACCAATTTTATAAATTCCTATCCGGGTAACAAGAATTGGCAAACTGCCTGGGGTGAAAAAGCCGATATCCAATGGTCAGAAATGGGTGATAACTCCGCTGCCGCTCAAACCTACTTGGATTTCGCCAAGGCAGACCCGGACATTTTGTTCGCACCGCAGGCGCTCGAGGATGCCGGAAGAAATTATGAACGAGCCAATAACCTGGAGCAGGCTGCGCGGACATGGGAAAGTATTGCAGATACTTATCCCGGCAGCGATCTGGTTCCGCAGGCGCTCTTTTGGGCCGGGATTGCCCGCTACCGGGAAGCTACATACAGTCAGGCATTGCTTACATTTCAGCGCGATCTTCAGCTTTCCACCGCACCGGACGACCAGGCACGCGCATACTTCTGGATGGGGAAAACCCAGCAGATCCTGGGAGATGGCAAGGCTGCTCAATCTGCCTGGCAGCAGGCGGCCTCGCTGGACCCAACCGATTATTACAGCCTTCGTTCCCAGGATATACTGCTTAAACGCCCCGCCTTCGCTCCCCCACCAGCGACCAACTTTAATGTGGACCTCGTTGCTGAACGCAGCCAGGCAGAAGCCTGGTTGCGTGTGAACTTCAACCTCCCCATAAATACAGATCTTGGCTCAGCTGGGGCGCTCCTTTCGGATGCACGCCTGGTTCGTGGCACCGAATTGTGGTATCTGGGCCTGCAAGACGAGGCTCGCCTGGAATTCGAAGATTTGCGTACCAGCCTCCAGAACAACCCGGCTGACACATACCGTCTGGCGAATTATATGCTAACCCTGGGCCTTTATCGTCCAGCCATAATGGCCATGCGCCAGGTTCTTACCTTGGCCGGGATGAACACGCAAGCCCAAACTCTGGCCGCGCCGGCTTACTTCAATCATGTGCGTTATGGATTATATTATCAAGATCTCATCCTTCCGGTTGCCCAACAGACTGGCTTCGACCCATTATTCCTGTTTTCTGTCATTCGGCAGGAAAGCCTGTTTGAAGGTTTTGTTCGTTCAGATGCCGGAGCCCGCGGTCTCATGCAAATCACTCCCGATACCGGGCAACTCATAGCAAACAACCTGGGCTGGCCTCCCAATTACATCTCCGATGATCTGTACAGGCCGTTGATTAGCATTGGTCTAGGCGCCACCTATTTGGAACAACAACGTATTAGTTCGAATGGTGATCTTTACACCGCATTAGCTGCCTACAATGCTGGTCCCTCTGCTGCCCCCCTCTGGAGCAATCTTTCCGGACCAGACCCGGACCTTTTTTTGGAAGTCATTCGCATATCGCAGACATCCGATTATATTCGCAGTATTTATGAAATTTACGGCATGTACCGGACCCTTTATGGAGTGGTCCCCTGACGGTAAAAAGAAATCTCCCGCAGGTGGTTGCCTGCGGGAGATTTTTAACTCATGTGTTCCACAATTTTTTTATGGACCGCGATTGCATCCATATCGGTCACAGAAAGAAGCTTATCTCTCCCACCTGCCCCGGCCACGATGTCCAGGCAAGAAAGTGGCACATCTAGCACCTCCGACATGAATTTAAGCAGGGCTTCATTAGCCTTACCTTCCACAGGCGGAGCAGTAAGATGAACCTTGACTGTCCCATCGCTAAGGACTTCTACAATTTCGTTCTTGCTGGCACGCGGAGTCACGCGTAATGCGAGCGCCGCGCCTTTCTTGCCATCATGCAAATGAAAATCTCTGGGAGACATGCTTCACCTCACATTGCCAATAATAACCTTACAAGGATACTCGACAGAATTTCAACCAGAATAATAAATATCAACGGACTGAGGTCCAGCATTCCCACGAGGGGGACAATCCGCCGAATGGGTGCGAGCAGAGGGCTGACAATTCTATCCATTGTTAAACGGACTGGATGTAAAGGGCTTAGAAAAAAAGAAAGGACTGAATCGACAATCACCAGAATTATCAATAGATTGGCAACCAGGTTAATAATATTCCCAATCAAAACTGTCATTCAGCCTCTAATTATCTTTAATTACTCTTGGACCTAAAATTGCTTTTCCGATCCGCACAAAAGTTGCTCCTTCTTGGATGGCCGCAATAAAATCCGCGCTTGTGCCCATGGATAATTCCTGCCACTGCACTTTGGGAAACTGGTTTGCCAGAAAATTCTGCAACCTTCGCAAGCGCTGAAAATATGGCCGCGTCCGCTCCGGATCTTCAAATAAAGGCGGCATGGTCATCAGGCCATTCACATGCAGGTGTGGAAATGATAGAATCTTTTCAATATCGGGCTTTAGCCCTGACCACCGATTTTCCTCCCAGGCAGAAAAACCAAATTTACTTTCCTCTCCACTAACGTTAAATTCCAGAAGCACAGGTAATATCCGGTCCAATTCGCTGCAGATCCGCTCCAATCTATCAGCGAGTTTCGAACTATCCAGGGAATGGAGTAAGGAAAAGTTCCTGGCAATTATATCGGCCTTGCGGCTTTGCACATGGCCGATCATATGCCATTCTACCTCAGTTTCTTTCAACGCAACTATCTTGCCAAGCGCTTCCTCGGCATAATTCTCTCCGAACATGGATATACCGGCCACGATTGCAGTCTGGATGACTTCCACTGGCTGGGTCTTACTCACCACCACCAGGCGGACTTCTTCCGGCAAGCGCCCCGATTCCACGGCCGCCTTGGCTATCTTGTCAAGCGTATGCAGGTAGCGTTCTCGAATGGATGAAATCAGAATTTCGTTCATTTTTTTATAATCATAATATCAGGAATTTAATGCGATTATCGCCCCGAATCGCCCGGTACGGCCGCGTTCGGCGCGGTGTGAGTACCAAGCCTCGGTATGGCAGGCAGTACAAAGGCCCGCCAGTTCGATCTGCCACACACCTGTATTTTCCAATGTCAGTCGATTGGCTGCCCATAAATCAAAATGGGTGGCTCCCACGTGGTCTGTTAGCAAGCTGGATGCATTTTGCCCGAAAGCCTGGCGAACTTGCGCAATTACATCTGGTCCGATTTCATAATGGTCCGGGCCGATGGAAGGACCAATTCCCGCTAAAATGTCGCTGGGAACAGAACCGTAACGGGATTGCATGGCTTCCACAGCCATCCGGACGGTTCCGCGCACAGTCCCCATCCAGCCTGCATGGACAATCCCAGCCACTTTTCGAACAGGATCATGCAATAAGATCGGAACGCAATCAGCAAATCGCATCAACAAAGTTATACCTGGCCTATTGGTCAGGATGGTATCTGCCTGCAAATGAGGAAATTCCGCTGGACGCGGCGCATCCGTAAACGCCACGTTGATACCGTGCACTTGCCAGACGTCGTAAGTGGATTCAGGCGCGCATCCCAATGCCAGTAATGCACGATTAAGGTTATTACGTACCCTTTCTGGATCGTCGCCGACCGTCCCTCCGAAATTTAGAGAAGCCCACGGATCAGGGCTGCATCCTCCTTGGCGGGTAAACACAGCCTGGGTCAGGCCGTCGCCCAGTTGTTCAAATTGATAAAAACGAATTCCTGCAACAGATTGGAATGGCATAATTTATTGCGGCTTAAGGGTCGCGAATTTTTTGGAAAGCATTAACCGCGTATCAGCCATCGTTTCCTCGATCAAAGGGAACATGAACCATGCAGTGGTAAAACCAAACAAGAAACCGGTTAAAACACGCAGGAAAGGTGTACTTTCACGGTAAGGCAAAAAGGATTGAATGAAAGCACTGGGAATCTGGCTAAATAATTGAGTAAAACCGTCCAACCCGATTGGAACTACCCCGACCAATATCCATATGATCCAGTGTAATTTAGGTAAACGCCGGCCTGTTGCGCCATAAATCAGACCAAACAAAGCCATCGCGCCCCATAAAGCAACACAACGTTCACACATGGCAACCTTATACCCCAGGAGCGGGTCTCCTTCGTACAGCCGCGCTTGCAGCCGGCTGGGGTCGTTTTGATCGGTAATGCCAGTAACCTGTTCGAAAGTTAATACCCCGGGAATTTTGGCAGCAGCGTGAGGGTAATAAGCTTGTTCTCCAAATAAGAAAAACGACCGGAATGCCCATTGGTGACATAATGGGCTGTAGATCTTATATACCACTTCGGCTGGGCTGTTCCAGCCAACCTTCTTGAAAACCGGAGCCAGAAACGGAATGCCTACATAAAGAACCAGAAAGAAATTGAAAATTGCTAGATAATGCTTCGATAACCAGAACGAGAAACGATCCGATCTTGTAATGCTTTGGCTCCCGGCAGTATTCATTTGAAATGCTTTATCGTTTATCCGCTCCAGTTGGGCTCGCCGGTCGGTGGCCGCGCCGAGAGTCATCTGCAATTCTTGTCGTGTAAAAGGTGCCTTCAACTTGAATGGTCCTGCTTCGACCACTGGTATCTCCAGAGCATAAGCATCATGAAAAGCAGGATCAGAGTCGATGTCAATAACGGTCAATTTATGAGGAATTATTTGCTGGAGTGCTTTCAAATCTGCCTCGGCTTCCTCACACAATTTGCAATCCGCCCTTGAATAAAGGGTTACATTGATCATGATCCAACTCCTGCCGAATTCATAAGTTTTCTGCTTTCGAGATAGTTTGGTTGGTGAATGTTAGGGAGGGTTTATCTTCCAAACATCCAATACGAATT
The DNA here is from genome assembly GCA_050014715.1 of Anaerolineales bacterium. Classification (GTDB taxonomy): domain Bacteria; phylum Chloroflexota; class Anaerolineae; order Anaerolineales; family Villigracilaceae; genus UBA877. The sequence continues at coordinate 5,676 of JBEKCT010000043.1, read as the reverse complement.
GATGCAAAATAACCTTAAACGTTCTAAAGGCCAAAATTATAGAATGGTACAAAACTTGCCAAAATATTAAATGAGCCAAGAAATAGCAAAATGCCTGATATTACCAGGATTATTCCCATCACAATTTCAGTGGTTCGCATGATTTTGCTGTATCGACGTAATAAGGTGGTAACCCATCCGATACCCACTGCCGCAATTAGGAATGGAATGGCCAATCCTGCAGAATAGGCCGAACCCAGCAAAAATCCCCTCGTAATGGAACCGCCGTTCGCAGCAAAAGTCATAATGGAACCGAGAATGGGCCCTACACATGGTGCCCATCCTGCAGAAAAAAAAACACCCATTAAGAGCGATGATATATAACCCCATCGCGGGGTTGTCTGCGAATGAATACGAACATCATATTCCAGGAATGGGATCCGGAACACACCTATCATGTGTAATCCAAATATGACAACTATCACTCCCCCAATCTTGGCCAGCCAGGTACGTAAATCGAAAAACAAGCCACCAACGACAGCTGCCAGGATATTGAATAGGATGAACACTATACTGAATCCTATAACAAATGCCAGGCCATGAGCGAATGTCACCCAGCGATTATTACTGTTGGATTCGCCTCCTGCCGCCCTCCCGCCAAGATACCCTAAATAAACTGGCACCAACGATAATACACATGGGGAAAGAAAAGATGCCAGGCCGGCCAGGAATGCCAGACCTGTAGGTATATTAAAATCCTCCATACCACCTTCCCAACACTAAAAGGAATCCACCACAAAAACATGTGTGCTGCCGGTTTGCCAATTTTGCCAGGTCACTTGTCCGGGTTCGAGTGGAACGTTTGGCTGAGACCAGCGAAAAAACCATTTGGCATCTTCCGGACGGCAATTTACACAGCCGTGCGAGCGCACTGCGCCAAAATCATTGTGAGAGGTGGCCGCATGGATGGCAACGCCATTCTGGGCAAAAAACGTCGTCCACGACATCCCCGGTAGGTCATAGCTGGCCCCGGTGGCAGTGGCCGTCATGCGCACAGAGATCAATTTCCAAAATACCGAATGTTCTCCCAAAGGCGTAGAATCGCCCTGCATACCCGTTGAAACGCGGCAAAAATAAACTTCATTATCCCCTTCCATGCATGATAAAGTCTGGTAGTTTAAGTTCACTACCACTTTCTTGGTAGCCGGATCTACATCCGGGTTGATTGGTGAAACATCATCCTGCGTCAAAGGGCGGAAAGCGGCCCCATCGGCCCAGAAAAGGTCGCCTGGATTCCCGTATCGTTCGTTTACATGATACTGGATTGCACCGGAATCGGATGTGCGGATTTGGTCCATCCACATCACTTGTGAATAATACAGGCGCGCTGGCCTGTTATAGGCCACATGGTCACGCATCCATCCTGAGACTGGAGCAGGATTATCCAAGATGAGGTCGACATAAGGAACAGTCACTTCTGCCCAAAAGCCTTTGGCACCAGAAGGAAGAACAGTCAATGGAGTATTGGGAAGGTTCTTACAAGGCTGAAGATATGGAGACCAAATATAACCTTCAGGTGTTTCCACCCAGCGTTGATTGGGGTTATTAAGGTTGATGTTTTCCGCACTAACCTCTCGCTGCCAGGCAAGAACCTCGTCCGCGTGCGCATCGCGCACCTTTTTACTGGAAACATCTGGCTGAGTCATAATCGGGATAGTGCCACCCCATTCCAGACTGGTATCGGTAGTACAGTTTCGGCCAAGCAAATTCGCCTTGGGGAAGTCGGCTAGAGTCAGGGCAGGCGCAGTTGCCGGCATATTCATACGGTTGTTTAAAGGGCTCAATGCCAATGCGCCCATGCCGAGGCCGGTCAGTTTAAGGAATTCCCGTCGTGAAAGATTGTGTTTTTGGAAAGTCATGGCGACAAGCATACCCGTAAAGTTGGAGGAAGTCAACACACACCTTATAAAGGGATTAATAATTCCCAAAGAACATTTCCATCGCTTTCAGGCAATCTTTGCTTATTTTATGCCCGGTATCCGATTCACAATATGTAACTAACGCACCGGCTTGTTCTAATTGCACTACCGCCTTGCGTGATTGTTCTACTGGAACCATTTCATCCTTGCGCCCGTGGGAGATAAAGACATGTTTTGCCTGTAAATATGGTAGGGAAGATTCAAACTGCCCGCCTTCCGGGATGAACCCCGAAAGTGCTGCCATCTGCCTAATGCGCTGGGGATACAGCAACGCTAATGTATACGTCATTGCTGCACCTTGGCTAAATCCCATCAAATCGAATTGATCAAGATCCATCCCGCCAAAAGCCGCCCACTCATCCACAAATGTAATCAACGCCTCCGCCGTTGGACGGAAATCCTCCAAGGCTGCCTGCCCCCATGTCCCGGGCCTGATCTCCCTCCACGAATAGCCACCTTCCGGAACCCTGAAGATTCCGCGCGGAGCAAGAAGGGCAATATCGCTCGGAAGGTTTCGCGCGAGTACACCCATTGAGTTTTCATCACCCATCCAACCGTGCAGGAGTATTAGAAACCGTTTTGGTTTTTCCGCGGGCATACGCATGCGAAAGGTCCAGTCCTTGAATGTTAAGATTTGGGTATCAGTCGTGGTTTGCATGTTTCTGAATCCATTCGAAAAATAGGAGAACTAGCACAACGAGCACTACCGGGACCATCCCGCCCAATAAACACAGGATTCCAATCATAGCAGCACCCCCACCATAAAAGAAATAGATCAGGCCATCTCCTATAATAAAAAGTAATAATACTGCCCCAATAGCCAGGCGGATATTCGTTTGGCGGGCATATTTTCTAAGATCACGGGACATATTTTTCTTCCAACCCGCGTGCAGATTAATTTAACGAAATCAGAGACCGGTGAACTAAATTTGTCGGGACAAGTAGCGCCTTAGTCGATTAGGCCAAGCCACAGCTTGTCGCAATTCCGGAAGGGCAACCACGGTTGCTTCTTCACCTTTTTGGATGATCTGATGTATATCCACATTATCCAGGAGGCCAACCCCATCAACATCCGGTCGGATAACAACTTCGGGGTGATCTATCCGCAGCCGTAACTCAGCCATATTTCGGCTGGAAACATCCACGGATTGTAAAAAAATATTGAAAGCTTTTGCAACCCGCGTACGCGTCAGTCGTTCCGCTAGCATCGGAGGTACCTGTACAGGCAATGGCAGACTTATAAAACCACTGGTTGCTTCCGTCATGATGGCCAGGTTGACCGCTACTACAGGTAACCCCGGCGCCAAGGATCGTGCGACAGAAACCGGAACTGGATCCAAAACAGCTCCATCCACCAATTGTATGTCTCCGTATTGCTTGGGAGGAAAGACGCCCGGAACGGCAATCGTCGCAAGGATTGCATCCACCAAATGGCCCTGGTTCAGGACAATCTCCCGCCCTCCTTTTAGATCCACAGCCACCACTGCGCAAGGTATTCTCAAATCAGAAAAGGTTCTATTACCAAAAAGTTCTTCAAATAACATGGCCGCCTTGGAAAGTCCAAGAATGCCCGGCCCTTCATTCGGAGAGCGGGCAAATATTTTGGATTGGTCCAATCGGGCAAAGGTTTCTTCCATCTGGTCGGGCGTATATCCTGCTGCGTAAGCCACGGCAACAATTCCACCGGCACTCGCGCCTGATACTGCACGAATATGAAATCCAGCACTTTCCAGGCAGCGCAAAACCCCTATGTGGGCATATCCACGCGAACCGCCTCCTCCAAGAGCTAAGGAAATATCCATGAATGATTACCTCGATCCTCTTTTTTCCGGAGGCACCTTGCCACGGAAAGACTAGAACAAAAGAAAACAATAAACCATCAGAAATTCGGCTGGATTATCCGTAAAACACATGAATCCAGAGATTGTCCACACGGTTTAATTGACCTCGTGAACGGGTAACCCAGGGCGCCCTGCATTCCTTTCATAAATTGGTTTAAAATGATTATACTCGTGAAAGGAATACAATGGCCTCCATCGAATCCCTTGAAAGTTCCTCCCCCATAGTCACACGTGCCGTTGCAGCCGGGTTGCATGGCGAATTTTGCGACAATTACGAATTTCCCGGCTGGCAGAAAGTGGTATTAAACGGACTGGGTTTATTTCCTCAAGGCGTCGCTCGCTTCGCCATTAGCCGTTTCCAATCTATCTCTGGACTGCCCCCTAATGTGCTGGAGCATTTTTCGATGGATGGACTGGTGCAAGCACGCCTTAAAGACTACGCACGAACCGCTGGCACTTTCCCGGTCTTGACTGTCGGGGTAGCACTGGGTGGCGCAACCACCTACCTTTCACTCGCTTTGGGCGGTCCATTCCTGCCCCAGACTTTTGTCGTCACACTCAAGGGTGGTTCCTTGAGCGGGAATGTTCATGAATATTTGCATCGTTCCCTGGCATCCGCCTTGCGGATTGCAAATGAAAATCCCGGACTGATGACCATCCAGCATTACGATCCGGTCCACGATGGCTGGCTGACACGCTTCGTAAACCATTTGCGGTTCAAGTTACTTGACCTGCCGCCTGCATGCGTCGAATTCATCAAAACGAAGTTGGAACCGGGTGGCACAATTGTGTATTTCGAAGGAGGTGCCTCCTGGTTACGATATCGCGTTGGGCCGAGCAGCGTTTTTCAGGTCGGCGAATGGGGCGGAATTTCGGCCGAAGAATTTCTGGAAGGCAGTGAACGGTTGGTTCATTATGCTCGCCGCGCCGGCTTGAAGTTCACAGATTGGAAATTAATGGATTATCCTTTGGAAAAAGGGCCGGAATCGGAATGGGGTTCCGAGCCAGGCATGGCTGAGGCATTGGTGAAATTCTGCCTGGTCGAAGGATATCGCTTTATCCGCATTCCTTTACCCAATCCGAATAATTTTTCCCAATTAGCCTTTTCAGCGGCAAGGAAATTGCTTGAGAAAGAAGGCCGTCAACCAGCTGGTACACTGGTGGAAATGTTCAGCCAGTTTGATGCGAATGCTTCATTTCAAAGCGGACTTCTACCCTTGTGGCTGATCTTTAACACGCAAGATTGCCTGGAATATCTAGAGAAAATGAGTAAACAGTTTCCTGTCGGAGAACCGGTCTTCTTCTCTCCTCTTGCAACTTTCTCACTGACGCCTGACCTGGTACCATTCCGTCAGTGGCAGGCGGCACTCTCGCATTTTCATATGGTAAACATTGGAACACGTTCCAGCCACTATCCCTCCGATGCGCGTGCTTTGGTTAAATGGGCCGATCCTCTCCGGAATTGGGTGCAGGAAAACCGCCAGCCCTTCCACTTCAATTTGAGTCCGGATGAAATTTCCAACCTGGCCGAAATCGTAAGAAATACTTAAAAATGAATATCTTCATATAGATCAAAATCGATCAGATAACTCAATCGATGGATTTTTTTCATCTTCAAAAACATATCCGGTACCCCGTACACTGGTTATCCTCTGCATAATGGACGGAATTTCTGACAATTTCTGCCTCAAACGGCTGACCAAAGGGCGTAGAATTTCAGGCGCTTCCTGTTGCGTGGTAGGGTAACCTTGCACCAGCAAAACTAACTCTCGGTGTGTGAAAACCTTGCCGATATTTTCAACAAATATGCGCAGTAGCCTTCCCTCTGCCTGGGTCAGGAAGATGGTTTTAGTTCCGGATCTGACAAGCCGGCGCCC
>JBEKCT010000042.1:0-22494 GCA_050014715.1 Anaerolineales bacterium | reverse complement strand
TTGATGAATTTTGAATGGGATACACGGAAAGCAGAAAGCAACCTCCACAAATATAACGTTTCATTCGGCGAAGCGGTAACGATATTCAATGATGAATTGAGCATCACCATTTCTGATCCAGACCATTCCATTGAAGAGGATGGTTACATCACCATCGGTTTGTCAAACAGATCCCGGTTGATTATGGTGTCCCATACTGATCGAAATGACCGTATCCGTATTATTAGTGCCCGAGAATTAACTCAAGCTGAGCGAAAAGCCTATGAAGAAAAAAATGACAGAAAAAAATGATGAATTGCGCCCTGAATATAATCTGAAAACCCTTCTCAAAGATGGCGTACGCGGAAAATACACGCAAACATACCGCGCAGGCACAAATCTCGTGCTTCTTGAACCGGACGTTGCCAAAGCCTTTCCCGATGAAAAAGCGGTAAACGAGGCTCTCCGGCTGGTCATGAAACTAACCAAAGTGCAAAAAGATGCCTGGCCGGGCGCCAGGCAATAGATCAGTCTTTCGATCAGCTGGTACCCTGAACGCTACTTCAATGGTGATTATCAGATTCCCGAAGTTGTATAATCAATCGGGTGGCAAGAATATGTTGCCGCCCGGTTTGTTTTATTCTTGCTAGTTGGCTCTATTTATTGCATAATGGAAGCAGCCAATGGTGGAACGGAGGAGTATGAAATCATGGAATCCAAACCCTCAGCCCTCGACAAAATGACCCCGGCCGAACTGCGCCGGGCCTTCCAGGCGCTGACCGAACGCCTTGACCAGATCGAGGCCGAGATTACCGCACTGCGGGATGGCCTGGCTGCTGCCGGCCAACCACAGCCCGCCCCCGCACCGGCTGGCCAGACCGTCGACTTTGTCGCTTCCATCCTGCTGGTGGGTGTGGATGATAACGGCCTGCCAACCTACAAAGCCAAAGGTGGACAGTACATGAAATTCGGCGTGCGGGTCTGGCCCGAGATCCTGCCCGAATTGGGCATCGACCCTGCCAGCCTGAAACCCGGCCCCAACCCGGTCAACCTGCATGTGCTTGCCCTGATGGGCGACAAAGGCCCCCGCAAGGTGATCGGGCTGGCAAAGTAGTCGTCAGTTCACATTGGTACCGGCTTTACAGAACGCGAAGCGACCATGAAGGCAACATTCAACTTTCTTCCCCTCCTTAATTTCCTGGACAATTTGAGTCAGAATAATGTCAAAGCCTGGTTTGATTCGAACCGGACGGAGTATGAGTCTGCCCGCAAAGTTTTTAATCAATTCGTCGACTACCTGATCGACGAGCTCAGGCTCTCCGACAATTTACAGGGCCTTACTGCCAGGGAATGTGTTACCCGCATTTATCGTGACATTCGCTTTACCAGGGATAAATCGCCGTACCATACCAACTTCTCTGCCATCATTGGGCCGGGCGGCAAAAAAAGCCCCGAACAGGGCTATTATGTTTCCGTCCAGCCGCATGACCAAACCTTGGTCGCGGGCGGGCTGTACATGCCTAGCCCGGAACAATTGGAGCACTTCAGGCAAGCGATCGATCGGCATGCCGCCACCTTCAAGCGCATTACAGCCAATAAAGACTTTATTGAGCAGTTTGGAAAAATCGAGGGCGAGCGCCTCAAGACCGCCCCGAAAGGCTACGACCGGTCCCACCCTGAAATCGATCTGCTGCAGCTCAAGCAGGTGACCGTTTTGCATCACTTCACGGACAAGGAAGTCCTTGCCAGCAATTTTCCTGAAAAGGTGATTGTCGTTTGCCGGACCATGAAACCATTTCTGAATTACCTGGATGAAGTATTGCAATGAATATTAAGGAATCATGATGAATATATGGGAGTTAATCAAAAACGGAGCTTGGACTGACCCTAAGACTTTATCGGGCGCAATTCTCTATGCTTTCGTTTTTCTGTTCCTGGCCTGGCTCTTTGGCCGTGCTTCGCATCTGGCAGTCCAACGACTGTTCATCAAAGATACACACAATCGCGTGGACCGCACTGCGGTTAAATTTCTGGCACAACTCGCCCGGTTTGCCGTCTATATTTTTGCATTTATTTCTTATGCCCATCTGGTTCCCGCGTTGGCGGGGTTGGGCACAGCCTGGCTGGCGAGCGCCGGTATTCTCTCGGTCATTATTGGTTTGGCTGCCCAAAATACGCTGGGCAACCTAGTTGCCGGGATCTCCTTGCTTATTTACCGACCCTTCAACATTGGAGACCACCTGCAGGTCACTGCGCCTACCGGGTTGGAAACGGGTTTGGTCGAAAGTATCAACCTTGGTTATACGCTCATGAAGACTGATGACAACCGCCGGGTGGTCGTGCCTAACAGCATCATGGCGAGTCAGACCCACATCAATCTGACCAGTTCTTTCGGGGTAGCCACGTCTGGTTCATCTTCTTTCCACCCGCGCACCATCGCGGAGCATTTGCATGAGTTGCAAAACTTGCGTGAGAAGGAGCTCATTACAGATGAAGAATACATCCGCAAGCGCGAGGAAATTCTAGGTAGATTGTGAACGTCAGTCGAAAGGAAATCCCATGGATGAAATTCTGGAAAGCTTGTTAATGGAAGAGCAACAGTTGCAATTTACCGGATTTAATGAAGATACCGCCTGGCAGATCGGCAGCTGGCTGGTGGAGTATGCCACCCAGAATGAACTCCCCATCACCATCGAAATCCGGCGCGGCGAACAGCAGCTTTTCCACGCCAACCGCCCGGGCACCAGCGCTGACAACGATGAATGGATCAAACGCAAGGTTCGGCTGGTCAATCGCTGTGGTCACAGCTCTTTTTACCTGGGCCGGTTGTTGAAGTCCGAGGGCAAGACCATCCAAGAGAAGTTTCTGCTGCCCGAAAGCGAATACGCCCCGCACGGTGGTTGTTTTCCGATCATTATCAAAGACACCGGCATGATCGGCACAATTACCGTCTCCGGGCTGGCGCAGGCTGACGACCATAAATTGGTCGTCCTGGCTATCAGCCATTATCTGGAGGGCATGAAGGCGAATCCACATAAACTGAAAAGAAGCGAAAAATGAGAACTTCCTACCCAAGTATTTTCAATGACGTGATCGGTCCGGTCATGCGCGGGCCTTCCAGTTCGCATTGCGCCGCCGCGGTCCGTATCGGTCGCATGGTGCGCGATTTAATGGATGGGGAGATCGCAGATGTGCTGGTTGAATTCGATCCGGATGGCTCTCTCGCCACCACCCATGCCAGCCAGGGATCAGATATGGGCTTGTATGCCGGGCTGCTGGGATGGGATACCACCGACGTGCGCCTGTTAAGTTCCTCCGAGGCGCTGCGAGCCGCCGGGATTAAGATCAGGATCGATATCACCCCCATAAACGCCAGCCACCCCAACACCTACCGGATGACGGTCACGAATTCCAAAGAGCAGCATACCATCACAGCCATCTCCACCGGCGGCGGGATCATCGAAGTGACCGAGATTGATGGGGTCAGGGTTTCATTGGCTGGTGACTATTACGAAACGCTGATTTCCGCCGGTTCAGCCGGAGAAAAGCTGCTGGAGTACCTGCGGAAGAACATTACGGCGGATGAAATCCACTTACTAAGAGGCGAGATTACCTGCCTGGTTGAGATAAAATCCCAGCGATTTCTGGCGCAGGAAACCACCTTGGCATTGCGATCCCTGTTTGAAATCCACTCCATCAAACAGATCGCACCGGTGCTGCCGGTCCTGTCACATGCAGAAATCAAGGTCCCCTTCTTCACCTGCGCGGAAATGCTCGCATACAACCGGGATAGGCATCTCGATCTGTGGGAGTTGGCTGTCCATTATGAGTGCTCCCGCGGCCTCCTCAGTGCGCAGCAGGTGCTGGAAAAAATGGCCGGCATTATTGACATTATGCAGAACGCCATCCAGGCCGGGCTGGCGGGTACGGAGTATGCCGACCGGATCCTTGGTTATCAATCCGGTAATTTCCAGGCGCAAATGGAAGATCGCCGGCTGATCGAGGCGGGCGTGTTGAACCGGATCATCCTGTACACCACCGCCTTGATGGAATCGAAGAGCGCCATGGGCTTGATCGTGGCCGCCCCGACGGCCGGCTCCTGTGGCGGCTTGCCGGGCGCCTGCATCGGGGCAGCCGACGCGTTGGGACTTTCCAGGGAGAAAATGACGCGTGCCATGCTGGCCGGTGGGTTGATTGGCATTTTTATTGCCGCCCATGCCACTTTTGCTGCGGAAGTGGGCGGCTGCCAGGCCGAATGCGGCGCCGGGTCGGGCATGGCGGCGGCAGCCCTGGTTACTCTGGCAGGCGGGTCGACCGCACAGGCGGTGACTGCGGCCTCCATGGCTCTTCAGAATATACTGGGTATGGTCTGCGATCCGGTTGCCAACCGAGTGGAGGTGCCCTGCCTTGGTAAAAATGTCCTGGCGGGCAGCAATGCCCTGGCGTGTGCCAACATGGCCCTGGCCGGTTATGATCCGGTCATCCCACTGGACGAGGTGATTGAAAGCATGGATGCGGTCGGGAAGCTGCTCCCCTCCGCTTTGCGCTGCACCGCCTATGGAGGCCTGTCAATTACAAAGACCTCGAAGGAGATCGAAAAGCGTCTGGCGCAAAACGACGGGAAAGGTTGAGGGTATTCAAGAAACTTCAGACGCCTGGTTGACTTAGGGTACTTAATTTCCGTGGGAAATTGAGGCGGCGAATATGGCGACCGGCTTGGAAAGCTATCCAGCATTTCCAACAATGGGTACTGCGAGCGCGCTGGCTTAACGACAATGGAACTGCTCAACAGCAGGTCAGGGGACCATTCTTAAATAGAAATTATTCCGGATAATGGACTATAAACAAATGATGTCCGATCTTCCTCCGGGAGTCGGCCAATTAGGACAACTAGGGGATGGTTTCTGATTCTAATAAGGCCACTTGATGATATACTAATAATTAATACCTTATTTATCATAATAAAGGAGTAATTTCAATATGCAACCCATCAGCCGCCGCATCTTGATTCCAGTCCTGATAACCTGCTTTATTTTATCCGCCTGTACTTCCACTCCATCCACCACCTCGCCTGCGCCACAAACCAGCCCCACCGCCGAACAAGCCACTGCCACAGCGGCTCCTGCGAGTACCCTGTCGGGATCCACCGGGTCCGGGACGCTTGACCCGTGCATGTTGATTACCTCGGATGAAGTGACGATTCTCCTGGGTTCCGCGCCCACACCGACGACCGGAATCCATTCAAGTACCGGGTTCCATTATTGTTATTTCCAGACAGGCAGCGGCTTTATTGAGGTTGCCACGCTTGGCGCAACCAATGCAGCCACCCAATTTGCTTCAGCCCTCGCTTCACTTCAGTCTGCACCGGGTTATAAAAAGATCAATGTCCAGGGCGCGACCATTGCATTTTCCGACGGTCCAGCAACCAATGGCAACGGCACGCAAGGAATGATAGCAGTCATCCTCAAAAGTAGTTCGCTCGCCACCGTAAAATTGGACAGCAAGACCTACACGTATAACATCGATCAGGCATCCACTCTCCTGGAAAGCATAACCGGAAGGTTGCCCTAGGCTATATCCAAAATACATTCCTGAGGATCGGTCAACCGGAGGTCTGAAATTCACCTATAATATCCACATTCCTCAATCAAAGATCAATAATTCCCAAGGAGCCCGCATGCCCAAGCAAATCCTTATCCTGAAAGCCAGCCCGCGTGAAAGGGGCAACAGCGCCACTCTGGCAGATCGCCTGGCTGACGGCGCTTCGGAAGCCGGCGCGCAAGTCGAAAGCATCTACCTGCACGGCTTGGACATCCGTCCTTGTGACGCCTGCGACCTGTGCAAGCAGCCCGGCAGCGGTTGCGTCATCGAAGACGACATGCAGCCGCTTTACCCGAAACTGGCCGCGGCGGATGCCATTGTGCTGGCAAGTCCCATCTACTGGTTCACTTTCAGCGCCCAATTGAAGCTCTGCATGGACCGCTGGTATGCCTTCCAATCCTCACAATGGCAGGAATTGCAGGCCAAACCCTTTGGCATCATTCTTACCTATGGCGATCCCGACCTGTACGCTTCCGGCGCCATCAATGCCATCCATACCTTCGAGAGTATGACGCGCTTTCTGCACGGCCAGCTGACCGGGATTGTACACGCTAGTCTGGATCAATCTGATGAAGCCGCCAAGCAGCCGGTGCTGTTGGAGCAGGCCTTCCAGCTTGGCAAACAATTGGCACAAAGTAAGAATGAAAAAGCATGAAACCAAAGATCTCTCAAGCCAGTTCTGCTGGCAGATCTGTTTCCAAGTTCAGAATTGGTAGAAACGACTTCAGTCATTGCTTAAAGGAGTCTCTATGGCACATGATGAATTACTCGCAACCCGCATGCGCGCTGCCCTAGGATCGCTGCCAGGACTGGAAGAAAAGAAAATGTTCGGCGGAACTGGCTTCCTGGTCGATGGTAATATGGCCTGCGGAGTGCACAAAAAAAACATGATCGTCCGGGTCGGGCCGGAAAAGCATGCCTGGGCCCTGGCGCATCCGCATACTCGTCCGTTCGATATGACCGGTCGTTCGATGTCTGGCTGGATCGAGGTTGAGCCGCCTGGCTGCGCGACCGAGAAGGCTTTGAAGGCCTGGGTGGACCTGGGTCTGGCCTTTGCCTTGTCCCTGCCAGCCAAATAGCCCCCTTTTGCAGACCTTGACATCCCCGCTCTCATCGGTTATTGTTCTCATTAATAATCGCATTAGTTCAGCAGTCGCTGCTGTTGTACGTTTGAGCTCAGCTCTTTCCCCCAACGCTTGTTTGACTTCTGAAGAAAAGGAATTTTAGTGAACTTCAACCAGTTCAACCTCGATCCACGCCTGCAGGCGGGGATTAACCGTCTCGGCTATGTCGAGGCCACTCCCATTCAAGTCGCGGCCCTTCCGGCCGCCCTGGCCGGCGACGACCTGATCGGCACCGCCCAGACCGGCACCGGTAAAACGGCTGCCTTCGTCCTGCCCATCTTAAATAAACTCCTGACCGGTCCGCGTAACCGTACGCGCGCTCTGATCGTCACGCCCACGCGTGAACTGGCCGAACAGATCCACGAAGCCGTCAAAGATCTCGGCACAGGCACCAAGCTGCGCTGCGCCACCATCTATGGCGGAGTGGGCCCGGCTTCCCAGACCTCCGCCCTGCGCGATGGGGTCGAAATCCTGGTGGCCTGCCCGGGCCGCCTGCTGGACCATATCCAGCAGGGCCATGCCCATCTGGAAGGCGTTGAAATCCTCGTCCTGGACGAGGCCGACCGCATGCTTGACATGGGTTTCCTGCCGGATGTGAAACGCATCCTCCAGCACATCCCGGCCAAACGGCAGACCATGCTCTTTTCGGCCACTTTCCCCCAGGAAATTGAAAAACTGGCCGCCACCACCCTGCACCACCCCAGGCGCATTGCCATTGGCCTCAGCCGGCCGGCGCACACCGTCACCCATGCGCTTTACCTGGTGCCGCAACACCTGAAGACTGCCCTGTTGCTGGATCTGCTCAAACAAACCGACACCGAGTCGGTCCTGATCTTCACCCGCACCAAACACCGCGCCCACCGCTTGTCGCAACAGATCGAGCGGGCCGGCTTCAAAACCACCAGTTTGCATAGCGACCGCACCCAGGGGCAGCGCCAGAGCGCACTGAGCGGCTTTAAGAGCGGCCTGTACCAGATCATGGTGGCCACCGACATCGCTGCGCGCGGCCTGGATGTGGAAAGCATCTCGCATGTCATCAATTACGACATGCCCGCCACCGCCGACGATTACATCCACCGCATCGGACGCACCGGCCGCGCTGAACGCTCCGGGGATGCCTTTACCCTGGTTACGCCGGATGATAAGGATGTCATTCGCGCCCTGGAAAAGATTATGGGAAAACCGCTGCCCCGCCAGATCCTGGAAGGCTTCGATTATGATATTCCGGCCCCAGAAATATCCATATCCAGGGCCAGGCCTGCATATGCTTCATTTGAACCACGTCGCAGCCAGCCTGCCGCCACCCAGGCACATGCCCCCAAAAGGCAACCGGCGAATCGCCAACCTCAGCGCAGGCTGCGCCAGAGATTTGCAAGCGGCCGGGCAAAATAGCCTGATTTAACCTCCCTTGATTTATCTCATTTGTCCGGCAGGTGCCTGTACCACGCAGTGGCACCTGCCGGACAAATCTGTTTATTCTGGAGTTTCTTTATGTTTCTTCGGCATGGCCCAGATGAAGATGGCGGCACCAAAGCCAAGGCCAAACCCGCCCAGCGCAGCCGGGGCCAGGAATACCACCATGGCGATCACCAATCCGGCCAACCCGAGGAAGAGCGCCGCTTGCATCTGCCAGGTTTCCGCCTTGTGAAACATCTCCACGGCCAGATAGCCAAAGGCCACTCCCACTGCCGCCATACCCAGCAGGCGGATAAGTGCTGCAATCAGGTTGATGATATCGAAAACGATTTGAGGCATTGCAAGGCTCCTTTCAAGCAAAATGGATGTTATACCCCGGCCCAAATGAGCCAAAGGCCTATCATGAATAACCCAATTATAAACCGGATTACAAATGCCCAGCCCCATCCAATCGCCATCCCTTTTAAGGAAGCCAGGGCCTTGCGCCAATCCTTGCAGCGGATGCATTCGATCAGGAATAAAGTCCCCAGCGCGGCCAGGATTCCTCCGATGATCGGGATAGGGATGAGGAAAGTGCCCACGATGGCTGCCACCAGCGCCACCAGGATTACCCACCAGGGCGCGCCCTCTTTATGCGCCGACCTGCCCATCAGTACATTGTCGACCACCCCCCCGGCGATCATTAGCACCGTCAGGATGGCGAACATGATCCAACCCAGCGTCCCGAATCCGGCCACCAACCCGTAACCGAGCGCCGCCGCCCAGATGATGACCAATCCCGGTAAAAGCGCCAGTACCAGCAAGCCTGCCAGCATGACCGTCAAAGTGATGCTCTTGATGAGCAAAGGAACATCGATGGTAAAGGGTAAGATTGGCATGCAGCGCTACCGTGCGAATCAAGGACGGATGACTTGCACTCCGCCCATCCATGGACGTAGAACTTCTGGTATTTTTATCGATCCGTCAGCCTGCTGGTAATTTTCGAGCACAGCAATTAAAGTACGCGGCATACCCAGGCCTGAACCATTCAGTGTGTGAACGAAACGGGTCTTGCCGCCGTCAGCGGGACGGTATTTAATATTGGCCCGGCGCGCCTGGAAATCGGTATCGTTCGACACCGAAGAGACCTCCAGCCATTCCTCCTGGCCGGCCGCCCAGACCTCGATATCATAGGTCATGGTTGCGCCAAAACCGATGTCACCCGTGCATAACTGCTTGACTCGATAGGTAAGACCCAGGCCGGTGCAGGTCGCCTCGGCGTCTGCGCGCATCTGCTCGAGCATCCGGTCCGACTCTTCTGGTTTGCTGAAGGTGTACATCTCGACCTTGTCGAACTGGTGGCCGCGCTTGATGCCGCGTACGTCCCGACCGGCGCTCATCTTCTCGCGCCGGAAACAGGGCGTGTAGGCTGTATACCGGATGGGCAGTCTGGCCTCGTCGATGATTTCATCCATCAGCAGACCGGTGATGGGCACTTCCGCGGTCGGCACCATCCAAAGATCCTCTTCGGCATCATGGTAGAGGTTGTCGGCAAACTTCGGCAACTGTCCGGCACCGAACAGCGTGGCAGCCTTGACCATGAAGGGTGTGTATTGCTCGGTATAGCCCTGGCGGATGTGCAGGTCGAGCATATAGGCGATCAGCGCCCGCTGGAGGCGCGCCCCGGCTCCGCTGAGCACGTAGAAGCGCGAGCCGGTGATCTTTACGCCGCGCTCGAAATCGATGATGCCCAGCGCCGGTCCCAGGTCCCAATGGGCTTTCGGCTGGAAATCGAATTCCGGCAGTTCTCCAACTGTCCGAAGAACTACATTCTCATTTTCGTCCTTGCCAAGGGGCGTGCGTGCATCCGGAATATTAGGAATCGCCGAAGTCATCGCCTTGAGCTCCTGCTCGATTCCAGATATTTGCCTGTCGAGCGCAGCAATCTTATCGCCGACAGCGCGCATTGCCTCGATCTTCGCCTGGCGCGAAGCCGGCTCCTTCATTTGACCGATCTCTTTCGAAACTGTATTCCGTTCGGCTTTGAGCGTTTCCACTTTGGTCAACATGCCGCGGCGCTGGTCGTCCAACTTAAGAATGGCGTCCACTGGCGCGGTGTCCATCTGGCGGTCGCGCAAGGCCTTGCGGACCAGGTCGGGTTGTTCATGGATAAGATTGATGTCCAACATAGTGCACCTCCGGAATGGCGTTTAGCCACAGCATTAAGCATTTGGCTTGGAATAGGAATGCCCCCTCTCCATTGCAGGACGAGGGGGCGACTCGTGGTGCCACCTGCTTTACCTCTCGTACGCGCGCTAACGGGCGGACCCGGCTCTCTTACGGCAGCGCCAAAATCTGGCGCGTCTCTGCGGGAGCGACTATCCTTCGGCATGGCTGAGGATACCGGAGTGGATTTCACCGCCTGGCTGCCTGCCTCGCACCGACCGGCAGGTCTCTGAACAGCACTGCGGGTATTGTCTCCGGGTACGTCGTTTGATATGGGCTGATTATATGCACCATCCAATGCATGTCAAGGTAACCGGCCTGGGTGGCACGACCTCCTTCAAGTCTGAAGTTCGTGGGATACAGCTTCCTGGCTCCGCCCACCTCGTAAAAAGAACAGGGCAGGTGGCGGATAAAGATACTGTTTTGGAAGTTTCCTTTCCCCGGCAATAAACATGAGCCGGCCGGATCACACATCTTATAATGCTGATAAGCTTGGTATAATTATTGCCCTATGAAAATCAAGAAATATCACGTTTGGACAGAAGGCTGCCAGATGAATGTGGCCGATTCGCAGCGTGTCGGATCGTCCCTGGAACGCCTGGGTTATTCTTTTACCGGTACGCTAGAAGACGCGGATGTGATCGTTCTCAATACCTGCGTGGTGCGCCAGTCTGCCGAAGATAAAGCCTTTGGCTGGCTCAGTTCCATCAAACCTCTTAAAACGAAGAATCCCGCACTGGTGGTCAACCTGATGGGCTGCCTGGTCGGGATTCGGGATAATGAGCAGCTGCGCGCCCGCTTCCCGTATGTGGATGTTTTCTCCCCACCTTCAGACCCGGGTCCACTGATCTCATTTTTGACCCAGCAGGATGCACTGCTTTTCGAAGCTGTCGAAAACAGTAGCCGCCATGCTATTATGGACGGTGAGCTTTCGCCAGGGCACGCGCCTGGCCTGGTCCTGCCGGAATATGAGCGCGGCAGGCTGATCTCGGCACAAGTCCCGGTGGTGTTGGGTTGTTCGCATGCCTGCACCTTCTGCATCATACCATCCAGACGTGGCGCAGAACGGTCGCGGCCGGTTGCGGAAGTGTTGGCCGAAGTCCAGGCATTGGTGGAACAGGGGGTGAAGGAAATCACCCTGCTTGGTCAGATCATAGACCGGTATGGGAAAGACTTATCCGGGGGTCCGAACCTGGCGACGCTTCTGCGCATGCTGCACCAGGTCGAGGGTCTGGAACGGATCCGCTTCCTTACCTCCCACCCGAATTACTTTGGCGATGATATTATGGACGCAGTAGCCGAACTCCCCAAGGTGATGCCACACCTAGAAATCCCGGTCCAGGCAGGGGACGATAAGGTACTGAAAAATATGCGGCGCGGCTATACCCAGGCCGAATACCGGGCAATTGTTAAGAAAATCCGGGAACGCCTCCCCGGCAGTTCCATCGCCACCGATATAATCGTGGGCTTTCCTGGTGAAAGCGACACCCAGTTCATGGAGACCTACCGCCTCCTGGCAGACCTGCGCCTGGACGTAGTGCACCTGGCGCGTTACTCGGCTCGTCCAGGCACCGTGGCCGACCGCAATTTTGTCGACGACGTACCCGAAGAAGAAAAAATGCATCGATTCCGTTTACTGGAAGAGTTGCAGGAGGATATCGCCGGGGAGATCAATCGCAGCTATTTAGGCAAAAAAGTGGATGTATTATTTGAAGAAAAAGTTAAGGACCGCTGGCGCGGTCGCACTCCCACCAATAAACTTGTCTTCACGGAAACTGAGCAGAACCTGCGCGGAAAGGTTTTATCTGTAACAGTAACGTGGGCCGGAGCGTGGTCCATGCAAGCGAGAATTTAGGTCTCTGCTGCCATTATACTAACTGAGGGACGGAGAATCTCTCGTCAGTTGGGCGGGAGATTCCCGCTAGTAAGACGCAAGCTTGCTGTTCAATTTGGAAAATGCCACGCCAATGACTGGACCAAGATAAAATAAAGTTAATAAGACTGCTACTGCAAGTAAAAGTAAGAGAAATGTATATTCAACCAGTCCTTGGCCAGCTTCGCGAACACTACACAGCATCGTCCTCACCTCCTTTCCATATAAAGTTTAAGATTATAGTTAAAAGAGTCAATTACATTATATACCTCATTGTGTACCAAGATTCTTTGCATATTTGCAAAGTCTGGAAAGTGGGCAATTCTGACAGGCTGGGCTGCGTGCCGAACAAATTTCACGCCCCAGCCGGATGATATTCAAATGTGCCGCGTAGTAAGTGTCCGGCGGGAATAATTTCTCAAGGTGGGTGTGTGCATCTTCAACTGTCATCTTTTCCGGGAGCAGGCCTATGCGTCCGGTTACCCGAAAGATGTGGGTATCGACTGGAAAAGCCGGACGGTCCAACGAGAACAACAGCACGATTGCAGCGGTTTTTGGGCCGACACCCTTGTACTTCATTAACCAGGCGCGGGCTTCATCGAGCGGCAAATCTTTAAGAAAGTTCAGGTCCAGGGAAGTGCGTTCGGTGGAAATCTCCTGTAAAACATGCTGGATGCGCGGTCCTTTTTGATTGGCCAACCCGGCCGATCGTATGGCGGCAACAATTGAGCCGGGATCGGCATCACGCACAGCCTCCCAGGTTGGGAAATTTCTCCGGAGCGACTCAAATGCCCGGTCGCGATTGATATCGTTGGTGTTCTGGGATAGGATCGTCGAAACGAGTTCATCCACTGGCGGCAAGGGATTCCGCCAGATGGGCTGTCCATAAAAATCCAGCAGGCGGGTGTGTACTTCACTGGCAAGTTGGGACATTTCCATCAGTAACCGGCCTCGGCAATAATCGCCAGCGTCTGGGTCACAATGGATGCATCTTCCGGTAAAAGAATATCCTGTAAGAGCCTGGCGGTTTCACAATACAATCGCAAACTAGCGACACCATAACCGAGATAAGCCGACTCTACTGGCTGAAGCAGATCAAGGCCGACGGCCAGACGAAAATGACGCGTCCACTCAGAGCTACGGCCAGCTGTTTCCTGGACAAGATCGATGTAGGCATTCTCAGTTTGGATAAGTATTCCACGCTGGATGAGCAATGCATTGGCCAACGCGTGTGTTAAACCCCAGACGGCATATAGGGTCTTGGACTCATCCTGCCGTGCCAATCCCGCCAGGATTTTATAGACTTCTTCAGTGCAACCGGAAAGATTCCAGGATGCATATTCATTGGCAGATGTTTGCAAAACCTTCCATCTAATCTTTGCAGCGAATTCCTTCAGGGCAGCAATCGAGCCATCTTTATCCATCAATATACGGCTTTGACGAAGCCCCGGTATGATCCAGATGGAATTCTGCGGATTTCGCAGGCTGTTGTAAACTCCTTCCAGCGTGGTCAAGGAAACACTAACCAGGTTGCCTTTTATGAAGCGCAGATAGGACGTTTCTGCTGCATTGGAAGGCATTTGCTTTACATAGCAATGGATATCCACATCGCTGTAAGGCCCTTTTTCACCACGCGTATAACTGCCTGTCATTGTCACGCCAATGGTGTTTTCGTTATCCAGTTGGGTGACCAAAAACTGTAGAAACGAATCCGAAAGAGTGCGCATGTGCCAAATAAAAAGGCGGAAAGGTTTCCGCCCATACCTTATTTACTCTCGTTTGAGTTGAAATACCGGACGGGCTTCCCCCACCACGATTTTTCGAGCATTCGTGACCGGCGTCACCGGCCCGAACTCGGCTAGTGCTTTCATTTCCTTTTCGGAAATAATATCAAGTTGTTTAAGGATTTCCAACGCGATCGGCGGACGGGCCCGGTTATGGAAAGAACCATCCGTTCCACGCACCGAGATATCGCCATCTGACACTTTGAAAACGATCCCAATACCTGGACTTTCTGCGCCCAATGCTCCGGGCATTACTCCCATGGCCTGATAGCCTTCCGCGCCACCCTTCACCAGGATGCGCTTTGAACATACTTCCATCACGCGTGTGTCGAAGCGTCCTATGCCGCTGACCATGACCGGGTTTGCCATCATAGCCGAAGTGATCCGGCGGCAGGCGCTTGCACGTTCCTGTGAAAGGCTGCGCGGGTCGCACAGGCGGGCAAAGCCAAGAGCAGCGTTGGAAAGCGGCATCGCAAAATTGGGAGCGGAACATCCGTCCGTTCCGATCTCCACCCGATCAGCCTCGATCCCGCACATTTCCGATATAGTCTCCAGAATGGATTTTTGGATGGGATGTTCCGGGTTGACATAATCCGCAATCGGTAAGCCGCGCATACGGGCGTGTGCCAGCATGCCGGTATGTTTTCCAGAACAGTTGTTCCGGTTGGGAGAGAGCCTCTCGCCACGAGTCCTCATCGCGTCTATGGTTGGAAGATGAGATAGCAGGTGCGTACCGCAAAGCAAGTCGCCCTCGGATACACCCACTTTGGCCTGGATACCCTTGATAACCTCTACATGCTGGTCCGTGCCTTCATGCGACGCACAGATAATGGCGATTTCCTTGGATGTCAGATGAAAGGTCCTGTCACCGCCGTGCTCAATAAATGGCAATGCCTGGAACGGCTTGGCACTTGACCGCATGAAGGTTACTAATTTTGGTTCTCCATGCCAAGCCAGCAAACGGCCATTCGAATCAACCACAGCAATCGACCCAAAATGAGTTGATTCAACAATGTTCCCCCTGGTCAGTTCAAAAACAGGTTGGTATTCACCTGCCACGATTAACTCACTCCTCTCCGGCTACATTACTGGCCGGATGGTAATGCCGGGCGTAATAATGGTATAAACCATAACGCAGGCGTTGGGCATATTTTTGGTGCCGGCTGGAAGGGATCTTGAAAGAGCTTAGAAGGGGCGTGATCAGATTCTCAACGGATTCCGGTGAACTCTTTTTTTGTGCCAGTTTTTCGATCTTGTTTAAAACCTGCTCAAGGTAATCTCTTTGAGCCCGGATGAGATCAGCATTTACCAATCCGCCACGCCCGCTGACCACCAGCCAGCCCCGATATGCAGGAGAAAGCAGCAGTTTCAGAGTCTCCAACCATGCCAATAAATCTGCTCCTGCCAGGAATGGAGGCTGGTTACGAAGAACTGCGTCACCGACAAAAACGACTTTTTCCTCTGGCAGAATGGCCCAGGAGGCCCCAGCCGATGGTCCGGGATGATACTCCAGCACAATTGGAGCGTTATCATCCCAGTGAAGGATCATTTGGTGGCTGAAAGTAATTTCCGGCAAAATCCAGCGGACATTCCCCAAACCAGGAATACTCTCCCAGTCTGAGCCAGTATCCTCTCCCTGGGCTTTAAATGTATTCGGCCGGCTACGAAAAACCTGGGCCGTTTTCTCGTGGGCAATAATGGTGCAGTCCATTGCGCGTGCTCCCAAAGTACGATCCGGGTGCGCATCCAGGTTTACCAACAACCGCTCAGATCCACCTCCGAGGCTAAGCAAAGCTGCCCGCCAGATACGAGCATCTTCCGGGGAGGGTGGCGCATCAACCTGAACCAACCCGTGGGCCAGAGAGATGACTCCCAATGTTGCGCCCGGATAGCCAACCTCGATATAAACATCTTTGGCAATGGACTGCATATATACTCCTGAGAGAAAACTTATTTTTCGTTTGCTAAAGGTAGAGTCAGATTAAATTTGGCTCCTTGGCCGGTACTGCTTTCTACCCATATTTTTCCGCCATGACCTTCCACTGCCAACCTGCAAAAAGCCAGACCTACTCCCAGGCCGGTTGTAGATCCCTCTGTTTTTAAGCGGGTAAATTTCTCAAAGATTCTTTCCTGATCGGTAAACGGGATGCCCGGGCCGTTGTCCTGCACCCACATTTGCAGCCAATCACCATCACGTTTGGCCCCGAGTTCGATCTTGCCTTCTGGTTGGGTGAATTTGGAGGCGTTTTCCATCAGGTTGATCAGGACGCGCCGGATCATGTCCACATCCACCCAGACAGGTGGTAATTTCTCCGGCAAGTTGTTTGTTAAAGTCTGGTGCCGGCTTTCAACCATGGGAAGAACTGCATCCATCACTTCCTCGGCCAGCATGGACACCACCACTCTTTGTTGGGATAGGATAGCCTGGCCTGATTCCAGCCGGTTAATGTCGAGCAATGAACTGATCAACCGTTGGATGCGGTCGGTCGAACGCCGCGCAATGGTCACCACCGATTGCAGGTTTTCGTTTTCATGGCCAGGATACAATGTTGTCAACACATCCAGGCCAGAGACGATGTTTGCCAGCGGCGATCGCAAGTCGTGATAGATCATGGACAGCATGTCTTCGCGCAACATATCCAGGTCTTTACGCTCGGTGATGTCACGCATGAGCCATTGCAATGATTCGGCTTCTTCAAAAACCACCCGCCGGACCTGAACCTGGATGGGAATGGCATGTCCGGTTGAACTCTTCAAGACCGCTTCATAACTCATCGTCTCGCCGGATTTAAGTTTTTCGACGCTGACGGTTTTATCGCCGCGTGTGACATCGTGCAACTTATTAATGAGCATCCCTTGCAGTTGTTTGGAGGTATAGCCGCTGATGAGTGCCGCCTGGCGATTGGCCTCGTGAATCTTTCCATCCCAGCCTGTCACAAAAATGGGGTCAACGCTATCATCAAACAACTCACGGTAGCGTTTGTGTGCAGTTTGCAGGCGCTCGAATAACTGTGCATGCTGGATGGTGGTTCCAGCCAGGTTTCCGATTCCGGCTAGCACCAGCAAAGCATCCGGGTCAAATGCGCCAGAGTGAGGGTTGATGGCCTGTAATACTCCGATTACGCGTTCCTGTGCATAAATGGGTGCAACTGCCATTGCGCGCGTTTCAAAGCCCTCGAACTGCTCAACACCAGGACGGAAACGTCTATCTTCCTGGACCACCGGGATGACGACGCCTTCACCTTCATGCACAACCCAGCCAACGATTCCTTGTCCGGCAGGAACCCGTTTACCGATGATCCCATCCGTGAACTCGCCTGTAGCCGCGCGGAAGATCAAGTCCCAGTTTGGTTCCACCAGCGCTAACGTCACCGTTGCTACATCCAAAGCCTGGATGGTTTCATTAAGGATGCGCTGGAGAACTTCATCCATACGCAAAGAAGCATTGATCGCGGAGGCACTGACTGCCAGAGCAGTCATCACGCGCGCCTGGCGCTGGCTCTCTGCATACAAGCGGGCATTTAATACGGCAATCCCGGACTGATCAGCAATGGCCTGCATCAAGCTAAAATGCTCTTTCGTGTACGCGCCCGGCTCCGGGTGAACCAGAGTCAGTACCCCCACCAGGCGTTCGCGTGCCATTAGCGGCACGCATAAAGCGGCTTTGGCTCCTGATTTGTCGACCGCATCATCCGGGCGGCGCAGCCAACGCTCGTCCCGGCTGGTATCCGGTACCCAGGCTGGTTGTCGTTTCCGGACAACCCAGCCAGCCAGGCCGCGTTCTACCGTTTCACGTAGTTGTTGTGTGGTATGGTCGTGAATCTTGCGCCCGTAGACAATCGCAGAATCAACGACTTTGCCATTGTCGTCCATGACGACTATACTGCCGCGTTCGCCGCCAACATACTTAAGCGATTGAAACAGAATGCGCTGCAATACAGTTCGCAAGTCCAGGGCCGAGGCCAGTTCACGGCTGACATTATAAAGTAATTCAAGGGGGGAACGAGTTTCATCTTCAGGCATAAAATTTGCTCTGTTGCTTCCTGCATTTTGCTGCCATTCCTCCTTGTCCTACAATTGGGGAAAGAATCAGGGGACGAACAGGCAAGCTGGCTTTGATGACCTGCCATAAATGCAGAAACCTGGGAAGACTTAAAGATGGATAATTACAGCTATGTAGGGTAACCTCGTTGCGCAACACACAGGAACAAAATAGATCAATGCACTGCTGTTGTTAATTTCATATACTAGTATAGCACAATTGAATATTGGGAGCCCGCCTCACAACGAATGGTCCCTGTCTGGGTTGCCGATACGGTCCAAAATATAATCGGCTCTAACCAGATTTTATTTTCAGATCCTTATGGATATTCGTTAGAATCCGGGATTCTTTGTATAATCAGCTAATGATTGACCCCTCGCATATCCTTTTCATTCATGGTTCAGACAGCAGCAGCCAGACCTATAAAGCTGCCCTGCTGCATGACGTCTTCCCGGACTTGCTCATTCCGGATTTTGTTGGCGGCTTGCCAGAACGAATGGAGCAACTGAAGAAAATTCTGGGAGCCGAAACCGGATGGACTCTGGTCGGCTCAAGTCTGGGCGGATTGATGGCCTCCCTGTTTGCGATGAATCATCCCGATCAGGTACGGAAACTGGTATTGCTCGCCCCGGCATTGACCCTGCCCGGGTTTACAAATAGTCTTTCCTCCCAAATTTCCATCCCCACAATCATCGTTCAGGGAATCCATGATGAATTCATCCCGCTGGAACCCACCAGAAAATTGGCCGAAAAAATCTTTACTCACCTGACTTATCTTCCCGTGGACGACAACCATCGCCTCCACAAGACAGCCGCAGAGTTGGATTGGAAGAAACTTCTCGAATAAAAAAATACCAGAAAATTTGGGAGGGGTTCTAATTTTAAATGCCTGTTTTTAAAATGCAGCTCTTCTATTTTTTCGGATGGATATGCAAGCGCTGATCAAGTTTCAGCCAGTACCCAGACGCATTAGTGCTTCTGGTACCCAGAATCCCCCGTAACCTTTGAAAACCAGCACGAAGCCGGCCACCAGCATCAATACGCCGAAAGCAAACAGTAATCCGTCCTTTACTTGAAAATAACCTCGACGATATCACCGCTTTGCGCTCCCAGCACTTTTGCGGCGCTACCGTTGACAGAGGCAATCTCAATAAAGTTCTCGCTATCTATCATGGCCACCAGTGTACCGGGCTGCTCATCGCCGTAGGAATTGACCAGGCCTTGTATCTCCCGGCCCAGAATGCGAAAAAGTATGTTTTCTTGGTCAACCAGTACCGAGGCTGGCAGGTCAGTGTTTAGGTTCCCAAAAATATCCACTACCGTAACGTGGGACCACCAACCGTTAATGGTCTTTTCGGGCTTTGGCAAGGACAATCGTACCGGGTCGTTTATGGCAGTCCCCAAATCTCCCAAAGGCACGCCATTAGCTATAGCTGCCCCTACTGGGGCAAAGATATCGCGGCCGTGAAAAGTATGGCTGACCTCTGATAGAAAATATTTCTTATTCTTCAGCTCGACGATTTCCTTTGGCCAGCCGTTCTTTTCGGCATCTTCATAGACGGGCGTGAAAAGGCCGTTATCCGGTCCAACAAAAAAATGCTCACCCAGACGGGCAGCCATCTTACGGCGGTGGGTGCCTACGCCGGGGTCAATGACTGCCACATGGACTGAGCCGGCCGGGAAAAAAGGATAAGCCCGCCAGAGTACGAACGCACCTTCGAGCACGTTTTGCGGGACAATCGAGTGGCTGATATCAGCAATCTGCACAGAAGGGCAGATGCCCCATATGACGCCTTTCATCGTGCCGACAAAACCGTCTTTGTCACCGAAATCTGTGGTAAGAGTGAGGATGGGCATGGGTAAAAGAACAGATCGCGAATCGTCAGGCCAGCAAGGTATCCAAAAATGGTAAAATTTCGATACCTGTCTATTGTAGAATAAAAAGACCGATTTTTCAATAGAAGAAAAGGCTTTTTCTATGTAGGCCCATTCCGCCCAGCCTCCCTGTGAAATTATGAATCTGGGAAAGCTTGACCGGTATGGCTTTCTCGATTAGAATTCTCCCCGCTTAAATCCTACGCCCCTTTAGCTCAGCGGATTAGAGCGTTTGGTTGCGGACCAAAAGGCCGTGCGTTCGAATCGCACAAGGGGCACCATTGAAGCGGGAATTCCCGCTTCTTTCTATTTCAGGAGGTGCAATGGGGAAGTGCCAGATACTGCTTACCAATGACGACGGAATCCGTTCGCCGGGTCTTTGGGCTGCCGCTGAAGTGCTCAGCGAGCTCGGATTTGTAACGGTGGCTGCCCCACGAGACCAGTCCTCAGGGATGGGCCGCAGCCTGCCATCCAGTTCGGATGGCATTATTCGGACCGAGGTTGTGCGGATCCACGGGAAAAATTGGAGCGTGTACGCAGTTGGCGGGAGTCCGGCCCAGGCCGTTCAACACGGCATATTGGAGATCATGCCTCAGCCTCCCGATCTGGTGGTCTCCGGTATCAATTATGGAGAGAACGTGGCCACCGGCGTCACCATTTCTGGAACGGTCGGCGCGGCACTGGAGGCTGCCTCTCATGGAATCCCATCTCTGGCGATGTCCCTGCAGACCGACCGGGAGCACCACCTATCGCTCTCCAAAGACGTCGACTTTTCAGCCGCAGCCCACTTCACGGCGTATTTTGCCCGCCAATTGTTGGAGAAACATTTTCCTCCGGATGTGGATCTGCTTAAAGTGGATGTTCCCTGCGACGCCACACTGGAAACAGCCTGGCAGGTTACGCATATCGCCCGCCAGCAATATTATGTGCCAGTTGCCCCAAAACGCAAAACCTGGGCTGAACCTGTAGGGCTTGATTATGTCGAAGACGCTTTGCTGGGTAACGAATATAAAGGCAGCGATGCCTATGTCCTGCGTGTTCAGCGCGAGGTGTCGGTGACGCCTTTGAGCCTGGACCTTACTGCAAGAGTGGATTTCGGTCTATTGGACCGTTTGTTGCGCAGTGATATTGGTAAGTGATAGAAAGCTTAAAATCTCCATCCACCTCTTGTTATTTTCGTATATTATCGTATACTACAAAGTAGAATACCATTCTAAATCGAGGAAAATAAAATGACAATTACATTGCAAGATCAAGAAAAGGATAACGAAAAGCCTCCCAGTTGTCTACCGCGTCCGGCGCATCCGTGGCGTGTGGCAGTGCTCGCAAACATTAAGGAGCATGACAAGCCTCTCCCACCGGATGTTCCACCAGATGCCGGAGCGGACTACGATTATATAGAAACGATAGATTATATCCGGGCAGCCATTGAAATCGATGGCCACAAGACGTTCTTTATCCAGGCCGACGCGAACCTGCCCACAGCCCTAAAGGAAATCAAGCCGGATATTTGCTTCAATATCGCCGAAGGCCTAGGGGGCGACGCTCGTGAAGCCCAAACTCCAGCCTTGCTGGAAATGTTAAAAATCCCCTATACCGGTTCGCGTGTCCTCACCAATGCTGTTTCGCTGGATAAGACGCTGACCAAACGCATGTGGCGGGACCGCAACCTGCCCGTTGCCCCATTCCAGGAGTTTACATTCGGTGACGAACCGCTGCGCCCTGAGTTGCGTTTCCCGCTTTTCGTGAAACCTTCCCGTGAAGGCACCGGCATGGGCGTGGATGCCAAGGCCATTGTCAACAACGAAGCCGAGCTGCGTGAGCGTGCTGAATATGTGATCCGCATGTACCACCAACCTGCCCTGGTCGAGGCCTTTTTACCGGGTCGCGAGTTTACGGTCGGTGTA
Source organism: Anaerolineales bacterium (assembly GCA_050014715.1). Taxonomy (GTDB): domain Bacteria; phylum Chloroflexota; class Anaerolineae; order Anaerolineales; family Villigracilaceae; genus UBA877. The sequence continues at coordinate 688 of JBEKCT010000042.1, read as the reverse complement.
ATGGGGCGCCACGACACCATTCTCTACTCACGCCACCCCGAATGGTACGATAAAGACGGTTTCCATCGTCTGCCTGTGCTCGAGCTGGATAGTTCGCGCTCAGTTACGCCCGGCGTCTATGGGATTGAAGCCAAGGCCCAATCCGTAGGGTCCGAAGGCGCACCCAGTTACCTTTGCCCGGCCCCGGTTGAACCCGAACTTACCAGGAAGCTTCAGCATCTGGCGTATCGTGCGCATGTCGTGTTGGGAGCACTGGATATATCTCGTACCGACATCCGCCTCGATGCCGAAGGTCAGCCACGTTTAATAGAAATCAACACCCTGCCTGGCTTGACACCTGGTTATAGTGACCTTTGCATCCAGGCTGCCTCTGAGGGTATTTCCTACGAGGACCTGATCCTCGAGATCTTGTACCTTGGCGCCAGCCGCTGGGGTCTCCTGCCTGCCCGCGTTATTTCCGTTTTCCAGAAAAAGAAAACAGGACCATTAAACAGCAAGACCAATGGAAACGGAAAACCAGCCAACGGGAAACAATTCGTTCTGGATGGGCGGTTCGCGAAACATATCGAAGATTCTCTGGTATAATTCGCCCGCTCAAACGGAGAGGTCGCGTAGCTGGCTTAGCGCGCACGCTTGGAAAGCGTGTAACCCACAAAGGTTCGCGGGTTCGAATCCCGCCCTCTCCGCC
>JBEKCT010000041.1:0-22776 GCA_050014715.1 Anaerolineales bacterium | reverse complement strand
ATAATGCAGGCTGCAGGTGAAACGCTGCTTTCGCCTGACCAGGTCAACCGATTTCAAGCGGGTGCGGCGTTCCGGCAAATCGTATGCCCACCCGCTTGTTGTATTGTATGTCATGAAATCGGACCATTCGGGTGTACGTGTGGGGGTCAGCGCCGGTCTGGCCGTCGGGAATGCAGTCAAACGCAATCGGGCCAAACGCCTGCTGCGGGCAGCAATGAGCGAGTTCATGGAACAGACTTCCTCCGGCTCCGACTTGTTGCTGATCGCCCGGTCTCCTTTGCCAAATGCAGACCTCCTGCAAACACGCGCAGCCTTAACCAATTTGCTTAAGCGAGCTGGCCTCCTTACTCAAACCCATGAAGACAGAACATCTGCCCAGTAATTATTCCAATGAGCCACGCCTGCGTGACCTGCCCCACACAGTCTGGAACTGGCCGCGCCTGGCGATTCTGGGACTCATCCGCTTGTACCAGATGACTTTTTCAAAGGCCTTGCCATCCGATACCTGCCGTTTTTACCCATCCTGTTCGCATTATGGGTATCAGGCGGTTTATAAGTTCGGTGTATTTAAGGGCGGGATTAAAGCGGTCTGGCGGGTGTTGCGCTGTAATCCGTTCAATCCCGGTGGTTACGACCCCGTTGTATAGGAGAATACCTGCTCCATGAAGAAAAAATATCTTGTTTTGATCGGCCTATTGCTGCCCCTGGCCGTGGTCTTGAGTGGATGTGCAGCTGGCCTGACCGCGTCGTCCTGGTCTGCCTTGACAGCTGATGGAAAGAATGCCTATCTCGCCGGAGGACCATACGTTTACGCGGTGAACTTGCAGACAGGTGCGCAAGTCTGGCGTTTTCCCGCTTCTTCTTCTGCTGCCAACCCATTCTATGCCACCCCTGTGCTGACACCTGACGGACAGTTGATTGTTGGCGGTTTCGACAAGAAACTTTACAGCTTAAATCCGCAGACAGGCCAGTCTAACTGGCAGTTCACAGGTGCCCACGACCGCTGGTACGGTGGCGTATTGGCGGTTAATAATATGATCTATGCTCCTAATGCCGATTACAATATTTATGCATTGGACCTGAAGGGACAGCTTCAGTGGACCTTTGAGGCCGACCAGTCCATTTGGGGAGCCCCTGTTTCGGATGGAACCAATATCTATTTTGGCAGCCTGGGGCGTAAAGTGTACGCCGTAGATGCCAAAACCGGCAAGCAGGTCTGGATGCAGGTATTGGATGGGGCAGTACTGGGTTCCCCTGTACTGGGCAGCGCCAATGATCTTTTCATAGGGACATATGGCGGCACCCTGTATGCTATGAACACCACCGATGGCAAAACTTTGTGGTCGAAACCGACTTCATCCTGGATCTGGGCTGGCCCGGTATCGGATGGTACCAATTTATATGTTGGCGATGCCAATGGCAAGTTTATCGCTTACCCGGTCTCGGGCGGCACCAAGCTCTGGGAACAGGATTTGAATGGTGCCATCGTTGGCTCCCCCTGTATGTGGGGCGGTAAGATAGTCGTTGGGACCGAAGCCGGGACGGTTTATTTCATTGATCCAACGGGCAAGCTCCTTCAGACCGTTAGCCTCTCCACAACCATGAAGGTGTACGCAACTCCTGCGGCCGCCGGGACTCTTGCCCTGGTTGCGCCTACCAGTACTGCCAGTACCGACCCGGTTCTTGTGGCCCTCGATGCTGCCGGAGCGACCAAATGGTCGTTCATACCCCCCAAATAGGAAGTGATATATGTGGGAAACAATCATAGTTACCCCTTTTACAAATGCGTTACTTTTCATCTATAAACTGATCGGCGGAAACTTTGGGGTTGCGATAATCCTATTCACCATCCTTATCCGCCTGATTACGCATCCATTGATGGCCTCCCAGATCAAGGGCTCCACCAAGATGCAGGAAATGCAGAATTCCAAGGAATGGCAGGATATCCAGAAAAAGTATAAGGATGACAAGGAAAAACTGGCCCAGGAACAGATGAAATACTACAAGGAGATAGGCTATAACCCCATGTCTTCCTGTCTGCCGTCCTTGATCCAGATCCCGATCATATTCGGACTCTACCAAAGCATCATGCGCGCCCTGGCAGCTTCACCTCTACAGTTGCTTATCCTGACTCGCACGGTTTATTCCTTCTTCCATGTTGGTGACCTGGTTCCGCTGAACAGCCGTTTCCTTTGGATGAATCTGGGCCAACCGGAACGTGTCTATATGTTTGGTTATGGCATCCCGGTGCTGGCTCTCATTGTGGCGTTCACCACGTATGTTCAATCCAAAGTGACCATGCCGGCCTCGACAAACCCAGGCGACCAGGGCGCCATGATGGGCAAGATGATGGCAATTTATATGCCTCTTCTGCTTGGTTACTTTGCGCTGACCTTTGCTTCCGGTCTTTCTGTTTACTTTATTGCCGGTAACCTGGTCGGTATTGCGCAGTATGCCCTTCTGGGAAAGGTTAACTGGCGTGCTTTAATGCCAGGTTACAAACCCGTTCCGGCGTTGGCGACGAGGAAAAAATGAACGAACATACCATCCTTGAAAAGATTGCCCCAAATGTCGATGAAGCCATTGCAGAGGGCCTGGCCGAACTTGGGTTGGATAAATCTGCAGTGGATGTGGAAGTGTTGGATGAAGGCAGCCGGGGTTTGTTGGGCATCGGCGGGCGGCAGGCGCGCGTCCGCCTGACCGTCCGGCAGCCCCAAACCGAACACGCGGCTGCCACGCAGCCGGAAAAATCGGAAAAGCCCTACGAACCGGAAACCCTCCCGGTTGCGCCTGAATCGAAGTCGGTTGAAAGTAACGAAGTTAATGAAGCTGATTTCAGCGTTCTGGATGATAATCTTCTGTTCGTTTCACGCCAGACGGTGGCCGAATTATTGGAGAAAATGAAGATTCCGGCCCGTATCGAAGTCCGCTTCGGCGATCCGGATGAAGAAGGCCAGAAACCCGTCATGGTGGATATTCATGGCGACGATCTGGGCGTCCTGATTGGCCGCCGGGCCGAAATCCTGAATGCCATGCAATACATCGTAAACCTTATCGTCAGCAAGCAGGTCGAGCACTGGGTGCAGGTGGTTGTAGACGTGGAAGGCTATCGTGCCCGCCGCGAACGCCAATTGCGCCAGATGGCCAACCGCATGGCCGACCAGGCCATCAAGACCGGCCGCCGGCAAGTGCTCGAACCCATGCCCGCTTCCGAGCGCCGCGTCGTTCACCTCGAACTGCGCGACCATCCCAGAGTCGCCACCCAGTCCATCGGCGAAGAGCCCGGCCGCAAAGTCACCATCGTCCCGAAATAGCTCGTGCCGGCTGCGACCAGCCGATCTTCATATTTAATAGATCATCTATAATTTACTCCTTGTATTAATATCCTAGGACTGCCCCACAATACCGGCAGTCCTTTTTGTTCCCGTTTGTTTTCAATCACCGATCGTAAAACCCAAATATAAAAGGGTTTTCTGCATCCGCTTACCACCCCGGTCAGGTATAATTTGCCCATGCAAAACAGCGTCACCATCACCCCGGTAGACTATCTGGTCATAGGTCACATCGCCTGTGATCTTACGCCCAATGGTCCGCGTTTGGGTGGCACCGCCGCATATGTCGCCCTGACGGCGCGTGCGCTCGGATTGCGTGTGGGAGTCGTCACTGCACTTGGGCGGGAAATGCCCCTGGAGGTGCTGGACGGCATCCAGGTCATTAATTCGGTCACGGAATATAGCACCACCTTTGAAAACATCTACCTGTCAGAAGGCCGCCGTCAGGTTATCCACCATATCGCCACGGACCTCCGATATGAAGATATCCCCTCCATCTGGCAGGATGCGCCTATCGTCCACATTGGGCCGATTGCCGGTGAGGCCAAATCCCTGGTGGATGGGAAATTCTCAACTTCAATGCTTGGTATGACTCCGCAGGGCTGGCTGCGCGCCTGGGATGGCGACGGCCGAATTCATGCCGGTGTCTGGCCCGAAGCCTTGCCTGCCTTGGCGAAAGCGGACGCCGCCGTGCTCAGCCTCGAAGATGTAGCTGGAGATGAATTGCAGATCGAAGCCATGGCAAATGCCTGCCCTGTACTGGCAGTGACGGAGGGCGCTGATGGGGCGCGCTTATACTGGAATGGCGATTTACGGCGGTTCCGAGCCTTGAAAATACAGGAAGTGGATCCCACCGGCGCCGGTGATATTTTTGCAGCAGCCTTTTTCTGGCGATTCTCAGTCGCTCAGGATCCCTGGGCGGCCGCGCAGTTCGCTACGCACCTGGCTTCTTATTCGGTGGCGCGGCCTGGGCTGGAAGGAATTCCTCGCCTGGATGAAATTCAATCCTGCCTGGTGGAGGTATTGTAGTGGGCCGCGTCCATTCACTCGTCAACCAGAAGGGCGGGGTGGGTAAGACCACCACTGCGATCAACCTGGGAGCCTACCTGGCTAAATTTGGACAGCGTGTCTTGATTGTGGATGCCGATCCGCAGGCCAATGCCACCTCGTCGCTTGGAATCGATAAGCGCACCGTCAAGGGCGGTACATATGAAGCGCTGTTGGGTGGCGCACCTGCAAACGCCCTGTTGCTTCAAAACCCGCGTCTCAAGTTGGCCCTGCTACCCTCCTCACCTTCCCTGGCAGGGGCGGAAGTGGAACTGGTCAATGAACTGGGCCGGGAATCCAAGCTAAAACAGGCCCTGGCACCTTTGGTGGATCGCTATGACTATACCCTGATCGACTGCCCGCCCTCGCTTGGGTTGCTCACAATCAATGGGTTGATGGCAGCCCGGGATGGCGTATTAATCCCGGTGCAGTGTGAATATCTGGCACTGGAGGGACTGGGCGAATTGACTCACACCATTCAGCGTGTCCGTGCGGCACTGTTCCCCGGGCTGAAAGTGCGCGGGGTTATCCTGACCATGTTCGATGGCCGGACGCATCTTTCCGGAGATGTGGTAGCTGAAGTCCATAAATATTTCCAGGAACAGGTCTTCGAAGCCATCATTCCGCGCAGTGTGCGGCTGGCTGAGGCTCCTTCCTATGGTCTACCGGTCTCGGACTATGCTCCAGGATCGAATGCTGCCAGGTCATACGAAGCGCTGGCACGCGAATTACTGAAAAGTGATGGCATCGCATTTACAGAAAGTGTAGAATAGATTAGATTTAGGTCTATCCGAAATTTTATGGAAGAACCACATGGTAAGAGCCCTGTCTCGACATGTGAATCCTCCTGATTTTGGATAGTTAATAAGGAGGAACCTATGCCACAAAAGTCCGGTCTTGGTCGGGGTTTAGGAGCGCTTATCCCAGGAGGGGAAAACGCGCTGGCAGAGAACGGCGTTATGTTGGTTTCGGTGGATCTGGTTCTTCCCAACCCACGCCAACCGCGCAGTATGATGCATCCCGAGGAATTGCAGGATTTAACCGCCTCGATACGTGAGCATGGGGTGCTTCAGCCATTAATTGTAACTCCCGGGGACATGCAGGGACGCTATATTTTAATTGCCGGGGAGCGCCGCTTGCAGGCTGCTCGATTGGCGGGACTGGCCTCAGTGCCGGTACTTGTCCGCTCGGCCACCGATCAGCAGCGCCTGGAATTGGCCATTATTGAAAATGTGCAGCGTTCAGATTTGTCGGCGTTGGAACAGGCCGAAGCATACCGTCAGCTTGCCGAAGATTTCAACCTTTCGCATGAAGAAATTGCGGCGCGCGTGGGAAAAAGCCGCGTGGCAGTTTCCAACACCCTCCGGCTTCTCAAGTTGCCTGATCCAGTAAAAAACGCCCTTATCGAAGGGCGTATTTCGGAAGGACACGCCCGTGCCCTGCTGGCCCTCCCTACCACGGAGGCCCAGACGGCCGCACTGCGCACATTAATAGCGCACGAATTGAATGTCCGCCAGACCGAGGAATTGGTGCGAAAACTTGCCGGAGAAAAACCTTCCCGGAAATCAAAACGGACGGCTGATCCTGAAGTGGCTGAACTGGAAGACCGTCTACGCACAAGTTTGGGGACAAAGGTCATCCTGCGTTCCGGTCGCACGGGTGGCACCGTCACCATCCACTATTATTCCGATGAGGAATTGAATGCATTGCTAGAGCGGTTATTGAATGATTGATCAACAAGGAAGAGCGCTCCGCTTCCCAAGTGTAATATGAAACTCATCCACAATGCTCGTATTTACACTCTTGATTCTGCCAAGCCGGTGGCATCGGCGCTTGTCATGGATTTAGGGAGGTTGGTTGCGGTGGGCGGGGAAGAACTCCTGTCTGAATATGAAAATGTCAAGCCTCAAGATATGGGCGGGCGTTTTGTTTTACCGGGTCTGACGGATGCCCACATTCATCTCCAGGAATATGCCCGTAGCCTGCAGGCAATTGATTGCGAAGGACTGACCAGGCAGGCAATCCTTGAGCGGCTGGCCGGACGCCTGGCAGATATGCCGCCGGGGAAATGGCTGCTCGGACACGGCTGGGACCAGAATGCCTGGGGTGGCGAATGGCCTGGCGCGGCTGAACTGGACGCCCAGGTGCCCCAAACCCCGGTCTATTTAACAGCCAAATCTTTGCATGCCGCCTGGGTGAATAGTGCCGCGCTTAAGCTGGCCGGGATAACTGCGACAACACTCGATCCGATAGATGGGCGCATTCAACGTGATTTGCATGGGAGGCCAACCGGTATCCTCTTTGAGAACGCGCTTAAATTGGTTGAATATGTCATACCCGAACCCGATTCTGAATCGCTTGCAAAAACCTTCGAGCAACTCATACCGAAATTATGGCGCATGGGGGTCACAGGTGTGCACGATTTTGATGGGCGACGCTGTTTTATGGCACTGCAACTCTTGCATGCACGTGGGCTGTTGCGACTACGAGTATTGAAATCCATTTCTTTTGAATTATTATCCCAGGCGGTTGACCTTGGTCTGTCCAGCGGTTTTGGAGACGATTATCTTAGGATTGGTTCGATAAAGTTGTTCGCGGATGGCGCTCTCGGCACACACACCGGAGCACTGATGGCTCCATATGTTGACGAGCCGCAGAATCGTGGTATTCTACTATTGAAAGCTGAAAATGTCTTCGAGCATGGCTGTCAGGCAGCTGCTGCAGGCCTGAGCCTGGCAGTTCACGCCATTGGTGACCGGGCCGTACACGAAGTTTTGGATGGATTTGCCCGGTTGCGGAATTTTGAACGGGAGCACGCAATGCCCACCTTGCGTCACCGCATGGAGCATGTTCAAACCATTCTGCCGGAGGATGCCGGACGTTTGGCTGCACTGGATATCATAGCATCCATGCAACCGGTTCACGCCCTTTCAGATATGCTTATGGCAGACCGGCTGCTTGGAGCTCGGGCCGCCCTTTCCTATGCCTGGGGTACCCAATTGAAGCACGGCGCACGCCTGGCATTTGGTTCGGATGCCCCGGTTGAAAGCGCCAATCCATTTCATGGTTTGCATGCGGCTGTCACCAGGCAGCGCAAAGATGGTTATCCGGGACCGGATGGGTGGTTCCCAGAACAGCGTCTTTCAGTAAGCGCAGCCCTGGCAGGGTTTACCTCCGGTCCAGCTTACGCTGCTGGAATGGAAGACCGCCTCGGGTATTTGTCTGCCGGTTCCCTAGCAGATTTAATTGTTATTGAGACCGATCCGTTTGCCTGTGATCCAGCCGAACTTTATTCCATCCAGCCTATCGCGACAATGGTCGGAGGAGATTGGGTCTGGCAAGCATGAGGATGCAGAGATGACCATTCCACTGACACCTGAAGTCCTGGTGCCCCGTTTGGGCGAACACCTTGTTCAGACTGGCCAAATCTCGGAGGCGGACCTGCAGAAGGCTCTGGCTTACCAGAAGGAGAAACAGAAGGGTGGAGAGCGTTGCCTTCTTGGCGAGGCGTTGATGGAGCTCAATCTGCTCACCCGCCGCCAAATTGATCATGCGGTTACTGAGCAGATTATTCAATTAAGGACTGCCCTCGAAGATGCCAATCGGTTCCTGGAACATCGGGTAGAGGAACGGACGGCGGAGTTGCAAGAGGCTTTGCGCAAGCTTTCCGAATTGAACCAGATGAAAGCGAATTTTGTTGCCAACATCTCCCATGAACTGCGCACGCCACTCACGCATGTCAAGGGTTATTTGGAATTACTTACAACCGGTTCGCTAGGGCCACTCAGCGATGAACAGAAAAATGCATTGCAAATCAGTCAACGGGCAACCGGGCGGTTGGAAAATCTGATTGACAGCCTCATCTTATTCTCTCTGGCAGCCCGGGGAGAAATGACCTTGCGTCTGAAACCTGTTGACCTGAATAAAGTGGCAAGTGAAATCATTAATTTCTCACAATCTAAAGCGCGCGACCGTAATGTGGTATTGAATTTCAACATCCAGCCCGATATTCCTTTTGTCCAAGCGGATGAGGAAAAAATCTCCTGGGTTATTCTCCAATTGATCGATAATGCCATCAAATTTACGCCCTCAGGCGGTCAGGTGAATCTTTCCATCACAAAAGAGTCTGATAAGCTTGTGATGGTCACAGTGACAGATACTGGTATTGGAATTCCTTCAACCCGGCTGGAGGAAGTGTTTGAAGCATTCCATCAATTGGATGCTTCGTCCACTCGGCGTTATAGTGGAACCGGCCTGGGCCTGGCGTTGGTGAAGGAGATTGTCAGTGCGCATGCTTCCAAAGTAAATATCAAGTCAGTAGAAGGCCAGGGCTCCACTTTCTCCTTCCCACTCCTGGCAGTGATGCCGGTTCCTTGAAGCAATTGATAATGGGATTGCCATGGATAACGAAACGCTGGAATTATTTACCAAGTTGTGCGACTCCAATGTCAAAGATGATTGGAAGAAAGCTCTCAATTCCCTTTTTATCACACTCCGAAAGGCATTTGTTTTTGATAATCTCGCCATCTACCTGATCGAACTGGCGGGCGCATTACCTGAACCGGTTTATGCACGCAGTGTCGGCCGGGGACGGAGTAAAGAAGCTGAAGCATCCTGGGGGGAGGAGATTGCGAATCAGGTTGTTGCCACCGGTAAAATCACCTTAGTAACCCCATCCGGTTCATCTTCACCTGACCGAATCGATAAGCCCTATTTGCTCGGTTTACCCCTCAATCTTCCGACCGGAAAAGGGGCGATCGTTTTTGTTAGATTTGGTGGGCCGGAATATACTGCTGAACAAATGCCATTGGCTGCCCTGGCAGCAGTGCAAACGGACCATATTTTTGAGAACCGCACTTTGAAAGAAAGTCAGACTCAACTAGAGCTTGCCCGGCAGCGCGCACAATTCCAGGATGATTTCATAGCCACCATATCACATCAATTCCACACACCTCTTGGGTTCATTAAAGGCTACACCACTTCGCTCCTTCGCGCCGATACCGTCTGGGATCCTGCAACGCAAAAAGAATTCTTAAATATCATTGACGAAGAATCTGACCATCTCGTAACCCTGATTGACCGTATCCTCGATTCGGCCCGTTTGCAGAGTGGTACCATGTCAATGGATTTTCAACCCGTTAGGTTGGATTCGCTGCTTCGGGATGTAATAATGCGTACGCAGAGCCGATATAAGGATCTGGAGATCGTTCAAAATATTGTGAAAGCACCGCCCATCCGGGGTGATGGTGTCCATCTGGCGCAGGTTTTTGAAAATCTATTTGATAACGCGATCAAATATGCCCCCGGCTCCAGGATTACCGTCTCTCTTAAGGCTGATCCGAAAAAACAGATTGTCAATTTCACAGACCGGGGAGCAGGCATCCCGTCTGAACATTTACCATTCCTGTTTGAGCGTTTCTACCGCGTTCCCGGCAACCCAAGCAAACGTGGCACCGGACTGGGACTTTTTATTTGCAAACAGATTATCCTGGCGCACCATGGCGAGATCTCAGTCAAGACTGCGCCGGGAAAAGGGACCACTTTTCAGATTGAGTTGCCCGCTGATATAAGAAAAGTTTCCTGAGGAAGAAAGCCATGTCAATGCGCATTCTGGTTGTAGATGATGAACCTCGTTACCTGCGCCTGCTCGAAGCCAACCTACTGACGGAAGGGTACCAGGTTATTACCGCAATGGATGGCGAGGAAGCAGTTGAATGCTTCTCTGCCAATCCCGTCGATTTGATTCTATTGGATGTGATGTTGCCTCATATGGATGGAATCGCTGCCTGCCAACGCATCCGGCAATTCTCCTCCGTGCCCATCATCATGCTGACAGCCAAAGGGGAAGAGCAGGACCGCGTCCGTGGTCTGGATGTGGGCGCAGATGATTACCTTGTCAAGCCCTTTTCTATAATGGAGTTGCTGGCACGAGTTCGGGCAGTACTGCGTCGAGCCCAGACTTCAGAAATAGGCCAGGAACGTTTCTTTACCCATGCTGACCTGCGTATTGATTTTGCCCGCGCCGAAGTGTGGCTGGGAGAACAACCGGTCTATCTTTCGGCTACGGAATACCGCCTCTTGCTTCAATTTACCCACAATATCGGGAAGGTTTTGGCAGCCGAAGAATTGCTGACAAGTGTGTGGGGACCGGAATACCGGGATGATAAGGAAATCCTGTGGGTCACAATTGCCCGTTTGCGTCAAAAGGTGGAAAGTGATCCCCACGAACCCAGGCATATTGTCACCCGATCCGGGTTGGGTTACCTTATGCCTCCAATCGAAGGATGATGTTCTGCGCGCAGACTGTTTTATAAAGGGTTAACGTATGGAGAAAACGCTGCTTTCTGTCCTGATTATTGATGGTGATTCTGTCAGTCGTAATTACTTGACCGCTATATTAAACAAAAGTGGTTATACGGTTCTTTCAGCTGCAATGGGGCGGGAGGGGTTGATTTCGGCCTGGAGAGACCAGCCCAGCATTATCATCCTCGATCCTGCATTACCTGATCTGACTGGTCTTGAATTGGTTACCCGCCTCCGGCAGGACCGCCGGACATCAAAAGTGACATTGTTGGCACTAAGCAGCCGGGAGAATCCACAGGAGATGGCCGCCCTGCTCGCGGCCGGTTGCAGCGAGTATTTGGTCAAGTCAGGACAAACAGTACAGAAATTACTGGAGCTTCTACCGCGTTTTATGAGTGGGACAGAAAATGTACCCAAAAAGCAAGGCAAATTGGTCACTTTCGTAAGTGCCAAAGGCGGTACTGGCACGTCCACTTTATGTGCCAATATCGCCATGTGCCTAGCAAGTGAGAAGACGGATAAAACTGTTGCTTTGATTGATCTGGTCCTGCCGATTGGTTCAATTGCCAATATCGTTGGCTATAGTGAACATCTTAGCCTGGTCACGGCTGCCAGGTTGGGACCTGACCAAATGAATCCGGCGTACTTCATGGATAATCTTCCGCGCGTTTCAGGTTGGTATTTCCACCTGCTGGCCGGCTCACCAGATCCTGAGTCGGCCAGACAGTTGCCCGCTGACCGGGTTGCAGACCTGCTTAGAGTAATTTTGGAATCTTACGATTTTGTATTTGTGGATTTGGGTCGTACCCTCTCCCGTATCAGTTTACCAATCATCCTGAAGGCGGATGTCATTGTCATGATTCTTAGTACGGACCTGGCAACTGCGGATTTGACCTTGACGGTTTTGGAATATCTCAAGGGTCTGGGTGTGGATCCACTGCGCATATTTCCCTTCCAGAACCGCGCGGTCGGATTGGAAGGTTTAACCAGGCCGGAGTTGGAGAAAAGAATCGGTCTGCCAATTCGGGTAAACATGCCATATATGGGTGACAATTTTACCGTCTCAAATAATCGTCATGAGCCGATCGCAACCAGGCTACAGAATGATACGACCATTCTATTGCTCAAACAGGCCGCCAACGAGATGGTCGAAATGGACAAACATAGCAATCGCTGACGATTCTAAGGAAATCCCTATGACAATAGAATTTGATGATAATGGGAAATTTTATACAGATATTATTTCCAAAACTCCCATTCCTGTTATGATCCAGACAACCACTCACCGGATTCATGGAAATATCCATATCACCCAGGACCGGCGCCTGAAGGACGAATTGGATCTTCCGGAAAAATTCATGGCTGTCACCGATGCTGTTGTTTACTCACAGGATGGACAGATCCTTCATCAGGCCGGTTTTATGGCAGTGTTACGTGATGGGATTGTTTGGATAATTCCTGATAGCGAGATTAAGGATTCGCCGGAGAGGAATGGAAAATGACTGCACCAGGTGTGAATGATTCTGCTGGTGCATCTATTCCCGATTACAAAAAGCTGCGTGATTATCTCATAACGTCGGTTACGCAGGATCACAGTGTGGATGACCTTTCGCCTGAAAAGCGCCGGTCGGCTGTCGAAGATCGTTTGAAAGAAGCCATCACACGGACTAATTTAACCTTTTCCGACTCGATCCGGGCCAGTCTTATCCGCGATATTTTGGATGAAGTCACTGGTTATGGCCCCATCCAACCGTTGCTCGATGATCCGGATGTTACCGAGATCATGGTCAATGGACCCCGAAAAGTATATGTAGAAAAAATGGGTCTTATAGAGCGGACGAATGTTGTCTTTGAAGACGACCTGCATATTTTGAAGATAATTGAACGGATTGTTTCTCCTTTGGGGCGTCACATCGATACCGAAAGTCCCATGGTGGATGCCCGTCTGCCGGATGGTTCACGCGTTAATGCCATCATTCCTCCTTGTGCCGTAGATGGTGCTTCCCTGACCATCCGTAAATTTAGGAAAGAAAAGTTAACGATCGAGCAATTGATCGAATCCGATTCGCTGACGCATGCAATGGCCGATTTCCTGCGTGCCTGTGTCCTTGGTCGATTGAACATCATTATTTCCGGAGGAACCGGATCGGGCAAGACCACATTCCTCAACGTCCTGTCTGGTTTCATCCCGGAAGGGGAACGAATCGTTACCATCGAGGATTCTGCCGAATTAAAGCTTCAGCAGGTTCATGTAGTTCGCCTGGAAACCAAGGAGGCCAGTGTGGAGGGGCACGGTGCGGTGGGCATCCGTGAGTTGGTACGCAACTCTCTACGTATGCGACCTGATCGCATAATTGTGGGTGAATGTCGTGGCGGTGAAGCTCTGGATATGCTGCAGGCAATGAACACCGGTCATGACGGTTCGTTGACCACCATTCATGCAAACTCGCCGCGGGATGCGCTTTCCCGCCTCGAAACATTGGTTCTGATGGCCGGGATGGATCTGCCGCTAAAAATTGTGCGGCAACAAATTTCCTCGGCGGTGGATCTGATCGTTCAGATGTCACGCTTGCGGGATGGCGATCGTAAAATTGCTGCCATTACAGAAGTAGCCGGCATGGAAGGGGAAGTGATTGTCTTGAGCGATATTTTCAAATTCAACAAGACTGGTGTGGATGCGTCAGGTAAGATTCTCGGCCAGCACAAGGCGACAGGCATCCGGCCATTATTCGGTCCGCGCTTGGAAGCAGCCGGGTTTAAGCTTGGCGCGGATATTTTTGGTGCCACGGCTGCCGATATGGCAATGGCGCATCAACGACGGTAACTATTGCCCGGTTTTCTCTGCTATAATATTTTTGTTCGATCTGTTAAAATTGTGAGGAAAATCCATGAGCATACAAGTTCAGGTTGCCCTTCGTACAAGGAAATTAGGTGTCTTGATCCGGGATGCCCGATTGGCGGCGCGAAAGACCCTTTCGGAGTGCGCAAAACTCGTGGGTGTAACGAGTGGCGTTCTGCGTTCCTGGGAGGAAGGTCGGAAAGCGCCTTCACTGCCGGAATTGGAGGTGCTGGCCTACTCGCTTCACCTGCCGCTGCATCATTTCTGGAGCAAGGACGCCATGTCGGATGATGAATCGGTCACCGATTCGTTCAACCTGCCTGCTCTCATCGCAATTCGTCAACGGCTGGTTGGGGCCCTGCTGCGCCAGCAACGCGAAAATGCCAGCCTTTCTATACAGACGCTTTCCGAACAATCCGGCCTTTCCAGGGCCCGCTTAAAAAGCTATGAATTGGGCGAGCGCCCCATCCCGCTACCTGAATTGGAAGGTCTGGTGGGGTTGCTTGGCGGTCAGATCGAAACCATTTTCGACCAGACCGGCCGAATTGGCCAGTGGATGATTCAACAGAAAGCCATTCAGGACTTTCTTCTACTGACTCCTGAATTGCAGAATTTTGTTTGCAAACCAGTCAACCGACCATATCTTGAACTGGCGATGAAGTTGAGCGGAATGTCCACTCAAAAATTGCGCTCAGTGGCTGAGGATTTGCTGGATATAACTTTTTAATGATCACAAACACGCCCTCCCCACAGGAAATTGTTGACCTGGCCAAACGGACGTATCAGGCGGGGAATTACTTGCAGGCTGCCCGGGAATTTGCCGAAGCTGCATCCGCCTATGTAAATGCGGGTGATGCACTCATGTCAGCCGAAATGAAGAATAACCAATCTGTGGCTTTGTTAATGCTCGGAGAGGCCCAAGCTGCTCTGGACGCGGCTGATGGCACCGATAAACTCTTCGCCGGTGCTGAGGATTTCAGACGTCAGGGCATGGCACTGGCGAACCAGGCTTCAGCGCTGCAAGCCCTCAAAAGGCTAAAAGATTCAACGGAATATTATATGAGAGCAGGTGCAGCCTTGGAAAAGGCAGGCGAGGGAGACCTGCGTGCAGATATTATGCAACAACTTACCATGCTGTACCTGCGGCGTTTTAAAATTTACGATGCTATCATTGCCTTGCAGTCTGGATTGGCGGGTGTCAAAAATCCTGACTGGAAGCAGCGCTTGATGAAGAAAATTCTCTTCGTCCGCCTATGATGGTAGGTGTGGATGTAAGGGTAAGGCCTGCGGTACTGACTGACCAGCGCCAGCTAGCCAATTTAATGCATTCTAGCCCAACCATCCATCGTCACCTGGATTGGCGCTACCCGTTGGATTGGATCGGATCTGCTCCTTTTTTCGTGCTCGAGGATCAAGGACAGATTATTTCTGCCCTGGCTTGTCCTCCAGACCCGCCATCGATGGCGTGGGTGCGGCTTTTCGTTAACTCCGGGAATTTGCCAGTCGATGATTCCTGGCGGATGCTTTGGAATGCGGTCCGTCTTGACCTGGCTCACAAGAATGAATTTACTGTAGCAGCCATCGTTATGCAGGATTGGTTTAGCCATTTGGTTCTAACCAGTGGATTCATAAACCGCCAATCCATTGTCATGCTCGAACGCGATGCGCAGGCCTCATTGGATATATCCATGCCGGCCGGATTGTTGGTCAGGGGCATGCTTCAATATGATCTGCCGGCTGTCGCAGAAGTGGATGTGGCTGCCTTCGAACCACTCTGGCAAAATTCACTTCCATCCCTGGAACGGGCGTATCCGCAGGCTGTTCTGGCGACTGTGGCGGAGTCAGATGGGCAGATAATCGGATATCAGCTCAGCACCCGCAACCCGCTAGGGGCACACCTGGCCAGGCTGGCGGTTCGGCCGGAATTGCAAGGGCGCGGAGTGGGGCGTGCGCTGGTTGCTGACTTGATCCAGCAGGCGGAGCGTCGCAGCATGTACCACCTGACGGTCAATACCCAGAACGATAATTTATCCTCATTGGCTCTTTATAAGAAGATTGGTTTTTGCGAAACTGGAGAACGCTATCCGGTATACCAGTTGCAGGTTCCCTGAAGAAGAGACACTATGATCATCCATTCAGCTTCGGCAATGCTAAACCGAACCTGGGCTGAAATATTTTTTATGACCTAAAGCCTGATTTTGGAAACCTATTGGGGTTTTCGGCATGAATGAAGAAATGAAAGAATCTTTTTTCTTTGTGTTCGTTTAACCTGCATGTGGGTTTGCGATCAATCTTGGAGGCAAATAATATGGAAATTTCAGAATGGAAATGGAAATCTTTGGATGGCTTGGAAATGTACGCGCGTGCTTGGGCGCCACTGGGCCACCCGAAAGCCGCCATCATGCTAGTACATGGACACGGAGAGCACGTGGCACGCTACGACCATGTCGCGGCTGCGCTGGCAGAAAAAGGATACGCAATGCTTGGTTTCGACTTGCGCGGGTATGGCAAATCCGGCGGGCCGCGTGGCCATACCCCGTCTTACGGTGCTCTGATGGATGATATTGCTTCTTTTTCCCAACAGACGGAGCTGCGTTATGCCGGTTTGCCGCGCTTTCTCTATGGCCACAGCTTGGGCGGCAACCTGGTGCTGAACTACGCTTTGCGCCGTAAGCCGGATTTGCACGGGGTCATTGCAACCGGTCCCTGGTTGAAACTGGCTTTCGATCCGCCGGCTTCCCAGGTGACGCTTGCCCGGTTGATGAACGGGATTGCTCCCGGTTTTACCCAGCACAGCAAGTTGAACACCCAGGGTCTTTCCCATGACCAGGCGGTGGTTGCTGCCTATGAAAACGACCCGCTGGTGCATGATAAAATCTCGGTCCGGCTCTTCACGGCGATTTACGAATCCGGGTTATGGGCATTGGAGCATGCTGCCGAATTCTCCCTGCCTTTATTGCTTATGCACGGTGCAGCGGACCCGATCACTTCCGCCAAAGCCAGCCAGGAATTTGCTCAAAAAGCTGGAAATAAAGTCACCCTTAAGATATGGGATGGCATGTATCACGAGATTCACAACGAGCTGGCGAAGGCCGAAGTTTTTAACACCATGCTGACCTGGTTAGGGCTGCATTAGCCAGAATTAATGTTCGATGAGAGCAACCCCGTTTTCGAACTGGAAACGGGGTTTTTACTGGACAAACCGCCTCTATTATGGCAAAATCTTTTTAAAATAAAGTAATGAGGAGTTATCATGAGTAAACGCCAGGAAATCCGGGAACGCCGCCACCGGGAACAAATTCGCAATCGTATTATCGTTATCGGGCTGGTGGTGTTGGGCGCCCTATTGGTGACTTTTGCTCTCATACTGCCATCTTTGAAGACTGCCCGTACTGCTGCTAACGCCGCTGCCACGCCGGTTGTGGTCGTTACACCGAGAGCATTCACTACGAAGGTGGATGGAGTCCACCTAGGCGATCCTAATGCTCCGGTCAAAGTAGACGCATATGAGGATTTTCGTTGTTCAGTGTGTCTTCTCTATACTCAGAGTATCGAACCAGTTGTTATCCAGAACTATGTGGAAACTGGCAAGGTCTATTACACCTATCATTTTTTTATCGTGATTGATGGTAATGATGGTACGGATGCTTCATTGCGATCGGCCAATGCGGCGTTGTGTGCCGGCGAACAGGGCCATTTCTGGGATTATCATGATACGCTTTATGCCAACCAGATCACCGAAGATGCCTCCCTGTATACGGATGCGCGTCTCATCACCATGGCCGAGAATTTAAAACTGGATATGACGGCCTTTAATCAATGCTACCAGGCCAAAAAGTACAACAGCGTCGTTCAGGCAGATATCACACAAGGAGTTACGTTAAAGATTACTGGCACACCCAGCATTTTCGTCAATGGAAAAATTGTTTCAAATTTCCAACAAACAACCCAAACCATTGACGCCGCCCTGGCAGGCAAGTAGAAAAAACAATCAACTAAAAAACAGGCAGAGGTCTTAATGGCGCTCTGCCTGTTTTTTTATTTGTCTGCTAAAACAGACTGACAATCCACACGATTAATGGGGCCAGCACCAGTGCAGGTAGAAAATTCCCCACCCGGATCTTTTTGATTTCCAGCAGGCTGCTGATGGCAATCCCGAGCAGCAGCACACCGCCGGTGGCAGTCAATTCAGCCAGCATCGATTTACTGACAATCGCATTCAATTGAGCTGCCAGCAAAGTGATGCTGCCCTGGTAGATCAGGATCATGGCGGCTGAAAATAGCACTCCCACTCCCAGGGTCGATGCAAATGCCATTGCAGCGAACCCATCCAGCACAGACTTGATTGCCAGCAAGCTGATGTCACCTTTCAGGCCAGCCTGGATGGATCCGAGGATGGCAATCGGTCCGATGCAAAACAGCAGTGAGGCGGTCATGAAACCACGAACGAAGCGCCCGGTTCCGCTCTCGGAGCGGCCGAATCGCAGTTCGAGGATCTCTCCGAGATGTTGCAGGCCATCCTCGATCCTCCACCATTCCCCCAGCATAGCTCCGATGACCAGGCTGCCAAGCACGATCAAAGAATTTTGGGTTTCCATGAACATCTTTATGCCGGTGACAGCGGTAAAGAGTCCCATACCGGCGATAACGGTGGACTTCAATCGTTCGGGCAGGCGGCCTCCAAAGAGCAGGCCAAGGCTGCCACCAACCAGGATGGCAGCGACATTGATGAATGTTCCGATCATTTTTCCTTTGCCAGGCTGGTGGGTTTCCCGGCCTGCGCATTTTCAAATACTTCCAGTGCAAAGCATAAAGAACTTAACCGGTTCAAGTATTGCAGTATCGCGGTGTTCTTAATTTCACCCTTATCGAGCAGTTCGGCGACTCTTCTTTCGGCCCGCCGGACGACTGTTCGTGCCAGGTCCAGCGCTGCGCCTGCCGGGGAATCTCCAGGTAGGATGAATTCCGACGGGATGGGCGCCAATGCGACCACCGCATCCACCTGTGATTCCAGCCACTCAACGCGTTGCAATCCCATGATCCGGAACTGCTGCGCGTTCTCCGGGGTAGCGGCCACTTCAGCCATGATGGTATATAAATCGCGTTGAGCATCTTTCAGCAGGTTACCGGTCTGCGGGTCGGTGATTTGGACACGTGCCAGGCCGAGTGCCGCCGAAGCTTCGTCGATAACGCCCAGCGTTTCCATGCGTGCATGATACTTTGGCAGGCGAATCCCGCCGAGCAGACCGGTGGTGCCGTCATCTCCGGCACGCGTAAAGATGGATGACATGCAGGAATTATAACCAGATTGGCGGGAAATGAGTCTCTTTTGGCGTATAATATTTCTCCAAACTACTTCCGATCAATCCCTTGAAAACCAGCTTTCTCTGCTGATACGCTCAAACCAATTCGGACCAATGGCAAAGCCCAGTCTGTGGCAGTTTACAATCTCAAGTGTTTCATAATAGGATAAGAAAAAATGGATACCAAAGAGAAACTTGAAATTGCTCTTAAGGAAGCTTTGAAAGCCGGGGATGATGTGCGCAAACGCACGGTTCGCATGGTCCTGGCGGCTGTCCGCCAGGTGGAGATCGACCGGCAGGTAAAACTGGATGAAGCCGCGGTATTAAGCATTATCCAGAAGGAAATCAAGACCCGCAGGGAATCTGTGGAAGAAGCCCGCGGCGCCAACCGCCCGGACATCGTAGCAGCCACCGAAGCCGAGATCGTCGTCTTGCAAGCCTATTTGCCTGCCGCGTTGAGTGCTGATGAGTTGCAAGCGCTGGTCCGGGCAGCCGTTCTTGAAGCCGATGCGAAGTCGCCAGCCGACATGGGCAAAGTGATGAAATTGCTTCTACCGCGCGTGGCTGGTCGCGCTCCCGGAGACCAGGTCAGCGCGGCGGTCCGCCAGATCTTGCAGCAATAAATCCTCCGGCGGTATTGGAAACAAGAGAATTGTCACATTGCATGGAGACCTATTTCATCGTCCCGATGTCCTTCGGGATGACGACGATTGTGCAGCATCGCGAAGCCTCCCGTCAGGGATACCCGCTGGGCAAGCATTCCCCGAACGAGCTTTGCTTCGTTACCAAAAAAACCACTAGGATCTTCCTGTTGAGCGTGAATTGATGGAATCTACTCCTCAAGCGCCGCGTTTCTTCTCCCGGCAGGTTTTGCTTCCGGTCCTGGTGCTGGTTTGTGTAAGTGTTATCAGCTACCTTGCACTGATCCAGCCCTGGTCGTTGCGGCAAACCTCTCTCCCGCTGGCGGTTGGGGATGTGGCCTCGCAGGATTTGAGTGCTCCCCGCGATATCCAGTATGTCAGCCAGGTTCTCACCAACGCAGCACGTGACGCAGCCGAACGCGCAGTGGCTCCCGTATATGTTCCTCCGGATCCATCGATTGCACGGACTCAGGCCACCACCCTTACCAATATCCTCCAATCCATATCTTCGGTCCGGTCTGACGTTAGCACCACCATCGAAGAGAAGAAAGCTGCCTTGATTGCCATTCAAGGAATTTCCCTCTCGCCCGATTTGATGGATTTCTTGCTGGGATTGCCGGACTCCCGCTGGAATCTTGTCAGTAATGAAGCCTTTAATGTGCTCGTGGAAACAATGCGTAATCCGGTCAGGACAGAAAACCTGGATGCTGTTCGTCAGGGTCTGGTTACCTTGGTCAGCTTTTCTCTGACCGAACGCGAAGCCGAACTGGTGGTTGGACTAGTTTCGCCAATGATCACGGCGAACAGTTTCTACAGCCCGGAACTCACCGATGCAGCCCGCCAGACGGCCCGGGGTGCTGTTCAACTGATCACCCGCTCTTTTGTAGCCGGGCAAACCGTGATCGGACGCGGCCAGGTTGTCACCCCGGAGGATTTGGAAGCTCTTACGGCTCTGGGACTGATCCAATCCAAAGACCCCCTCTACGGCTTCTTAAGCGCGGCTGTCCTGGTGATAATCCTGGCGGCCTTCACTGCCATGTATTTCTCAGCCCGGCAGCCGGTGGCTGTGTCTGACCTGCGCAGTATTCTGCTGTTCGGCTTGCTTTTTATTATTTTCCTGGTGAGTGCGCGCGTATCCATACCCAACCGGGCTGTCATACCCTATCTTTTTCCTCTACCGGCCTTTGCCTTATTGATCGCCGCGCTATTCGGCATGGAACGCGGTATGGTATTTGGGCTTGTGATGAGCATCTTGTGTGCTTATGGCACGCCGGATGGGCTTGGACTGGCCTCTTACTATACGCTGAGTTGTTTATGCGGCGTGTTGGCCATGGGTCAGGCTCGCCGCATGGCCCAGTTCTTATATGCTGCAGTGGCCATCGCGGTGGCCGGTGCAGCCATGATTGCCACCTACCGTCTGCCTTCCACGGACACGGATTGGATCGGTGTGGTTACCTTGATGGGCGCAGCGGTTTTCATGGGCATTGCTTCGGCTGGCCTGGCGCTGCCGCTGCAATTCCTGCTTTCTCAATTCATTGGCAAGACAACAGCGTTGCAATTGCTTGAAATTTCCCGCCCCGATTCGCCTTTGCTTAATTACTTTCTCCAGCGCGCTCCCGGTACTTATCAACACAGCTTGCAGGTTGCCAACCTGGCGGAACAGGCGGCTGAACGCATTCAAGCTGATGCACTTCTGACGAAGGTTGGGGCGTTATTCCACGATGTGGGCAAGGCTGCCAACCCGCTCTTTTTCGTAGAGAACCAGCCGCCCAGCCAGATTGACTCGCATGATGATTTGAAACCAGAGGATAGCGCCCAGGCCATCATACGTCATGTCCCGGATGGTTTGGAATTGGCCCGCAAGCATCATTTACCGCGCCGCCTGCAGGATTTTATTGCCGAGCATCACGGTACGCTTATCACCCGGTACCAGTACAACCGGGCTGTGCAGGCAGCCGGAGGGGATAAGTCCAAAGTGGACGAAGCGAGTTTTCGTTATCCCGGTCCGGCTCCGCGTTCGAAAGAGACTGCCTTATTGATGTTCGCAGATGGTGTGGAAGCGCGTTCCCGCGCGGAACGACCGGCCAACGATGAGGAAGTACGTAAGCTGGTTCGTAGTGTCATTGAAAATCGCACAAAGGATGGTCAATTGGATGATGCTCCGCTTTCCCAGCGCGACTTGGCTGTCATCACCGAATCCTTTGTGACCACGCTGCGCGTCGCCTACCATCCGCGCCTCGAATATCCAGTGGAAGTACCCGCCACCCTGGAAGTGCCGACTCAACATCGACCTCAGGAGAAGACCGAATGATTTTTATCGAAAGCGAGTCGGGCCAAACTTTCCCTGGAGATTTGCTGGAACGGGCCGCCCGGGCGGTGCTTGACCTTTCCGGTACCCAGGATGCGGATTTAACCATTGTTTTGGTGGATGATGCACACATCCAGGCTCTCAACCGCGCTTTCCTTACGCACGATGCACCGACGGATGTGCTTTCCTTCCCGGCCGACGAACCCGACCCGGAAACAGGCCGCCGTTATCTGGGAGATGTGGTCATATCGACGCCGCGAGCAGGCGAACAGGCCCGAGAACGCGGTCATGCCGTCGAAGCCGAAATGCAGCTTCTGGTGGTGCATGGCATTCTCCATCTACTTGGGCACGATCATGCCGAAGTGGGGGAAAAAGAGCGCATGTGGACCGCCCAGGCCCGGGCTCTCGAAAGATTGGGTGTTTCCCCGCAAATTGTCCATGAATAAGATCAGGGAATTTTTTGTTTCACGTGCGCACTCTTTTGAGCACGCCTTCCACGGTTGGTGGTACGTTATGCGCACCCAGCGTAATGCCTGGATCCATGCAGCTATCAGCACAGGAGTGTTGTTGCTGGCGCTCTGGCTGCACCTGCCGCTGCGCGATTGGGCGGTGTTGGTCCTGACTATCGCACTGGTCTGGGGGGCGGAGTTCATCAATACCGCCCTGGAAGCGGTGGTGGACCTGGCCAGCCCGCAGCAGCATCCCTTGGCAAAGGTCGGTAAGGATGTCGGGGCTGCCGCCGTCCTGCTCGCCGCGCTTGCCTCCATCCTGGTCGGCCTGCTCCTGCTCGGCCCGCCGCTCTGGGAAAAACTAAAATTTCTCTTCACCCGATAGTTTTGTTTTATAGGCATCCTGAATTTATTTGAACGAATTATCCACAAATGGCTTCCCTGAAAAAAGGGTCGCGTGAATGGTAAAAGTTTAATATAATCGGCACAACAATAGCCGAGGAACTGAAACATGTACAAAGCCAACCAAAAGCACTTGCAACCGCTGCTGATCA
>JBEKCT010000040.1:0-23141 GCA_050014715.1 Anaerolineales bacterium | reverse complement strand
GGGCGCTTTAAATCCTTATAATCGCCCTCGCCTTTGTAGATTTCCTGAAGTTCCTTGTCATTGTAAATCCTTTGCCAGTTTTGCCAGCGGTCATATTGCGAAGGGACAAAGGCTTTTTTTAGTGCTATCTCAAAGGGCTGTTTGTTTTCTTGTTTTGTGGCAGGCGGAGTAAATTCCTTACCTTTCCAGATTACATCATCTCCATCTGTTAATTGAATCCAAGTCTCCCCACTTGGGGGTGGATTCTTCAAGGCTAATTCTGCCCCTTTGAGTATAGATTCAACGCTTGTAACCGTAAGAATTGTATATATTACGATAAGGTTGCAAATTATTGTAATTATCATTACAAGGATTTGCCAAATTAGAGAATGGAGTATAAATTTAGATAAAAGAATTATTACAACAGGTCCAGTACCAAAGAAAATTGCACCTGCAATAATGATTTTTGTTGGGCTATCTGATTTATCTTTGTAAAAGTTTGGCAGAATTAATCTGAGTAAAAATTTAGTATATTCTTGGAATACTTGTCTCATCTTCCTTCGCCTCCTGATTGTTATCCTCCCTCCACAATCTTAACCTCTTCCTCAGTCAATCCGTATAATTCATAAACCAGGGCATCAATCGCCCGGTCCGTTGACTCGATCTCGCGCTGAATTATTTCCTTATCTTGCGGTGTGCGGGCAATATGCTTATGCAAAGATAGCATTCGTTTTACTAGCAAAACCATTTGATCATGTGTTGCCAATTCGCCAGTGTCGGAGTAGTTCACTGTATGAATTGGGAAACTCTCTATATACTGACCAAAAAAACGGAGATAAGTTGTCCCACTGCCCTCAAGGCCAGCACATACCTTAGAGAAATAATATTTAGCTATTTGTGAATTCAACACACCTAATAAATATAGATCATTACCCGGAATAAAATAAGTAGTATTTGCGCTGAAGTAACCATCAACATCTAGATAAAATCGGCAATCAGTGGCTATGTCAGGATAGATTATTTTCGGAGATGTAAATCTATCGTAGTAATCGCATGCTCGTAATTCCCACCAATTATTGCCCTTATCCCAGCGTTTTTGAAGTTGAGTTTGATACTGTTTTAAGTGTGAAAAGATAGAGGGGTAACTATCAATTGGCACACCTATGTAAGCCCATATCAGGTATTTGTCAGAAAAATCGATTGAATAGCGGCGAACATCACGCCCTGTCAACATCGGCTTGATAATTTCCACGCACTTAGGATCAAGAGAGACTAATTTGTCACGGGTAGGCTTATCTATGACATAAGCCTCGTTAAAACCTGTTTTGATACCGAAATATGGTTTACCTTGTATGTAATCGGGAATCGGTAAAGAATTATCCGAAAACTTCTTAAGTAGATCATTCGACTCCGTGGTTATGAATGCCCAACCTTCGGGTTTCAAATCAGAAATTCGCAATCTTACGGAATCTGCCATCACTAACTTTTGCAAATCATCGCCGTTTTTTATTGTTTGAAACTTTTTTAAATCGGGAGGTGCTAGGTATTGGTAGAATGCTCGCTTCTTCGGTAAAGGCGAACAAATTAAAATTATTGTTCGTACAGTAGCCCCTTCAAAAATTGGTAATCC
Source organism: Anaerolineales bacterium (assembly GCA_050014715.1). Taxonomy (GTDB): domain Bacteria; phylum Chloroflexota; class Anaerolineae; order Anaerolineales; family Villigracilaceae; genus UBA877. The sequence goes on along the minus strand of JBEKCT010000040.1, from coordinate 21,532 downwards.
TGCTAAATCTACTACTTCAAGCAAAGATACGTCATTAGTAATAAAATTTCTTAATGGTTTACCATATGCAGCACGTATCCATTTATTTGAAACAATCATTCCGAACAAGCCAGTATTCTTTAGAACTTTAAGCCCCTTCTCTATAAAATTAACATACAAATCGGCTGTTGGGCGAAATGTCTTGTAATGGGATTGGAGATATTGCTTTGAATCTCCTAATCCCTCTTGGCGGACATAAGGAGGATTGCCAATTACAACATCAAAGCCTCCCGCCGTGAAGATTTGCGGGAAAGCTGCTTGCCAATTAAAGTCATTGACGCGGTACCGTTCTTCCTCGTTGATAAACATGGTCAACTGTCGGCCTTCGTAGTAATCCGGTCCGATCAACGAATTACCACATTGGATATTTTTCCCCAGATCAGGCAAGGCGCGCTCTTTGAATAAACCCAATTGCGCCCCTATGGTTTCTTGACTTTCGCCCTCCAGAACCTTGAGAGAGAGGGAGAGCTTTGTCACTTCCACGGCTTGAGGGTCAATATCCACACCGTGAATATTGTTTAATAAAATGCGCTTTTTCTCTGAGGTGGTAAGTCTCCAATCGCCGCCTTGTCCCTGATAGATCGCCGGTGCTTTGCCCGTTGCCCATTTTTCCAGCTCATGTTCAGAATACCATTTTATATGCCAGTCAAGAATATACTGATATGCCCCTAATAGGAATGAGCCGGACCCACAGGCCGGGTCGAGGATTTTTAGGCTGGAAACATCGCGCGGCGTTTTGCCTCCAAGAAGTTCACCAACTGTATTCTTAACGATGTAATTAACAATATATGTCGGCGTGTAATACACACCGCCTGCCTTGCGGACTTCGGGCTTTTCCTCTACCTTCGCTTGGTGGCCAGCTGTTAGCCGGATCACTTTCCCCAGGAAACGTTCGTACACTTGCCCTAAGATGTCAGCGGGGATTTCTTTGAAAACATACGGGCTGGGATAATATAGATCGTTGATAATTACCTTTAAAACTTTATCATCAATTACCAGGCAGAGAGTTAAATCATCCGGGCTGCTGGGTTGCCGTTTTTCTTCGGAAAAGTGGAAAAGGCCAGAGTTATAGCGATTGTCCGCCTGCCGGAATAATTGGCACAGGCGTTCATAAATGCGTTCACCCTCAAGGATTTCTTGTAATTGGTCCTCGCGTTCTATACCCCGATCCTCGCAAATTCGCAGGAAAACGATTCGATCAATTGTCATTTGTACAGCGTAATTCAATTCGCGTACCTGCAAGTCAGGATTACGCAAGGCGATATTATGCGCCAATAATTCGCGCCAGTGTTCGATCTCTTCCAGGAACGCGTCGTCCACTTCCGTGGTGCCCTTTTTGCCCTTAAGACCTTCAGCGTATTTATCAAATGAACCTTTTAGCACAGCCTCACGCGAGAAAATCTTCGCGAGTTCATCCCACTTTGTCAGGATTTCTTTGTAATTCAAAAGCATGACTCGCCCGGTCGCCGCGCTATCACTCTTGTCCGGTTTGCTTCGGCTTTCATAAACTGCGAATTCATCGAAGTCAGTCAGAATACTAATAGGTAGTTTAGCGGACCAGGCATACCGCCTTAATTGAAAAGCTGGATAAATATCATATTCGATATTTACAGCGGGTTTCTTGGCTTCGACAAAAAACTTGCGTGTTCCCCCAATCCGGAAAGCATAATCCGGGGCTTTGGTCGCCCCTTCCACTTCCAACGAATCTTCGTGAATTACATCTTTATAAGCTTCGGCGTATCCCTGCTTGTTAAATACATCCCATCCCAGGGCCTCAAAAAATGGATCTAAAAACTCACGTCTTAATTGTGTTTCATTGTATTTACCGGAGCGATAAGAATCGCGATTTTCCTCGAAGCGTTCTACTAATTGGCGGATAATATCAGGCGCGGCCATTTGCCCTCATCAGTTATTTTCATAAGGATACATCCATTTTAGGACAAAAAGTAAGAGAGGGCAAGCGAATCTTTTCAATGATCCTTCGGAAGCTTGATTCCTCCCAGCCATAACCCCAGCCGGGCTAAACCTTGAATAACAAAAGCATACCAATAAATTATTAAAATAATTCGGAGCTTGATATACCAGGGTAAACGTTGCCATTGCTCTGGAGTCGGAGGGGGAATTTTAGGTTTGCTATATTCCATAAAATCTCTCTAGTCGCTTGACCAAAGATTAAACTTATGCAATAATAACAGTACCTCGCAATTGGTTGCCCCCCTCAATCAGTTGGGAGGTTTTTTTATGCTCGCGTTCAATTTCCCTCTACCGTATTTAGAGTAGAGCTGTTAATTGACTTTTACCCCCGTTTTGCGCGATAATAAATTAGTTCAATCCAGAAGGGAGAAAACTTATGGCTACGAGAATCGAAATCCGTTGTATCAACAAAAGCGACCGCAAAAATCATTATGAACGTATTCTATCTATCGGCGGTGTAAATCCAGATGGAAAACGGTGGAAGCTTTCCGAGGCTGATGCGATTGCAGGAATAAATAATGGCACATATACATTCTATGTTAACCGGGGAGGAAGCTCGGTTAATGTAATAATTGGCAAAAGCCAATTTGGCCACGAATATCTTAAAACTGTAGCTGATGGGGAGCAACCCGATAACTTGCTAAGTTTGCCAGAATGCCCATAGAAGTTTTGAATGTGCTAAGAGGCTAAACCATTTAATTATTCGAGGTTGTAATAAGGATTAATTTCATTTTTATCCCCGCTCCCCGTTTTCCTCAAACAGTCTTTCCCTGTCGTACCGTGAACCACCCCGCAGGAGTAATATGATTTGACTTGTGAATAATGCCAGGTAATAACATTACAGCTTAACTAGTTTACAAATCTTGTTAGCAGTCAATTCAAATCCTGATTTCACTTATTAATCTATTGATTATGAATCTTTGCTATAATGCATAAACTCAAATATTCCCGAGGACAATTTATAAATGGACTATAAACCGTTTAGGTTTCAGGCCGCGTTTTTTCTTTCTTCGATAAACCTTTCAGACAGGATGAAGATTGCATCATTGGTGCGAAAAAAGGCGAGGAAATATTTCGATTTTGATCCGATTATTTTACCTTTTCCCCTAAATAGCCCTCCAGAATTGCCTCAGATAATAATACAAAATCCGGCAAATAAATGTGAGTTTCAGTTGAGTAATGTCCGATTTGATATATCTAGAATTTTTTCCTCTGATAATGAAGAAGATACTTTCGAAGTAATAAGAGAAATCCAAGCAATATCAAAAAAAATTTATAAAAGTTTGACAGAAAATTTCGGCGCAAAAATAAATCGGCTTGGGTTTATATCAACTGTTTCATTCGGAATTGAAAAAGCACCTGAGTTTATTCGAACGAGATATCTGACGTTAGAAGATGCTCAAGATAGTGAAGCAATAAATTTATTATATCTTCACAAAATTGATGCCGCTCCCTTCAAGCTCTTTAAATGGGTAAGATTTCTTTCTAGCTTAAATCCATCTCAGTTATTATTAGAAATTGATGTGAATACACAACCAGAAATGCCAATTGTTGATTCGCTCGAAAATGTGGAAAAATTCTGGGATATATCCAATAAATTAATTAAAGATTCAATTGCTTTGAATTAGGTAATAAAACGATGGATATACATACACGAGTTGGAGCCATTAGAGATATCTCTGGGATGAATAATCAACCGATCCCTTTATCTAGTTCTGAACGCGTTCCCACAGGAAATATTTTGGATTTTATCAATAAACAATTTTCAGATAGAAACCGATTTTCACTCTTAAGAGAATTTAGTGAAACTTCAGTAACAGATATTGCTAAATTATTGTGGGAAGCACAGAATTCAACATTTGCCATTTCCGAACAATTAAGTCGAGGAATCTTTGAATTCATACAGAATCTAAATTTATACAATTACACATCAGTTCTTCAAAAAGAAACCATTTTCGAGCAAGAAGTTGTTAAAACTTTTTCTGATATTTTCGAATTAAAAGTGATCTACTTAGAAAGGAATCAATCAACATTTTCATTTAAGATTTTTATCATGTCTAAAGCCTATAATGATTCGCTGATGGATCGTTTATTAGATAGAGAATTAAATTTGTTACAAAATTTTCCTAATATATCCATGGAATTTCAATATATTCCTTATCACCAGGACCCTGTTAAAGTGGGTGCCATTTCAGAATTCGCCAAGCAAATATTTATTAAGTAGTATGGCAGACTTTATTGATCATTTACACCAAGCGTTGCATAATTTGGATTGTGCCAAGAGATTCGTAGCTAATTCCAATGATCGCGATTGGGCTATAACAGCTGCGTTTTATTCAGCCGTTCATTTTGCTGAAGCTGGATTTATCAGTACCGATGTAATACATTCTGAATTAAAATGTCCTCAAGGTATAACCCCTCACAAATTCCGCGAAGAAAAGGTTAAGGAAAAGTTTGGTATAACGTGCTATCGAAGCTATCGCAAGCTAATTAATGCAAGCTACAATGTTCGATATTTGCCAATGGCTTTTTCAAGAACAGGTATGGCTTTAGATTATTATAGCCAAGATGACGCCAAAAGATTTATTGATGCTGATATTCCTATAATTATTAATGAAATACAACTAGCGACAAATATGAAGTTAGAGTGATCCATATTATCTCTTTCTTCAACACGCTCATCTCATTTATTATATTATGAGGTATTTTTTTTATTAATCCACATTTCCCTCAAACAGTCTTTTCTTGTCACCTCGTGAGCCGCCAGGCAGGTGCACTAATTAAACAAAGGTGCACATCTTGCGGTAGATGTGCACTCGTTTGCAGATGGTAAATAAATTATTTATTTACCATCTTTGTGTTTGGTTTTATCAACCAACGTGTACCCTTGGCCCGGCTTTGATGTAGGAGGTAAAGGTTTACCTTTAACTGACGTGATCTCTTCTCCAGTTTTCCCCCCCCTAGGTCCTACAACTTCATATAGGCCTGAAATGAGAGTATTCTGCCCAGGTTTTTGGATGATTGGTTTTTTCGGCATTATTAATCACCTTCTTTGGCAAAGGGTTTTGAGGGTGATATAATATGTGCACCGCAATCGCACTACCCGCAATACCTGTTTTGCATACGTCCTAATCTTTGGCGAGATTGGGACGTTTTGCATCTTTGCTCAAAAGAATTATAGCACGCATGTTTGGCTTAAAAAATATTTTAGTGAAATTTTACTTTATACTTTTAACAATGTAGTTATATGCCCATTTCCCCTTAAACAGTCCTTTCTCATAGGGTCCGGAATAATTAAGTGGATAGAAATGTTTTTAACTTCTTTAACTGTGATCACTTACGTTTAGAAACAATTATTTCCTTGAAATGAATTGACAATTGATATATACTGAATTTGAAGATAATTCTAAAAATATTCATCAAATGGGAGGTTTGAAAATGGGTAAAAATAACTATTCAGATTGTTGTAATTATGTGAATCCTGTTAATGGGGCTCGCCCTTTTAAGACGCCTGCCGAAATAATAACCAAGCCTTATGTCTTAAATTTACTAAAGGAAAAACCTAAGGCAAATTTTCTAGAGATAGGAGCAGGAGCATTAAGGAACACTCTATTTTTACAGGAGAAAGGGTTTTCAGTCGATGTTTTTGAAGTTAAAGGAATAGAAAAAAGATTTCCAGAACAATATAAATTATTCATGGGTCGAAGCAATGGAAATGTTTATTATAAGTTCCCTGTAGATCGTACCTATGATTTCATATTATGTACATTTGTAATAGAGACTATATGTAATCCAGAGCAAAGAACCTATTTACTAGTTAGTAGTTTAAAAGTTTTAAAGCCAAAAGGCATATTACTAATTTCAGTGAGAGGACCAAAAGATTTGGTAACCGGTACTAAATCCGGAATCCCTTGTTCTGATGGGTTTCTAACCCCAGGCTATTCATTTTCTAGATCATATACGCCCAAACAACTTCGCGAACTTTTGGCCTCTTGTGAATATAATCATGTTAAACTTCTACACAAGGAAAGTACAAAAGAACCGGAGTATCTACATGCGTTAGCAAGTAAGTCGGGGATACTATGAAAAAAAATAATCCTCCGAAAAAAAAAGATACGATTTCTGAACGTAGTTCCCCTAGTAAATCTGAAACGAAAAATTCAATAGCCTCAATTCAAGAATCGGCTAGCCAGATACCAAACCCTTCGAATATTAGTTTTGAAAACTGGATTGTTGACACCTTTTATGAAGAATGCGGCCGTGAAATAACACTTGCTTACACTACCTTAAATCAAATGCAAAATTGGGCTGTTGGCATGATAGCTGCATCAATAGCAGCCACAGTAGCATTAACTAAAGTTACACCAGGACAATCTAATTTTTATTTCGAAATCACCGTGCCAATATTGATTGTAGCTGTAATCGCTTATGTATTTAATTTACGATTCTTTATTCGAGCGGTTTTATGTTATATAAACCTAACAAGGTGGAACACATTACAAAATGATGTTGTTAAATATACTCTTGTACAACAACTCCCCCATAATGGCCAACATCCTATAATAAAGAATGAGGCTCGAGAAAAATTATTAGATGATATAAGACTATATTATCTGGAATGGTTATCTCCAATTAGTCGATCAACTCAAATCTTTTTAAATCTTAAATTGGGTTTTTACTTAATGTTTGCCCTCCCCCTAATATTTATGCTGATAGGGATACCTATTCTTTGGTCTAATAATGTGGTCAAAGGATTTTCGTTATTTGCGGTCTTTGATACTATCCTAGAATTTTATGATTTTGCTACTTCAAAATATTTTGATACAAAAGAAAAAAATGCAAATGGCAAGAAAAAAACATCAACTTTTCCTATACCTTATTCCGAAGCAAAATATTTTAAATTTTGGATTCTTAATTTACTAATATGTACAATAGTAGTGTTTTGGTCATCAGTCCAACCAATATTAAGTAACTTCTATCACCTATTTATCAGTTTCTTTCGATAGAGGCTGGTATATCTTCCATGTTAAATTTATCTATGACAACCTATCACCCTCAAACAGTCTTTTCTTGTCGGCTCGTGAGCCGCCGGGTGGGTTTATTATGAAGTTGGTAAAGTCCGGGGAAAAATGAGTTGAATGGAATCACGAACACCCGTCAAGATTGGACGGGTGTTCGTTTAGGCAATCCCCGCGTCGAGGGTCAGATTCCCTTGGTTAAAAATAATGCGGGTGGTTTGCGAAGTCATCAGGTCCATTCAACCATGACGGATTTGCAAACACCCGTATATAATAGTGCCCCCATCGAGATTCGAACTCGAGTTTTAGCCTTGAAAGGGCCACGTCCTAACCGCTAGACAATGGGGGCTGGCTAGCTCTAAAGCGGACGGATTTTACCATCCCGCTCCATGCTGGTCAAGCAATTGATGCCGGTTCGTTTTTCTCGGAGACCAGCCCCAGCAGATCCACCTGCCTGCGATTAAACAGGATCGCCGGGCTTTCGATGCGTAATTGCGGGATAAGGATGGCAGTCAGCTTGGCATCGTACAGCGGTACGAAATCGCGTGCACCTTCTACCATGACAGTCGCGAAGTTGAATCGTCCGCCCCACTCCAGCGTACCTTCCAGTTCGTAAACCTGGCTGGTCACGCGTATGGAATATTCGACCAGATTCTCGTAGCCGCCGCGTGCCAGCGCTTGCGGTCCCAAATCTTCCCGCCGGCTTAGACAGATCGCGAAAACATTGTCCTTGACCAGATCGACCACTTTGTATTCCTCGACCAATTTGGTGGGCATGTGAATGCGTGCCAGTTTGGCATCCACCACTTCCATAAAGGATGTGGTCGGATTGTTTACCAAACCAACCACTCCCGTATTGGGAACCAGGATCTTACCCACTACGCGGTAGCTCTGGGTGAGAAAGTCAGCGGCAAGCATGCGGTGGGGTACATTGGTTTCTGGCATTTATTTCGCGCTCCTATCGGAGATTTAAGCCATTGAAAATATCCGTACCGATGATTCGGATTATTCCTGATCCACAGCGAATTGAATTAATTTATTTTATCCGGGGATGGGCGTGGGCCGTCACGTTTTTTCTGCGGCGGGCGCGCCCGGCGTTTTTGCGTGGGGGTCTTGCCGGTCTCCGGATTGAGAATGGTGACGAGCCAGGAAATCGCCCGCTCATCATATTCTCGCCGCCCGCACATATCGCACACCCAGGCTGGGAAATTTGGAACAGTGACAAGTTCTTCATCGAGCCAGGTGAAGTAGGTGATATGTTGCAGATGCATCATCCCGGCTTGACACTCACTACATTGGAAGGATTCGTTGGGTTTGTCGGTCATTGGGTTACTCCCAAGGCTTCATTTAAAATTGAGACGCCCGCGCTCGCACCAATCCGGTTGGCACCGGCAGCAATCATCCCCAGGGTGTCCTGGTAGGTGCGGATTCCTCCCGCCGCCTTGACGCCGGTCCCAGAACCGACCACGCGGCGCATCAGATCCACATCCTCCCGTGTGGCTCCGCCGGGGCCGAATCCGGTGGAGGTTTTCACAAAATCGGCATCGGCAGCTTTGGCAAGCAGGCAGGCCAGGATCTTCTCCCAGCGGGTCAGCAAGGCCGCCTCGATGATTACCTTTACCTTGGCACCACGCCCATGCACTTCTTGCGTCACAAAAAGTATATCGTTCAGAACCAGCCCATACGCTTCGCCTTTGAGGGCGCCCAGGTTAATGACCATATCCACTTCCGTCGCTCCATTATCCATTACACGGCGCGCTTCATAAACCTTGTCTTCCGGAAACAAGGCACCCAATGGAAAAGCAATCACGGCGCACACGCCCATTCCGGAATCCTTTAACAAACCACGCGCCAGGGGCACATAAACCGGGTTCACACAGATGGTGGCGAAGTGGTATTGCCGGGCCTCTTCGCACAGCTTTTTAACCTGGGCGGAGGTGGCATCCGGTTTGAGCAGGGTATGGTCGATCCAACTGGCAACCTCTGCGCCGCGCGGTGCCACCAGCGCAGGGGAAACAATTGGAAGTTCCTGTTCGTATGCTTCAGCCAGACTAAGGATTTGGGTCAACGATTGCATGGAAATACTCACGGCGTGGTGGTAATTGCCAGGTTGGACTTTAATATTTTCCAATCCGCTATCGGCCAATAAATCACCAGCGCCTTGCCAAGCACGTTCTGTTCCGGCAGAAAGCCCCAGGCGTGAGAATCGGCCGAGTTATTGCGGTTATCGCCCAGGACAAACAGGTTTCCGGCCGGAACGGTCCACTCGCCCGAATAATCGGGTGCGGCGGCGATATAAGGTTCACTGATCGGGGAACCATTAATGCTCACCACCCCATTATTAACCTTTATCGTATCACCCGGTAGACCGATCACGCGCTTCACGTAATCCTCGTAATCATCGCTGATATTGGGCAGACCCAGCAAGCGCCGCCAGAAGTCTGCCTCGGGGTACATCGGCGGACGGAAGACGATGATATCACCATGCTGGAAACTGCCGAACTGGTAAGCCAGGCGGCTGATAAGTAAAAACTCACCATCCTCCAGCGTCGGACGCATTGAAAAACCATCCACGCGCACGCGCGCAGAGATTATGTTGATTACCAGAAAAAGGAGAACCGCCAACCCGAGCGTCTCCAGAATCTCCTGTAAAAAGCTTTTCCAACTTTGTTTATCAGGAGGCGTTTCCAGGACGGGCTGGGGATTGTTATCAGAAGAAAAGTCAGACAAATGAACCTCCGGAAAAGGATTATACCATCTGCAAACTATGACCCGCTGGTAAATTGTAGTGGCGAGCAAGTAAATAGAATGGGGCTGGTAAAGTATAGCAAGCCCGGCATTTTCTCTTTCTATTATTCTTCTTAGGGGGATTTACTGCAGTGTAATGAAAAGGTCCCTCTTTAAGTGGAAGATCCTAGCATCCAATAAGTGGGAACCTGCAGCACGCGTTCACCGCGCCCCCAAGCAGCTTCGTCCAGGCGCTTAAGCCGTTGGATTTCCGCCACAGGTACCAAACCCAGCAGATCGGCTTCCATTACAGCCCATTCCAGCTCCCGATCAACCGGCCCGGGCAGAGGCTTTCCATCCATCTGCAACCGGCCCGTTTCAACCGGCCGGATGCCCGCCTGGTGGAACAATTCCGGCAGCCGGATTCCAATAAACGGATCCGCACCCTGTCGCCGCAGGGATTCAGTCTGCCAGCGTCCAAAAACAGCCAGTTCGTCCGGCTTGTCCACCCGGGCCCCGTAATCCGGCTCAGCCAGTGCCAGTATGGATCCACCCGGACGGGTAACGCGTTTCATTTCGCGCAGGGCCAGGAGCGGATCTCTAACCCACAAAAGCAGGAAATGGCAAAAAGTAATATCAAAAATACCGGAGGCATAGGGTAGCGCTAACGCATCCGCACAGGCCAGGTTTGCCTTTGGAGCGTGGCGGCGAGCCTCGCTTGACCGTGCCAGATCCTTGTCCAGCCCATGCATGGCCGCATGAGTGGCCAGTCCGGAAAGGATGGCACCGGTGCCGCAGCCCACTTCGAGCACCCGCCTTGCCGCCGACATGCCAGCGCGCTTGAAAAGATACAGGCGTATTTCGCTGGTCCAGGCAGCCTGCTGAATAAAACGCTTATGCCAATCCATTTTCCATCCACCCCAGGATGAAATTTACCTGCGCATCCGTCTCCGGTGATCGGGGGAAAATGCGACTCTGCCCGGCCTCTTGGTAGAGTTCATTCAACCGGATGAGCGCCTGCGACCCGCTCAGACCATGCCGTACCAGCCAGCAGCCAACCGTCGTCCCGGTGCGTCCAATGCCGCCCCAACAATGCAGATAGACCTTATGTCCTGACCCCAGGGTGGCATCCAGGGCATCCAGTAACGCGGCCATTTTACCGTGAGCGGGTAAGCCCTTATCCTGGATGGTCATACGCTGGTAGGTTATGGGAATGCCATAATGGAGGGCTTCTTCCTGCAGCAACGGCAGGTAAGGCGGCAGTTCGCCCAGCCGTGTGAGATCAAAGAAGCTATCGATGCCAAAGTCGATGAATGCTGCCAGTGAATCCCTCGCCAGACCCTCCTCAACACTTGCGATTGGATATCCGCCGGCTAAAAATTGACCCGGAATGACCCAGTAGGACTCGGGAATGGGTTTTTCGCTCATGCAAGAAAAGATGGGAACCGTTACCGGAATTTAATGGCGGATAGGACCTGCCAGTCAAGTCTCTACCCCCTGCCGTTGGTGGATATTCAGGCTGGTCCAAGCAACTTTTGGACAATTTCAACCGCATGCTGTACCAACACCGGACAAATGGTGCTGAAGACCCGTTTTTCCGTGGCAGACCGATAGCCAGCCGGTGTGCTCAGGTCGCATCCGATCAGGTCACGGCATAACACGGACTTGTGCCTATCCTCAAACAGGTGCATACACTCCTGCGACAACCGATATATTTCTTCCTTCCCTGCCGGTGCCTGTGCGCCGCGCGCCAGACCCAGGACCAGCAACGCACCGGTCAGCGCCCCACAGATTTCACCGCGCCGGGCCACTCCGCCACCAAAGGGCGAGGCCAGTTTGAGAGCAGTATCCCTGTCCAGGCCGAACTGTGGGGCAAAAGCCGAGAAGACAGACTGCGAACAGTTGAAATGCTGGCTGAAAATGGTGCCGGCAATCTCTGCAGGGTCAGCCATTAATTTCCTTCTCCATAAACAAACAAATCGCTGATGGATTCCCGTTGGTAATTACGCGAGATCGCATCTCCAAAGACCGCGGCCACCGAAAGCACGGTCAGCTTGGGATGGCGCTTTTCTGGGGGAATGTAGACGGTATCGGTGGTTACGATCTCGGTGATCTGCGGGATGGCAACCAGCCTCTCCAGGCCTCCGTGAACAAAAACGCCATGGGTACAAACCACCCAGATCTCCTGGATACCCTGGTCAAGTAAAACGGTGCTGATGCCGGCGATGGATCCACCGGTGGAAACCTCATCGTCATAAATTATCGCCCGTTTATGCCCCTGGATGGGCGATCCCACCAACCCGCTGATCTGCACTTCGAAATCGGAAAGGCGTTCCTTGTCACCTGCCGCCACCGGCATCCCCAGGCCTTTGGCGAAGCGCGCCGCTGATTTGGCATGTCCCATATCCGGAGCGACCACTACCGTGTTCGACAGGTCGCGTCCCTGAAAATAATGATTGAAGACCGGGCGGCTGGAAAGCGGGTCAGCCGGTATGCTAAAGAAACCATGCACCTGCGGGGAGTGCAGCATCATCGTCATTACATGCGTCGCTCCGGCAGTCTGGATCAGGTCGGCCACCAGGCGGGCAGTGATGGAGATGCGCGGCGCATCCTTCTTATCCGAGCGGGCGAAGGAAAAATACGGGATGATGGCATGGATCTCCCGAGCGGAGGCGGAGCGGGCGATATCGAGCATCATCAACAATTCGACCAGGTTGTCGTTCACCGGCGGCGTGAGCGATTGGACAATGTATACCACCCGTGAGCGCACGCTGGCGCCAAGCTGGATGTATAAATCATCATTGCTGAAACGCTTGATCAAGGTCTTGTCGAGGCTCAGGCCCAGATGAGCAACGATATCGGAGGCCAGTTGCGGGTGGGAACTGCCGCTAAAAAAACGGACTTCATTTCGATCTATTGCACTCTTGCTCATAATACCAACCTCACTCGTGAAGGTTATGTTGCAACGCCGGACCTACTGCCAATCAAGACGGGTAAATTTTCTCCCAGGGGTCCTTGAGGAAATTCCCCAGGATATGTTCCGCATCGCCCTGGGTGGGCAGCACATCGCCATCCGGCTCCACATACAGCCAGGCTTTCCCTGCACCGGACGGGACTTCATCCTCGATCGTCTCGTGGGAAACAGGGTTTTCAACGGAATAGGGTACCGGCATGTCCCAGCGCAGGGTCATGCCAAGATTGGCTGCCTGGTTGTGTAAACCATGCAGCGCCTCATGCAGGGATGGTTCGGATGCGCCCAAAGAGAGACTTTTAACCTTCAAGCCGGCCAGTTTTTCAAGGGTCTCCCCGGAATTCTTGACATTCGATGGCGTAACGGTCAGATGGACGGTGGTAAACAGGTCTGCCGTGACAATGGTTTCGAGAGCCTGCCAGGAGGCCGGATTTTCAGGCTGAAGGATGAAAAGCAGGTGATCCAGACCGGTCTGGAGCAGGTTGTGCAGGTATTCTTTATCGGCCAGTTTCAAGCCATCCGTTAACAGGCCGGTGACCTGGCCAACTTTTTCGGCATAGGCGATCAGGGCCGGCAGATCTTCACGCAAAGTTGCCTCGCCTCCGGTAAAGGTGATGTGCGGGATACCGGCTGCCCAGGCCTTATCCATGATGGTCTGCCATTCGTTGGTGGTTAGTTCCCGGTCGACACGCTTGGTGAGAGTATACTCGGCCTGCGTCCCGGCAGGCAGCCGGTAGGTCAGAGCACAATCCAGCCGCAGGGGCGCACTCAAATCCTTGGAATGAGGGGCCACCCGTTCGAAGTCCAGGTAAGTGGTTGGATCCAGGTTGGGGGTATGAATGACGGTCTGGACGCGCTCGTGGAAATCCTGGTAATCCTTTTGTGCTTCCGCCTCACTGATGCGGTAACGCTTCGCAATCTCTTTGGCCGTCTGCTCCACGGGGGTGCCTTTCATCATATGAAAGGCGAACTCTGCCGCGGTGGGATTCAGATGCAGGACGGTGGCCGCGTTGATGATAAGGATGCCTGAGCCGTCCTTTAACAGCCGGAGATGCAGGCGATAAGGTGGTTCGTCCGGCCCGGATTGGAAGGTATGTGTCTCGGCAGTCAAGGGCTGGGCAGCCGCCGGCTTTTCGGTCAACAGTAGGACAATCACAACGATAACCAGTGTCAAAAGGATTTCGACCAATAACCCATATTTCGGGATGAAATAACCGGCTGCACCCAGGAATAGACAGGCGCTTAAGACCCTGAACACGACTCCTTTTATTCTTATGTGTGCGATGGAAAGTCGTCCAAAAACAAGTCCCAGGAGACCAGCAATGAACATGAGCAGGCTGAAAATCATGACAGGGTAGCGGAGTAAGAAAAGCGTCAGGGAAGATGCATTGGACATTTTTTCCTCTCAATCAGCCGCGCACAAAATGCGGCAATTCGAACGGGATTTCCAACGAAAGTTCGATAAAACCGGCATATGCGCCGTTTTGGTACCACGGGGATTGATAAATGAGCTTCTTGACGCCTTTTTTCTCAATCGTATAAACATTACGCTGGCGCGTCTCCACCAGGCGCGCCAGTTCACTCCTGGCCGGCTCGGGATGGCAATCATACACGTTCTTCCCGATCAGTGCCCTGCCGCCATCTTCTTCAAATATATCAACAGACCTGTCATTCATCTCGATGATTGTGCCGTCAGCATCACAAACGGTTACACCGCCGGGAAATTCCACGACCCAGGCGTACTGAGCAGGTTTTTTATCAGGAATTGCCAGATTGGAGGTGAAGCTATCAGGTTGTTGGGCGGGCGATGCCCGCCCAACAACCCTTCTTTTTCCATTGCTCCGGTTATTCCCAGATAGATTGGGAGCTTTCATGGAGCTGGTGCCTCGTATTGTGTCAGCACGTTATACAGAACGGAGATGAACAGGTTCAGGTTCTGGTCCACACGCCCCGGGAAGGATGCATCCAGGTACGTCAGCGTATCGTACTTCGTATTCCGGATCACGCCATTATTGCCGAACTTGGGATCCACCTGGGTGGTGCCTTTATTGTCGCCAAGGCTCCAATCGGTGGTATTGAAATAAACATAAGGGATACCGGCAGCCTGGAAGGGAACATAATCTGATGAGCCAATGCCATTATTATCCGGATATTTAAGCCCGGCATTGTGGATGGTCTGTAAATTAAAACCATTCCCAAGTGCCCACTCCAGTGCCCAGTCGCGCACTGTCGCCTGGGTTTCATCGCTGTAGGCATAGGCGACATCCCCGGCAACCAGGGAATCAAGATCGATCATCGCAATCACATTCTGAATTTCTTCCTGGCTCATCTGGTTCAGATAGGCGTAGGAGCCCGCCAAACCGCTTTGGCCTGCACCAAAGGCAACGAATCTAATGGTATAGGGCGTGCTGGTTCCCAGGACGAGTTTGGCCACTTCGAGCATGACAGCCACCCCGGAAGCATTATCGTCCGCCCCGGGTCCAGCATCGGTGGAATCATAATGAGCACCGACGATTATCACTTGGGAGGAGTTTCCGGCCTTGACAGCCGATATGTTGGCCGATGAAATGGTTTGAGTACCAGACGGCGCAGTGAACGGTTGAGTAACCGGGTTATAACCTATCGCCTTAAAAGCAGACATGATGTATTGGGCGGTTTGAGATTCCCCAGCTGAACCGGCCACCCTGGGACCGATGTTGGTCATATCGACAATCAGGGAGCGAGCAATATCCCCGTATTTGGCTGATGGTGTACCCAACGGGACAAGGCTGGCGACCGCCGCGGTCGCGCCGGGTGCCATTGTGCCGACCGGTGCCATTGTCCCGACCGGTGTCGATGTCCCGGCCGGTGTCTGTGGAGAAGTGGGAGTGGAACCTGTCAGGCTGCTGCAGCCGTTCAGGAGCAGTGCTACAAGGAGAATAATGGGCAGGATACGTTTCATATTATCAAACCCTTTCTACTAATTGAATGGATTCAAATTGCAGCGGACAACCGCCGCCGCATTCGGCCAGGTAAGTGCAGCCAGTGCATTTTAGTGGCAGTCCTTGCCGTTCCCGCAGGCGTACAGCCAGCGGATTGTTCCAGATGGAATCCCACGGGTCTGCCAGCAGGTTGCCAAGCGGTTGGTAATACGACTGGCAGGGTAAAACATTTCCATCCGGTTCCACACACATATTATACAAAGCCGCAGTACAGCCCTTGACGCCCAGGTCGAGAGTCATTGGGTCAAAGGCACAATATTGGGTCGGCGTATACCAGATCAGCCGCTGGCCGCGCATTTCGGTCTTTTGGCGCGCCAGCTCCAGCATCGGCGCCAGCTCCGGCTCGGAGAGCCCCGTACCCACTACCGCCCCGCGGCCGGAATGGATCAATGCGTTCAGCCCGACGGTCGGAACACCCAGCTCCGCCAGAAAATCCAGGGTGGTCGGGATGGTATCGACGTTCGTCCGCAGCATGGTGGTATTGGTCATCACATACAGCCTGTTGTTCAGGGCGTTCTGCAGGCCCTTGACCGTCTGAGTGAAAGCGCCATGTGACCGCACCATCCCGTCATGGATGCCCATCTCGTTCGATTCAAGCGTAATCTGGACGTGGTCCAAACCGGCTTCAACCAGCTTCTCAACGTACTGTGCATCGGAAAGGCGCCGGGCATTTGTATTCAACCCGGTAATTTGGCCGTTCTGTTCGGCGTGGGCAATCAGCTCCGGCAAATCCTCACGCAGGGTCGGCTCGCCTCCGGTGAAAATGATGTGCGGCACGCCCATCTTCCAGGCTCTATCCAGCACAAGTTTCCAATCGCCGGTGGAGAGTTCATCCTTCACCCTCGCTTCCCCCGAGGAAAGCCGGGAGAGCGAAGGATGCTCGACGTTATAGCAATGGGCGCAGTCGTTATTACAACGATAGGTCAGGGCTAGGTCCAGGCGGTAGGGAGCAGTGGGGCGCGCTGAGAACGGCATGACCGTTTCCAGCCCCAACTCGTGGATCGGACAGGCCCCATCCGGCCGGACAAGTTCATCCAGCTGGCCGCGCACCGACCCCAGGTCCGCCCGTGCCTGCGCCGTGCTGACATGATATTTACGCCGGATCTGACACACAGCCTCCCTTTCGGAGGTCTCTTCAAGCAGGAAGTAAGCCATCAGTGCGGCAGTTGGGTTAAGGTGCAGGATCCGGTTTGCATTGACGATCAACGTGCCGTGGCCATCCGGGTCAAGCCGCAGGTGGATGCGTGATTTTTCGCCCGCTTCCTCGCGGCGGTAGTGATACAGTCCAAATTGAGGATTTTTAATTCCAGATTTTTGATTGAATACCCTTTTCCACATTTGGCACCTATAAGCAAGGACTTGAGAAAATCAGCAATCGTCAATTGAAAATCGACGATTGCTCTATCTGCCTCCACCCGCACAGGCGCAGGCGCAACCGGCGCAGGCGCAGGCACATGCGCAGTGACCTCCGCCGCCACCGTGGAAACCGCTGCCGGAGCTGGTAGCGACCGGCACCGGGTTGGTGCGGTTGGTCACACCGGAGGTGAAGGATTTCACGTCCCCGAGTACCTTGCCGGAAAAGCCCTGGACGCCTCCCACTACCGAAGCTGCGAAAGCCGAACCCGGGATGCTGACCGGCGAACGGCTGCCTCCGGAGGACGGCATGGCGGCAGACACCACCGAACCAGTCGAGACCGGGTGAAAGCCCGGATCATATCGGCCCCACCAGATCGGCAGGAAGATCGGGCCTACGAAAACGTTGCGGGTGCGCTGATCGTAGTTATTGTCGAGCATGGTCCATTCAAGCGATTCATCCAACATCTGGCTCTTGACTTCCGGCGTACCGGCCGTTTCAACCTGCTGCCAGGCGCGTTCCATGATGCTCTGGTAGTAGGCGATGGTTTCCTTGCGGCTGAACCCCTTCATCTTGTCGGATACGCTGTTTACCAGCTTGATGGTCATATCCTGCAATGCCTTGCGGCGGGCCGCCAGGTCTTCCGTGGCAAAAGCCTGCAGGAAACCATTCTCATACTCCTGCAGGTCGGCTGGCAGCGGAGCGGCAAGGGTAAGTTTGAGCGGGTCACGTGTTACCACCGTGGCGGCATTCTTCTTGACCACCCCGAACAGGATCATGGTCATGACCTTGTCGAGCGGCTGTTCCATCAGGATGGCAGCTTCGACTGCCGTCAGGCCGCGCTTGATGCCGTGACCTTCGATCTGGATCTTCGGTGGCAGGTAATCGAGTTTGCGCTTCCGGCTGCTGGAGGCGCTCAGGATTGGGATACCGATGAACAGCAGGATAATGAATCCGACACAGCAAAAAGTGGATCCGTTGCTGCCAAACCAATCCAGGATCCCGCTGATGTCGAACGCAGCCGGTACCACGATGGCCCCCGCCGGTACATAGTGGCTCGGGAAAGAGGCTCCAAAAGTATACTGGGTGGAACCATTGGCGCCGGCGCATTGCCAGGTGTAGGTTACCCGGTTCTGGCTGTCCAGGGCGGTCGCGGGCGTATCACCACAAGGCCAGCCG
The DNA here is from genome assembly GCA_050014715.1 of Anaerolineales bacterium. GTDB lineage: Bacteria > Chloroflexota > Anaerolineae > Anaerolineales > Villigracilaceae > UBA877. Next base: position 3,289 of record JBEKCT010000040.1, on the reverse strand, counting down.
CCCTGGGTGCTGTGATAGCGCGGTTCCGCGGGTTGTACGCCCGGCGGGAGATGGAACGTGACGGTGATATCCGTGTTGCCATGCACATATTGGGAACCGAAGTAGACTGGCGAGAAATCTGCGCTCGCATCCGTTTTCGAGGTCGTATCCTGGTAAAGCACCCCCGTGATCGAACCAACCGATACGTGCAGCGTGCCGCTGGCGCCCGGCGGAATGGTCTGGGAACCCATCACGACTGCAAAGCCCGACCCGCTGCCCTGATAATCGGAGGTGGAGACGTCCACCGCCTGCCCGCCCACATCCGCCTTGACCGTATTCATATCGAAGTTGGCGTTCGGCATGCCCATGTCAACGTAATCGATCGGGCTGGTGCTGGGGTCATTGGTAAATGCAAGCTGGTAATCCAGTGCCTCCGTGCCGTCGGCATTCCAGTAGACCTGCACGACTTCCTTGTCCAGGCTGAAGGAATAGCTCGACTGCGCCGAAGCGCTGGTGGCAAATACGAACATCCCGGCGATGAGCAGGAAGGAAATGATCAGGCGAGGTTTCATGGGCATCATCCTTTCAAAAACAACATGCAAAAGTCTTTTTGCATTTTGTTTTTCCTTCTTACCATTTGGGCTCTTCGGTTAATTGATAGACGGAATTGCAATACGGACAGGTCACCATGGGTGCGCCGTTGACCAGCTTGATATTTTCGGCCGTCAGGGTGCCGCCGCAGGATTTACATTTCATTTCTTCGATCTTGGTATCGCCCGGCAGGTCCACTTTGAGGGTCACATTTTGGGCTGTGTCCTGTTTGGTTTTACGGGCGGCCAGAACGATCATGACAACGCCGGCCACCAGTGCGATCACCCCGATCACTACTCCCGCACCACCGATCCCGGTTACACCCTGCGCTCCACCGGAGGCGCCTAATAGAATAAAACCTCCCACACAAATGCCGGCGGCAGCCAGAAGAAGCAATATTACCGCTCCTACATATAACCAGGTTGTAGATTTCATCCGACCTCCATAATCATCCAGGAAATATAGGATTGCCCCACAGATGGCACAATGGAATATACGTTCTATTTAGAGATTGGTTTTCATAAGTTTAACACTTTATCCAGCGTGTGACAATTGGTATAAACATGGCTTTTCACCGGCCAGATGGAGGATGGTGGTCATGGCGAGGAAAACGTATCATGATTCAGAATGTAGAGATCAGACAACAGTGAAAAGGGCAATCAGGCAATCAGGTGAATAGGCAACAGGTATTCGTTATTCGAAAAAAACGAATGAGGAACGAATGGTTTCCGGCATGGGTTTTTTCCTATCGTAGACTAGCTTTCCCTGCTCGGGGACAAGCATTCGTTTTCGTAAAACGAAAGGAGAAACGAATAACCCTGGCAAGGAAAGCATCCTCTTTCGGGGACAAGTTTCGTTCCGCGGATTGACAGAATCAATACGTCAAATTCAATTTGAGTTTACCCTATCAATTTAGAGTATATTTCATTCTCACATAGCCCAGCAAAATAGCTGGGCTATTCTTGTCGTATAATTGTGTAGGGAAATTATCAAGTGGAAATTCTATAATTGGGAGTATGACTGATTTAAAAACTAACTAAGAAATCGAACCGAATGAAGGCTAAAATGAAAAAGCGGACGGGACATCCAGTAATCACACTAGTAATAATACTTGTTTTGGTAGTGTTTTGTATTTTTTTTGTATTGAGTAAGAACTCTTCTCAAAGTAGTCCCCTAGCAACGCCTGTGCTACCAACAGACACGGTAACCCCAATCCCAACAATAACAGTAACACCGAGTATAACGTTATCTCCAACAATAACATTAACTCCAACAATAACGTTAACTCCGACTCGAACTCTGATACCGACGAAAACCATTTGGGCAAGCCCTCTTATTAATGGGTTAACCTCAAGTGGATTTTCATGTGTGAGTCTAATTTGTAAACTGAATAATGCAACAGTTTCAATATTGGGACACACAATTACGATTTACGTTAAAGATGCTGGGACAGATAGTGATTTAGCATCACCCGTAAATGCTATCGGTATAGCATATCCTGGTATTCCTCGCATGGTAAATATGGATTATCAAACGGTAATGGGAATGGGGATGTCTGTAAATAACCCTGATAATTCCTATAACGATAATGATTGGGAAGGTGCACACATAACTACTCGAATCCATTGGGATGCGACCGCCGGTGCAACTGATATTACAGTAAATATTACTATTACAGATTAATAGGGTGGGATTGTGGACACTAAGAGAAAAAACACTTGGAAAACCATTTGGGGATGGGCGCTCAAAACACTTATTGCATTTGTATTGGATGTTACCGTTATTCAAATAGGCAATCTCCAAGGACACTGTACATCTTTTAATGTTCCATGTTGGGCCATTACTACAATTGTGATCGTTTTTTTGTTATTATCTTTGCTTTTTTTGGTTCAGTTATTTTGGATTTGTATAACTAAGGCTACTAAAAAAATCGTTAATTGGCAAAAAAAACCAAGAATAAAACTTTGGTTTGAATTGCCAAATGAAAATGATTTGAGGTTATACATTTATAATCCAAAGCGGGCAAAGGAAACGCGCGTTGAATGTTCATGGATAAAGGCTACAAATTTAAGAGGAGAAAGTTATACAAATGAACATAGGCAAGAATTGAAATTGCTAAACCATTTATACGATGGAACTAGCAATTTCATACTTATTGACACCTTATTACATGATGATAAACGAGAAATTAAGTTAGGAATTCTCCATGATGATAAGGTCGCAATATATTTCGGAAATGCTCTTCTAAATGGTTTTCCAGATGAAACATTCAAGTATACAATTAGCTGCACAGGGGAATATATAAAAAATCGTTTTCATCTTCCCGATAAAAGTGTATGGCTAACGATAAAAAACGGTGTATTGATAAGCATTAAAGATGAACTATGAAAACAAAATAATCCTAAAAACGAAAAAATGCCCCCTAAGAATTTAGGCGTAATCCAAATGAAAGAAAATGAATTCCTAGGCACTTTATTACCATCCCACCCTGAATTTCTCTTGATTGAGGAAGCAATCCGGGAAAAGTATAGTTTAGCCGAAGTCAACCCGGAAGAAGAACCGATCCAAGAAATAGATTTAGACGGGAACCCTATACCACTTGAAGACTTCCGCAAAGACATAGAAAATCATTTACGCGCCAATCTTTCCTCTATTATCCCGCCGGAATTACTCAAAGCATACATACCTTGCAAGCTTTTTTCTGAAACACAACACAAAA
>JBEKCT010000039.1:0-23462 GCA_050014715.1 Anaerolineales bacterium | reverse complement strand
GATCAGCTGGGTGATTCTTTTTTGGCTATTGGAAAATCCTTCTCGATGAGCTGGATCAACCTATTCCATCCTTCGGAGCTATACCTCGGTTATTAAGGTACGAATTTTTGCAGAGGAGTCATGGTTTGTTTAACAAGTAAGTGATGACTTCAGAATCGATAGACACGGTTGGCTGAATCATACAGGCAGAGCAAGATTATCTGTTGATAGGGATGGTGAAATGGAACGTACTGCCCTGTCCTTCGATACTTTCCGCCCAGATCCTGCCTCCGTGGGCTTCGACCAGATGCCGCGCGATGGACAACCCCAGCCCGGTTCCGCCTCCGGAACGGGCCCGATCAGCCTTGTAGAAGCGCTCAAAAATGCGTTCCAGGTCATCGGCCGGTATACCCTCCCCGGTATCACTTACACTAAAGTGTACGAAATCCTCTTCCGTGTTCACCGCCAGGATGATTTCACCGCCTGGGCGGGTGAACTTGACAGCGTTATGAATGAGATTTACCAACACCTGTTCCAGCCGCGACTGGTCCGCCCGGACTTCGGTCATTACCTGGCCCGTGTCAAGGCGCAGGACCAGCCCAGCACGTTCCGCCTGGGCGCGCATACGTTCGGCGGCTGAGTGCAACAAGGCGGCTGCCGGAACTGCTTTGAGCTCGAGAGGAACCTGTCCTGATTCGATGCGCGAAAGTTCCAGGAGCTCGGTGGCCATCTGGGTCAGGGCATCCACCTCAGTTTCGATCTGACCCAGGAAACGAGAGGCGGCTTTAGGGTCCTCCAGGGCGCCATCCCGCAAGGTTTCCGTGAGTGCCTTGAGGGACGCCAGCGGGGTGCGCAGTTCATGCGAGATATTGGAGATAAAATCCCGTCGGACGGTTTCCAGCCGGCGGACACGCGTCAGGTCCTGCACCAGCAGCAAGCTGCCACCTTCCTGACGGTCGGGCAGGACAACCAGTTGCAGGAAGCGCTTTCGAGCAGAGAGCTCGACTGATTCCTCCCGGGTCTCACCAGTCTCACGACTGCCCTGCCAGGTCTCAATCAAGCGGGGCTGGTGCAACACCTCCACCACCCTGCGTCCCACGGCGTTGTGAATATCGAAGAGTCTCTCGATGGCCGGGTTGGCGAACTGGACCTGCCCGCCGGCATCTGCGATCAGCACACCATCAGTCATTCGTTCCAGGACGGCTGCTAGCCTGGCCCGTTCCGCCTCGACCACGGTCGTGCGCATACTCAGGGCCAGAGCCATCGCCTTGACAGAACGGGAGAAATCCTCCAGGCCTGGCAAATTATCCGGCAATTCACCGAGAGGTTCTTGCCCATTTTCAATAGAATGAAGAGAGATTTCAAAGCGATTCAAGCTGCGGCGCAGCACGAACTGGCGCCAGCCCAACCAGGCCAAAGAGACCGCCAATACACCGATCAGGACAATTATTAGCCAGTTCATGGCGTACTTTTTAGAAACACACAAATGGGACTTTGCCTAGCCTTCAAAGCGGTAGCCCCCACCGCGCACCGTGATGATACGGGCCGGCTCGGCCGCATCCTTTTCAATTTTCTGGCGCAGCCAACGCACATGAACGTCGACAGTGCGGCTGTCCCCAATATAATCCCAGCCCCAGACCCGCTCCAGAAGGAACTCGCGGGAGAGCATCTGGCCTTTATGACGGGCGAAGAACAATAACAAATCGTATTCCTGAGGCTTGAGCGCCACCACCCGGTCATCCATTAATACTTCCCGGCGGGTCAGGTTTATCACGAGATTATTGAAAGTCAATACTTCCTGTTGGGCATCGGCCTCAGGCGGCTTAAGCCTGGCCATTTCATCGCGCAACATGCTTGTCCGGCGCAATTGGGCTTTAACACGCGCCATCAGCTCGCGCATGGAAAACGGCTTGGTCAAATAGTCATCCGCGCCGACTTCCAGCCCGACCACCCGGTCGATCTCGTCATCGCGGGCGGTCAACATCAGGATCGGAACGGTCATCTCCTTGCGCAGGATCTTGCAGACTTCGAAGCCATCCAATTCAGGCAGCATAATGTCCAGGACGATCATGTCCGGGTTCACCTTACGGGCAGTTTCGATGGCAAGGCGGCCATTCCCGGCAACTGTCACGGTATAGCCCTGCTTTTCAAGGTTATAGACCAGGGTCTCCTGCAGGGAGGGTTCGTCTTCGACAACCAAAATCTTTTCCGCCATGGCTTTATCTTATCACAACCAGTCGACCAGGTTTTAAACTGGTCGCTTCATTCATTTGCGCGATAATCATATTATGTCCCGCAAATTCTGCAGGATAGGCCGTGCAAATTATATCGCGGTGCAAAATACATGGAGAAGAGATGTAAACCTGTGGAGTAATCTTTACTCAATTCCGTTCTTTTTCAGCAGCTGATCAGATAACCCCTGCTAAACCGATTGGTGAACAATGGAATGAAGGGAGGTCTTGAAAGCACCAATCTCGCTGAGTAGGTTTTCGACAAGTGAGTTATTGGGCAGGATCAACTGTTGAGTGTGTGAATGGAATTGGCGCTTAAGGGTGACAAGGTAGATAAAACCATATTGATCCAGGGAGGGCGCCAGTTCTACTTTGACAACCTTCCAACCTTGGTCCATTGCGGAAAGCAGGAGCATATAACTATTGGGAAGATAGGCGGGGCAACGTGGTTCCTGGAAAGTATTCCAAACATTTTCAATTCGAGTCTGTGTTGTCGGCGGCATCATCATTACGTCATCCTTTTCTTTTTGAGAATAATCATCGCGCTTGGCAGGGCATCTTAATTTAATGCTTCAGCCATAACCGGAACGGCCATCTGTGAATTCTCTGCGAGTATTTTCTTAACCAAGGCGTTACTTGGTAGGATCACCTTTTGATCCGGTTGGGAAGATTCGGAATTGAGGGTGAAAACATAAACCAGACTATGCTGATCTTCCGAGGGAAACAGCATGATTCTGGCAATTTTCCAGCCATTTTCGATGGCCAGGAGCAAAAAGAACGGGCTGGGAATGTAGGTGTTCCAACGTGGTTCCTGGCTTATTTCCAAAGAATGTTTTTTATCTTTCAATGTGGTTGCTAACATAGTTTCGACCTTTCTACTTATAAATAACGGTTTAATCCTTATTTTTATATCCATTACCATCATAAACCTGTTTGATTGTTGTCTCTTTAAGGCAAGGTTAATATTGTGTAAAGACATGGCAAGACAACCTTTCATTTTGATATTTTTTTACTACAGGATTAATAAAAAGTGCTGATGAAATAAATTTCATCAGCATTAAAAAGATTCCGAGCTTGTTTCTATTGATTTAATTCCCAGATGAGGCGCAAACCATCCAACGTCAACCAGGGTGCATGAACCTGAATTACGGGGGTTTCTTTGGCAATCAATCCGGCTAAACCGCCTGTGGCAATGACCTTCGTGTCCGGACCCAACTCTGCGCGGAAACGGGCCACCATGCCTTCCGTCATGGCTACATAACCGTAGAGCAATCCGGACTGCAGCGCATGGGTGGTGTTGCGTCCTATCACCGAAGGAGGTTTCAGCAAATCAACGGGCTGCAACTTGGCACCGTGGGCAAAGAGCGCCTCGGCTGCCAGGTTGATGCCAGCCGTAATGGCCCCGCCAAGATAATCGCCTTCCTTAGTTAGGGCATTGAATGTGGTAGCCGTACCATAGTCAATGATGCATGCCGGACCGCCATATGAATGCATGACTGCCACTGCGTCGCAGACCCGATCCGCGCCAACGGCTTTGGGATCTTCATAGCGGATGCGAATGCCAGTTTTTACGCCAGTATCCACCACCAGGGCAGCCTGCTTAAGATATTCCTGGCAGGCCTGGGTCACCCGGCCGGTTAGCGGAGGGACAACTGAGGAGAGGCACACACCTGCCAGGTCGGTGGAGGTGCATTCCGCATTGGTTAACAAGCCAAGCAATTGCAGGCCGTATTCATCCGGCATGCGGTTCTGGTCGGTTGCCAACCGCCAATGGTTGGTCAACGTTTCGCCATCGTACAGGCCAATAGTCAGGTTGGTATTTCCAAGGTCAATGGTCAGGAGCATGCCCTTATTGTACCGCTTCTATGATTTCTGCGATGAGGTCATATCGGCTGAATTGTGGCATCAAATAAACACCCTGTGCCCAGGATTTAACCTGGGTAACCAACGCCACAGCCAGTTCCACACCAACCTTCGCACCATCCTCCCCGGCATCATCCATGCGCCTGCGCGTGATCTCAGGGATGTATATCCCGGGCACCTCATTCCGAAGAAAACTGACGTGCCGGGCACTAACCAGCGGCAGGATGCCCACCAGCACTGGCCGGTTAAGCAGGCCGTATTTGGCGCCATATTTATCCAAGAACTGCGGTCCCTCTTCCGGACGGTAAATTGGTTGTGTCAGGAAGAAATCCACACCAGCTTGGACCTTGCGATACGCATTACGGATCTCCTGTTCCGGTTGGGATGGATTAAGGTTGAGCGCCGCACCAACGAAAAAGCTGGTTGGTTGGCCGATAGAGGTACCGGAATGGTCCACACCGGCGTTAAAGCCCTGTTTAATGAGTTTTATCAGCCCGGAGGGTACCAGATCGTAGTTATCCATGGCTTCGGGGTAATCCCCCACCGCGGTCGGATCTCCCATGACGACAAAGATATTGCGCAGGCCGAGAGCATGGGCAGCCAGCAGGTCACCCTGGACCCGCAGCAGATTTCGTCCTCGTGTAGGGAAGTGCAGGGTGGTTTCCACGCCGACCTGGCGCTGGATAATATCGCAGACCGCCCAGGCAGACATGCGCATACGCGCCATGGGACTATCGGCAACATTGATGGCGTCCGCACCGGCTTCCTGGAGCAGGGAAGCCCCGGCAATGAGCTTATGGGTGGAGAGACCGCGCGGCGGGTCCATTTCGGCGGAAATGATAAATCTCCCTTCCTTCAATTTCTTATCCAATTGGGATGACGGTTCAACTTCGGAAACTTCCGAAGTTTCCACCGTTTCAAACGAATGAAGAACCTGTGCACCGCAGCCTGGCGGGTTGTCGACCAGTGCTTTGTGCATGGCTTTGATATGCTCAGGGGTGGTGCCACAGCAGCCACCGATAATACTGGCCCCGGCTTCACAAAACGCCTGGGCATAATCACCGAAGTAATCCGGGTCGGCCGGGTACATGATGCGCCCGCCAACCTGTTCGGGCCATCCGGCATTTGGCTTGACCCAAACCTTCGCGGAGGGGACAGCTGCATGCATGGCCTTGAGCAGGCGCAGCAATTGCGCCGGGCCACCCGAACAGTTAACCCCGATCACGTCAGGCCCGGCTTTGACCAGGGTGCGGGCCACCTTTTCAGGGGAATCACCCAGGAGGGTGCGGTCGTCGCGCGTGAATGTAACGGAAGCGATGACCGGCAATCCCGTTGCAGCCTCATGTACCGCTTGAATGGCCGCCTGGATTTCGAACAGGTCGCTCATCGTCTCAATGACGATCAAATCCACGCCGGACTTTACCAATGCCTGCGCCTGTTCAGCAAAGGCGGCGCGCGCTTGCTCAGGCTGGACGCGACCAAAAGGTGCTATGCGCACTCCCAGCGGTCCGATATCGCCGGCCACAAATGCCAAACCGCCTGCGGCCTGACAGGCCAGCTCAACCCCGGCGCGGTTAATTGCCTCCAGTTTGTCCTGGAGCCCATACTGGCTGAGTTTGAAGCGGTTGGCACCGAAGGTATTAGTGAGGAGAATCTGCGCCCCGGCTTCCAGGTACTCTGCATGAATGCCGCAAACGGCAGCCGGGTTGCTCAGATTTAATTCATCGAAGCATTTATCAAAGGGGGTGCCGCGCGAGTGCAGGAGTGTTCCCATGGCCCCATCGGCCAGGAGCGGCGTGGGAGAAGACTCGAGCAAAGATAAGAATTTACCAGTCATTTGACTTCCTGAATATGATTCTGTTCATTCACTAAAACGATGGTTGGCTGCCATTCTTCCGGCAGAGGTTCGATTACCTGGACATAATTCATAATCATGAAATGGTCGCCGGGATGAAGCAAGTGTGCAGCAGCGCCATTAGGCTGGATAATGCCTGAGCCAGATTCCCCGGCAATCAGATATGTATCCAGGCGCGCACCGTTTTCAATATCTACCACCTGGACCAGTTCGTATGCTTGCATGCCAGCGGCTTCGAGCAAACTTGAATCAACCTAAGGCTACCCTCGTAATTGATTTCTGCGCCAGTCACTTTGGTACGATGCATTTTGGATCTTAAAAGAATACGGAACATGCCATTACCTCGTCAATTGATCCACGCGGCTCTTGCCGGTGCTGTAATATTTTGCCTGTGGGTGATGGATGATTATTGCGGCAGTGGATTGCTCCGGAACCAGTTGAAAGGCAGGCGTCAATGACATGCCCAGTTCCTTTTCAGCTGGCAACAGGTCGAAAACCTTGCGGTGATCTTCCAGGTCAGGAACTGCCGGATAGCCCCAGGAGTAACGTTTCCCCTGTCCATGAGGGATACCCAGTTCACGCCGGATATGCTGATGCAAGTACTCAGCAGTAGCTTCGACGGTCTGAACCGCCAATCCGTGCAGGAAATATGCTTCGGAGTAGTCGTTGGCGGCCTGCAGCGCATCGAATTTCCCGGTGGCGGCCTGGCCAACCATAACGACCTGGAAAGCAACCACATCCAACTGACCGGAATTGAGCGGGGCAAAGTAATCCGACAGGCACAGATGATCATCATCGGGCTGGCGTGGGAAATTAAACCTGGTCAATTCGATTCCAATCCCCTTCCCACCTGGCTTTGGAAGCGGTGAATAAATGATCAGATCATCCCCATCCGCCTGGCAGGGGAAGAGACCGTACACTGCCTGCGGTTTGAGCCAACCTTCTTTAAGGGCGGCATGTTTCATTTTCTCGAGACGGGCATCGAACCTGGGTTTGAGTGATTCCCATTCCGCTCCGTGTGTGTTCTTAGCTCCCCAGGAAAGACGGTAGAGTTCATTGATATTAAGCTGCTGGAAAATGATCTCAAGCGGCATCGAGCGGACAACTTTCGGGCCAAACGCAACCCCACCAGGCAACGCAATCGGATGAGGCACGATGGCGGAGTGTTGAACGGTTGTCCGGTCTGGGCGGGTAGAGGTCGCGCGGCCCACTTCCAAATCGGCTTCTTTGCGGACTTGCTCCAGCAGGGCAGGTTTGCGCTGCGGGTCAATCAACTGGCCCATAGTTTCCAATCCTTCGAAAGCGTCTTTACAATAGAACACTCCCGGTTCATATGGAGAGCCGTTTTCGGTAAAAAGAATGCGGCGGCCAAAACGACGATTGATGGCTGCGCCACCCACCAGCACCGGAAACTTCAGTCCGCGGCGTTGCAGTTCGTTTACGATGAGCGGCATCTGCTTGGAGGTACTCACCAGCAGCGCCGATAAACCAATCGCAGTGGCATTAACCTCGACCGCCCGGGTGATGATGGTTTCGGCGGGGACCTGTTTGCCAAGGTCAATTACGGTGAAGCCATTATTGGCAAGGATGGTCTTAACCAGGTTTTTTCCGATGTCGTGCACATCTCCGTAAACTGTAGCAATCACGATCGTCCCCTTGGTGACCCCTTCCACTTTTTCAAGGTAGGTTTCAAGGTGTCCAACGGCTTTCTTCATTACCTCGGCAGACTGCAACACGAAGGGCAGGATCAATTCGCCCGCACCGAACTTGTCTCCGACTTCCTTCATGGCAGGCAAGAGAACGGTATTGAGAATGTGGACCGCAGTTTCGTGTCTGCCCACCAAGACTTCCGAAGTCTTTGAGACTTCTGAAGTCTCACGGTTAATAATCTCATCTATATCCGCCTCCACCCCTTCCTTGTGGCGGTGGAGGATGCGCCAGTGCAAGCGCTCTTCAGCGGTCATGCCCCCGGTTGGATCCACAGATACGTTAACGGCTGATTCTGGCGAGACATGCTCAAAATGTTCGATGAAGTGCTGTAATGCATCCGGGGGGCGGTTGAAGATCAGGTCCTCGGCCAATTCTTTCTCGTCAGCTGGGATGTCCGCATAGGGGGTAACCTGGGCAGGATTAATAATTGCCATATCCAAGCCGGCCTGGATGCAATGGTACAGCATAACCGAATTCAACACGGGACGGGCTTGTGGAGCCAGACCAAAGGACAGGTTCGAGACACCCAATGATGCCAGCACTCCTGGCAGGTTCTGCTTGATAAGCCGGATGCCTTCCATGGTTTGAATGGCCGAATTGGCGAACTCCTGATCGCCGGTAGCCAGAGTGAAGGTCAGTGCATCGAAAACCAGCGCATCCGGACGCAGGCCATGTTCGGTGACAGCAATCTTATAAATGCGCCGGGCTACTTCAAGCTTGCGTGCAGCAGTTTTTGCCATGCCGCTCTCGTCGATGGTCAGCAAGATGACAGCAGCATTGTAGATCCTGGCCAGGTCAAAAATCTTATCGGCCTTCGTCCGACCGGATTCGAGGTGGGTAGAATTGATAAGACAACGTCCTGGAGCAGTCTGCAGGGCTGTTTCAAGTACATCCAACTCGGTCGAGTCAATCACCAGCGGCACGTCCACTCCCATTTCCAGTTTTTTGACCACATTGTGCATCAAGACAATTTCATCCGGGCGCTCAGTCACTGCCGTGGATATATCCAGGGCGTGCGCGCCGAAGGTCACCTGCTCACGGGCGATTTCGAGAATGGCATCGTAATCCTCCGCGAGCAGCAATCGCTTGAATTTCTTACTGCCCTGGGCATTACAACGCTCTCCAATCAGGAGCGGTGGTGGATCCTGTTGCATGTTGGTGGCGGATACGGCAGATGACAGGCGGGCAGTTGATTGATCCGGGCGAGCAGGATGGGGATGGGAACCGAGTTTCTCGACCAGAAGTTTTAAATGAGCCGGGGTAGTGCCACAGCAGCCCCCCACAACTGAAATATTATTCTTATCGACGAACTCCATCAGCGCCTGCACGAACGGTTCCGGTTCGAGCGGGTAGACTGCCTGGCCATCCACATTGAGCGGCAGACCGGCATTGGGGATGCAGGAGACCGGCAGGGTGGATTGCTCCCCGAGGATGCGGATGGGCTCGCGCATATGCTCTGGACCGGTGGAACAGTTCAAGCCGATCACATCGATAGGCATACCCTCGAGAATGGTAAGAGCAGCAGCCATGTCAGTGCCCAGCAGCATACGGCCAGTGGTATCCAGTGTGACCTGTGCCTGGATAGGCAGGTTGGCACCGGTCTCGGCAAAGGCCTTTTGGATGCCAGTGATGGCAGCCTTGACTTCGAGGATATCCTGGGAGGTCTCGATCAATAACAGGTCAACCCCGCCCTGGATGAGACCGACGGCCTGTTCACGGAAAACGTCTACCAGTTCAGCAAAGCTGACCTTGGAAAGATCTGGATCGTCGGCAGAAGGGAGCCGGCCGGAAGGACCGATGGAACCGGCTACAAATCTTTCCCTCCCTCCAGCTTTCTCCCGCAGGACGAGGAAACTCGCTTGATCTTCCGAATTAAGCGCCTGGGATATTGGAATGCGCGCATACTCATCCGCCAGCCGGCGCGCCAGAGAGGCGGCAGCGGTGTTGATCTCGATGACCCGGTCAGCCAGTCCGTATTCGTCTAATGTCAGGCGGTTGGCGCGGAAGGTATTTGTCTCGATCACGTCCACACCCACTTCGAGGAATGAACGATGAATCTTTTCGACCGCTCCGGGGTTGGAGATGACCAGGTAGTCGTTGCAGCCGTTGAGCTTCTCTCCGCCGAACTGCTCCGCGGTGAGGTTCATCTTTTGCAGGTTGGTGCCCATCGCGCCATCAAAAACCAAGACCTTTCGATTGAGGGCATCCAAATAACGGCGATTGGTAAAGTTTGTTTGCATGGTTCATTCCGATCAATAGCACTGCATAGCAGGATACTCAAACAAGTCTTTCTGCCGAAAATTCAGCGACAGCCTTATTCGGTAAAAAAATCGATTCCGCACAGGTAGAAAGCTAATTCGGACGATTCTGGTTGACTTTTATCACAGGCGCGCAGGATTGTCAAATCGCTGCCGAACTCCTTTAGCCAATTAACCCAAAAACGACATTTTCTTGACTTTTACCCCCCATTTGTGCTAGATTAAGGTATCTTTTTTGTTGAGGTCTGTATGCATCACGAACGCGTTTCTGAGAACGTTTATTGGTTCCAAAGTGAAATCTATGCACAGGTTACGGCCGGTGTAGTCGCCGGGCCACAATGGGCCATCGTCATTGACACGCTGGCCCTGCCTGAAGAAACCCTTGCCATCCGCGATTTTGTAGAACACGAAATTGGGATCCAGGTGCGCTATGTGATCAACTCCCATTATCACGCTGATCATACCTGGGGCAACTGTTTCTTCCCTGGAGCGACGATCATATCTCATACTTTGTGCCACGATCTGATGGCTGAGCGGGCCATTCCGGCGCTTGAGAACGCACGCAAGCAGAATTCGGCTTTTCGCCAGGTTAAGATTGTCCTGCCGCACCTGACATTCGACCAAGGCGTGCTGACCTTGCGCGTGGGTAAAAAGAACCTGACCATCATGCCCGCCCCCGGACACAGCGCTGACGGGATTGCAGTGTTGATAGAAGAAGACCGTGTCCTCTTCGCGGGGGACGCCTTTATGCCTCTGCCTTACGTAGTGGACGGCGATGCTGATGAAATGGCCGCGACCATCAAGAAAATCGGGCGTATGGGTCTGGAAAACATCATCCAGGGGCATGGTGACATAATCCTACGCGGTGAGATTGAAGCGGCTGTCAGAGAAAACCTGAATTACCTTACCAACATCCGAAAAGTGGCTAAAACAGCCGCCCGGCGCAAAGTTCCCGCGGATTATCTTGACGAAAATAATGTCGAGAGCAGCGGGAAGAGCCGCGTCAACCTGAGTGGTCTGGCCGAAGAACTGCATCGCCGCAATTTACGGGCACTGCTCCGGCAGGAACAGGCAGAAGCAGAGGCTGCCAAACAGAAATAATAGAACAGCTGCACCCCTAATGTGCGGCGGCTGGTTTTATTCGCTCCTGTTTGATCCCCTGGCCTGCCTGCGTTTGTCGAGCATCTCGGGAAATCCATGACGACGTTCTGTGCCTTCTATAAGATGCTTAATATTGCGGCGCAATGTCCAGAACATTAAAATCTCAGCCAGTATGCCATAAATAATATATTGCCAAGGGCCAAGGCCGAGGGCTGCCCGCACTCCAAAGATGATAATGATCATCAACCCAATACTTAATGTGGTGACTGATGCATAACCAATCCCATACCAGATCAACAGACCGATTGGAATGAGGATAAAGGCCACTGGCGGCCAGAGACCGAGGGCGCCCCCTCCGGCTGCAGATCCACCGGCGCCACCATGCAAGCGTATGCGGCCGTCTATCCCGCGTTCAATCATAAATATCGAGTAATTATGCCCAAGGATCGCCGCAATAGGAGCAATAGCATGGATCCACATGTTGGGGGTCAGCGCCTGCGCCAACCAGACCGAAGCGGCAGATTTTAGAATATCCAGAATAGCGGTCAGAAGACCGGCCCAGAGACCTGCAGCACGCATGGCGTTTGTTCCACCTGTCCGGCCGCTTGCAATAGTACGGACATCCTTGCCTGTCATCAGTTTTACAACAGCAAGGCCAAATGGGATGGAACCAAGAATATACGAAACAACCATGATACCGGCATAAACCAGTAACTGCATTAAATACTCCTCAATTTATGAACTCTGGCACAATTGATAACACAAAAAAACAAAAAAGGACACTGCAAGCCGTGTGCGATGCAAAAAATGGCTTGATTTTCGTATAGAATCATGTATAATATTGTTGGGTAGGGAATCCTACACAAAACGCATCTCTGTTTCAGAGATGCTTGTATTTTTTCAGGACAAAACCATGACTGCTACATTCCTGACCAAAGAAGGCTACCAGAAACTGGCTGATGAGCTTGAATTCCTGCGCACCACCAAGCGCAAGGAAGTGGCTGAGCGTTTGCACGAGGCCATGGAGGGGGGGGAGTTGATCGAAAATGCCGAATACGAGGCTGCCAAAAATGAACAAGCCTTTGTAGAAGGGCGAATCCAGGAATTGGAAATGATACTGGCTTCGGCCCGCATTATCGAGGAACAAAATACTGACACGACCACAGTTCAGGTTGGTGATACCGTCGTTGTCAAAGAAGGCAGCAACAAACCAGAAGAATATACCATTGTCGGTGCCGCAGAAGCGGATCCGCGCAAAGGCAAAATCTCTAACGAATCTCCGCTCGGCCGGGCCTTGCTCAATCGCGGGATAGGCGATGATGTGACCGTTGAAGCTCCAGGCGGAACATTCAAAGTCCACGTAGTAAAGATCAAATAGGCCTGGGGCATGCCCTTGTCAGGTCCCGCGCATCATACGAACTGCGCGGGGCTTTTTTTGTTTTATCACCAAGAGCCCAATCAAGAGAATAGCTAGGCGATGGATGGTAAAATACCGTCAGAAAGGTTTCAGCATGACCGAATACACTTCCCTTGAAAAAATCCGTCTCGAGAAGATCGATGAACTTGGCAAAGAAGGGATTGAGTCATTTCCCACCCGGGCCGAACGGACACATACGAGCGCCCAAGCTATCGCGGCCTTCGAAACCGCCGAGAAGGCTGCCCCGGAAGGCCAACCGGCTGCCGAAGTGAAAGTTACTCTGGCAGGGCGTATCCGTGCCACTCGTCCCATGGGCAAAATCACATTTGCTCATATCGAAGATGGCGACGGGCGGATTCAGTTGTTCTTGCGTGTGAATGACCTTGGTCAGGCACGGATCGACTTCTTCGACAAGATGTTTGATCTGGGTGATTTCATTCAGGCTGCGGGAGTCATGGTTCGTACGCGCACCGGAGAAGTGACACTGCTCGTCCACGACTTCCGAATGTTGGCCAAGGCCATCAGTCCGCTCCCGGCAGCCAAGGACGAGGTAATGGAGAGCGGTGAAACAGTCCGGCACGCGGCATTGGAAGACCCGGAATTGCGCGCCCGCCAACGCTACGCAGACCTGGCAGTCAACCCGGATGTGCGTGAAACCTTCCGTAAGCGAGCCGGAATAATCCGGAACCTGCGTGAATTTCTCGATGATCACGGATTTCTGGAGGTTGAGACGCCCATCCTGCAACCCATCTACGGAGGAGCAGCGGCCAAGCCGTTCACCACGCATCACAACCAGCTCAAGCAAGATCTGTACCTGCGAATTTCCTTCGAACTCTATTTGAAACGGTTACTAGTTGGAAACCTAGAGCGCGTATATGAGATAGGGCGCGATTTCCGAAATGAGGGTGTTTCCTACAAGCATAACCCGGAGTTCACACAATTGGAGTTCTATTGGGCATATGCGGATTATCTCCAAGTAATGGACCTGACCGAACAAATGGTATCGAGTGCCTGTCAAAAAGTAAATGGAAGCATGAAGGTGACCTACCAGAGCTACGAGATCGATTTCACCCCTCCGTGGCAGCGATTGGAAATGCGGGTCGGGCTAAAAGCTGTTACCGGGATTGATATCGCCGAGCATGCTGATGCTCCAAGCCTGTACAAAGCCCTAACCAAAACCGGAAAACAACCGGATCCAAAGGCAACACGGGGCAAATTGATCGACTTCATGCTATCGGAATTTCTCGAGCCGACATTAATTCAACCCACTTTTTTGTATGATTACCCACGCGATATTTCTCCGCTGGCAAAATCCAAACCGGGTGATGCGTTGACCGTGGAACGCTTCGAGGGCTACGTGGCCGGGTTTGAGCTCTGCAATGCTTTCACCGAACTCAACGATCCACTCGACCAGGAACAGCGTTTCCTAGAAATGGGCCGCGATTACGCCTCAGATGATGAAGAGAAGCATCCCATGGATGAGGATTACCTGCGTGCCATGCGGTACGGAATGCCACCCTGCGGCGGTTTTGGCATGGGTGTGGATAGATTGACGATGCTCCTGACAAATAAACACTCCATCCGCGAAGTGCTGTTATTCCCGCATTTACGGGAAACCGAAGGCTAACTGTCCTTTCGTTAATAAAACGAAATCGCTCCGGGAGAGGATTGCCTGGAGCGATTTCGTCAGAAGAATAATACCAGGTGTAGAATGCCAACCAACCAGATGTCCACAATTCCTGTTTTCCTTGCACTTGGCACCAACCTGGGAGATCGACCCGGAAACCTGAGAGCTGCCATCGCGGTCCTGCCACCGCTTGTGATAGTGCATGAGCAATCTTTTATTTACGAAACGACGCCTTGGGGCATTACAGAGCAACCCAACTTCTTAAACATGGTCATTAAAGGGGAAACCTCTCAAATGCCTCAAGAACTCATAAAAAACCTGAAATCATTAGAGACCGAGTTGGGCCGGATCCCCTCCATCCGCTATGGGCCGCGTAAAATTGACATTGACATTCTCTTCTACGGTGATCTTATCCTGACCACACCCGAACTAACTCTACCCCATCCGCACCTGCACGAGCGCGCCTTTGTGCTTGTTCCTCTGGCAGACCTGGCCCCGGATTACATCCATCCGATCATGCGGAAAACGATCCGCCAATTGCTGGCAAATGTGGACGCTGCTGGTGTGAAAAGGTATGGATAAAGCAATCGATCTGCTTCGTACAGAACCTGCCCTGGCCTGGAAACTGGCAGTGAATATCCTTGGAAAAAAAGAGGATTCACCTGACGCCCAGCTCGCCCGAGATAAAGTACAACAAGCCGTGCTGGTAAAGACATTGATCGAAACCTGCGACCGCAGGCATAGCGCTTATAGAAAATGGGACGGGGCGCACTGGGTCCTGTCCATTCTTGGTGACCTCGGCTATCCGGACAATAATGGAACCCTGCGCCCGTTGATGGAAGATACATTCAACATATGGATGAGCGAGGAGCATGAAACCAACAACCTGCGGGTAATCGATGGGCGTGTAAGACGCTGCGCTTCACAGGAGGGGTACGCCGTCTGGTGTTCGCTGCGGCTGGGTTTTGCAGATAGTCGAACAGAAGAACTGGTCAGCCAGCTTTTGAGATGGCAGTGGCCAGATGGAGGATGGAATTGTGACAGGCATCCTGGAGCAGACACATCTTCCTTCATGGAAACGTTGATCCCGTTACGGGCATTGGCGCTGTATGCCACACTGTCAGGAGATGCAAGAGCCACGGAAGCTGCCGAACGCGCTGCTGAGGTTTTTCTGAGGCGCCAGATGTTCAAGCGCATCAGCGATGACCATGTGATCAACGATCACTTTGTCCTGCTCCATTACCTGTGCTATTGGCACTATGATATTCTATTCGGCTTGAAGGTAATGGCCGAAGTTGGTTACATCAGCGATCCGCGCTGCGCCGCCGCATTAGCCTTGCTTGAGTCCAAACGCTTGCTGGAGGGGGGATTCCCTGCCGAGGAGTCTTATGCCCGCACCAATCGCCCAGAAGTGAGTGGTTTTTCGCCTGTCAGGTGGGGCAGGACAAGCAAAAAAATCATGAACCCGTTCGTAACTGCGGACGCTCTCTACGTGCTGAAGATGGCGGGGCGTTTACGGGAAGCAGTATAATCATTCTAACAGGAGACCTCCCATGATTGAACCCAAGCCCCTTCATTGGAAGCCCGAACCCGGAATCGGTTACACCGTCTTCCGCCGCCCGGATGGAGGCATGAGCCTGACCTTCACTGACCTGTCTGATGCCACCATCCATCACTGGCATGATTTTGCACTGGAGCATTTGCTTGGCTCAGACCGCCTGACTCGCAACCTGTACGATCTGCGGCAGGTGAAAGAAATTCCAGTAAAAGCTGTCAATGTTGCCATCGAAGTCAACAGCGACCCGGCCGCACGCAACATCCGTGTGGCTGTGGTGGTTGCCAGCGATAAAGTGGCCAACACCGTGCGGGAGTTGTACTACCAATCCTTACCGGAGACTTCCGCAGCCATCAAGATTTTCTCTGAGCTCGAGGCGGCGGAAGCCTGGCTCAGCCGTCCACTTGACCAGATGGCGTGATTTCTGATTAATTACCTGCCAACAACCCGACAGGATTGCAAATGCATCCATTGATTTTCGGTAAACATTCCCTGACTTGGGGTGAGAGAACCTATGTTATGGGAATCTTGAATCTCACTCCAGACAGCTTTTCGGGGGATGGGTTGATTGTTCCACCACCACGAAGCTCCTCGCCCAAACATAAGGAAGCGGGATTGCAGGAAGCCGGTCGTTTCCTCGCGGCGGGCGCGGATATTCTGGATATCGGCGGGGAATCAACCCGTCCCGGCTCTAAACCGGTGGATGCTGAAGAAGAATTGCGCCGGGTGCTTCCAATCCTGCGGGCCATCCTAGCGGATTTTCCAGATGCTTTGGTATCCATCGATACGTACAAATCTTCCGTAGCCGAAGAAGCCCTCAAAGCGGGAGCCTCCATTGTCAATGACGTCTGGGGTTTACACGCCGACCCTGACTTGGCCAGGGTGGTCGCAAGATACCATGCCGCGGTGGTGTTGATGCATAACCGGTCAAAACCAGCCAATGTGGAGGTGCGGGAGCGGCTCGGGAATGCCTATCTCGGTGCAGAATACCAGAATTTAATCGAAGATATAAAACGCGAGTTGCTTGGGTCAGTAGAAATAGCCCGCTCCGCCGGGATATCGGATACCCATATTATTCTGGATCCTGGGATTGGTTTTGGAAAAACGGTCGAGCAAAACCTAGAACTAATCAATTCCCTAGATGAGATCCGGGCTCTGGGTTTCCCGGTGTTGCTCGGGCCATCGCGCAAGTCCTTTATCGGGTACACGCTTAACTTGCCACCTGATCAGCGGCAGGATGGAACGGCGGCTTGTGTTGCCATAGGCATTGCACGTGGAGCCGACATCGTCCGGGTGCATGATGTGAAACCCATGCTGCGGGTGGCGCGCATGACAGATGCAATAGTAAGGCAAAAATGACCCATGCCATCTGAATACGATAATGATCTCCTACGGGAAGGCATTCTTCATTACAGGGTAAAGGAATTCAATACAGCACGCATTTACATTGAACGCGCCCTGGAAAATGCTGACGACCAAGAAACGCGGGCACAAGCCAATTATTATTTGGGTTTGTTGAGTGACGACCCCATCCAGAAACGTAAGTATCTCGAAGAAACCCTGGCAATTGACATGACCCACGCCGAAGCCCGGCGTGCCCTGGCAGTGCTGGATGGCAAGCTTAAAGCCAAAGACATCATCGACCCGGATAGGATGGCTGCGTCGGTCAGCGGATCTGGAATTGTGCCGGCTGACCGGTTCACCTGCCCAAAATGCGGCGGGCGGATGGTCTTTTCTCCGGACGGAGCAGCGCTTATTTGCGAATACTGCAACCAAAATCGACCATTGTCCACCACTGCCAGCACTATGGAACAGGATTTTATTGTTGCCATGGCGAATGGATCAGGCCAACGCAATCCGGTAGCCTTCCAGACTTTCAGATGCCAGGGTTGCGGAGCCATTTTTTTCCTTGCACCGGATGAAATCTCTGCCACCTGCGCCTACTGCGGATCGGTGCATGTTATCGCTCTGGACCAGGAACTGCAGTTGATTGAGCCAGATTCTATCCTGCCAATGGCCTTCGACCAGGATCAAGCTACCCGGCATCTTGCTGATTGGGTTGCTACTATGAAGATCTCGCCCCAAGAGCAAGTAAAGGTGCCGCGCGGCCTGTATGTGCCGGTCTGGACATTCGACCTCATTGGTACCATTCCATGGAATGGCATGGTTTACCGTGACAAGCAGGAGGTACCGGTCTCCGGCCAAAAGGATATCACTTCTAACGATGTCCGTGTCCTCGGCTCGAAAAAGTTGACCCACCTGATCGTTGATACACTCCCTGAATTCGATTTGTACCACGCAACGGCATATGATGCGCGCTTTTTAGCTGGCTGGATGGCAGACATATACGATCTGCCCATGGCAGAGGCATCACTGGAGGCCCGCCAGATCGTCGTGGAGCACATGCGTGCGATGATCCACCAGGAATTCGGGCAGGTACACAACCTGGGCTATTCCACTTCTGGCATACTGGTAAGTGGGTTCAAGCTCATGCTGATACCCGTTTGGGTAACGGAAATCAAAATACACGACAAAAATTGGCGCGTGCTTATCAACGGCCGGACCGGTTCCCTTCATTGCAAAATCCCGGCGCGTGGAATGGCCGGCTGGTTGGATAATATGCTTGGAACCACACCAAAATGATCCGTCCTGGCGACCGAATGCCAATAAAGAATAACCAAAAACTGCAATGTCAATATTAACCATAATCCGCCAGCGCCGACAACGTCGCAGCCAAACTCGCAGCAGTGCACAACAGCGTTCCCAGCGCCTTGCGTTTGGGTTTGGTTTTGCCTTCAGTGCGGCACTGGTGCTGGCTGTCCTGGCAGCAGTTCTGATGTATGGAGGACTGACAGGCGGCCTGCCTCCGATTGGGGAATTACCCGTCCTGTTAAATCCCAATGATGGCCAATTGCTACAGCCAACACGTCTTTATGATCGAACGGGTAAGCATCTGCTGGCTGCCCTTGCTTCCGACGATGGTCCGCGCATTTACGCTCACCTCAGTGAATTGCCCCAAACTCTAATCAATGCCACAGTGGCCCTGGCCGAGCCGGATTTCTGGTCTTCTCCCGGATATGTGATCAGCGGCTGGCAAAATCCCGAAACACATCCCACCCTGGCTCAGCAGTTGGTATCCGAACTGCTACTGGGAGACCAGCCGGCTTCACCGCTGCGCGCCATCCATGAACGCATGCTGGCCGCGCAAGTTACTGCCACCTATGGTCGCCAGCAGGTGCTGGAATGGTATCTAAATAGCGCGGATTACGGTCATTACGCCTACGGTGCTGAAGCAGCCGCACAGCTCTACTTCGATAAATCGGTTACGCAAATCGATCTGGGAGAGGCTGCCCTGCTGGCGGCTATCAGCCAATCTCCAGCCATCAATCCCATAGACGCGCCCCGCCAGACTGAACTAAACCGCTTGTTTGTCATCCGGGATATGCTCGAACAGGGATTAATCACGCCGGCTGAAGCATCCCAGGCTGTTCGAAACCGTCCTTTCATCCGCAACCAACTACCGGTAGAAGAAGGTACAGAAGGTAACGGAAGTATCGCCCCGGCATTCGTCAAACTGGCACTTTCCCAACTCGATATGCAATTCGGAGCCGGCCGGGTGGAACGTGGCGGTTTAACCATTACAACCAGCCTCGATTATGACCTGCAATTGCAAGCCATCTGCGCCACCCAGACTCAACTCCAACGCCTGGCTGGATCCAACGCGGATGTGCCCGCAGCAGACGGATCTGTATGTTCTGCTGCCAACTTGCTACCGGCCTTGCCAACCGGCGAGAGCCTGCCGCTAGCATCCGCCAGCATCATCCTGCTTGACCCACAAACCGGGCAGGTGCTGGCTGCTGTAGGTGATGTACAGGCGGGTGTGCAAACTGCCGGGCTTTTATCACACCCTGCCGGCACAATCATTACCCCATTCATCTACCTGACCGGTTTTTCGCGCGGTCTAAACCCGTCTTCGCTCAGTTGGGATATCCCAGGCAATACTCCGGCTTTAGGCCAGATCTATCATGGTCCCGTGCGGTTGCGTACAGCCCTGGCTAATGACTACCTCCCACCGGCAATAAATCTGCTTGAACAAATGGGGCAAGAAAGTGTGCAAAGCATTGCTGCTCCTTTCGGCTTGGATTTTCCGGCCGGTGTGCACCTTCTGCAGGATGATTTCAATATTACACCGCTCAGCCTGGCAGAGGCTTATGGCATCTTCGCGAATGACGGCACCCTGGCCGGGCAGACGATAGGAAACAGCAATATCCGTTCCTCGGCAGTGCTGCAAGTGAGCAGCCTGGACCATTCCATCTGGGCTGATTGGTCAGTCCCGCAGACACGCCCTCTGCTCAGTCCACAACTGGATTTCATCATGAACCAGGTGTTGAGCGATGAGACAGCCCGCTGGCCATCGCTCGGACATCCCAACCCGCTCGAAATCGGGCGGCCGGCCGGGGCGAAATTGGGAAATTCTTTGGATTCTTCTGGAATGTGGACGGTGGGTTACACGCCTCAGCGTGTGGCAGTAGTTTGGATGGGGAACGGGGTTGAAAAAACCTCAAGCACAGCTTCTGGTCCCGTTCCGTCCCTTCTTTCCGCGGATCTCTGGCATGCTTTGATGCAGTACGCCGTTCGCGACCTGCCGGCGGCAAGCTGGGATATGCCCTCCGGCATTGTGACCGCGGCGGTTTGCGATCCATCCGGAATGTTGCCAACCCAGGCCTGTCCAAATGTTGTAAATGAAATTTTCCTGGATGGACGCCAGCCTGTTCAGACCGACACGCTTTTCCAGACTTTTCAGGTAAACACTGAAACCGGTCTGCTCGCGACGGTCTTCATCCCTCCAGAACTGGTTCAAAAGCGTAATTTTATGGTCGTTCCGCCAGAGGCACGTCTATGGGCTAAGAATGCCGGTATTCCAGCACCCCCAACAGCCTATGACACTTTCCAGGTGCCGGCCGTTCAACCTGACGTGCACATCAGCTCTCCAGAGATGTTTGCAGACGGGCGCGCTAAGCTAGAAATCCGCGGCAGCGCGGCCGGCGCGAACTTTAACTGGTACCGGCTTGAATATGGTCAAGGGCTTTATCCCAGCGGGTGGGTGCAAATTGGCTCAGACAGCCACACTGCAATAACGAATGGTCTCCTTGGCGAGTGGGATACAACAGCCCTGAACGGGCTTTATTCCCTGCGGCTGATGGTGGTTCGCACTGATCAACGTGTCGACCAGGCAGTTATACAAGTTACATTGGACAACACCCCACCACAGGTAGCCATCCTATATCCGCAATCCGGGCAAACAGTCAGTGGCGCACAGGAACCGCAGGTAGCACTGCAAGCCCAAGCCAGCGACCCATTTCTGACGAAAGTGGATTTTTATATAGATGATATTCTGGTGGGGGAGTCCAGCAAGTCACCCTTCGGGGTTGTCTGGACTTCCATAACTGGAAGGCATATATTAAAAGTAGTAGCAACCGATCAGGCCGGAAATACAACAGAAGCCGAGGTTAATTTTAAAGTAGGAAAGTAAGAAACTAAAAAACCGCCAAAGCAGAGGCTGCCTTTCGCAGTTTCCAGACTATCTGCAATGAGCTGACGTTTTTCACCATATAACCCACAATCCCTGCTCATTCTATTTTTTCTTAAATAATTCACCCAATCCAAACAGAAGCGCTGCGCACACCAGCAGGGTGATACCGTCCACCCAGGAAAGCCAAATAGCCAAGCCGGAAAAAATAGCTGCGACAGTAGAAATGATATACCAGAGACATTTGCTCTTCAGCCAGCCTCGTAAGGAAAAATAGGCCAATAGTAAAGCCAGCAGGAAGAGCAAGCAATTAACCAGGATTTTAGCCACCACGGATTCTCCTCTCTCGTTGGGCAACTGCATTTTACGTTATTTTTGACCAACCCGCTATTGCCCAGGGCAGCATGGCGAAGAATCCAATCAATGCCAGCCCGCCCGCGCCGGAGACTAGCGCGGCAGCTACGATCCCCATTGCTGTGACCAGGTAACTTCCAACTACGAGCCGGTCGAAACCGGCTTTGGAAGGTTTTGCACCTTTTCCAAATAACCACAAGTACAGGACAAAGGTGGTAAAGACCGTCAACCACCAGCCCCAGAAATTCTGCAGGGGAATGCCGAAGTAAGCACCTTTCACTTCCCAAACCCAGTTCCCCCCGGCCACCATGATCGGGTCCATCGTCAGGTCCCAAGCGGTCATCACCAACCCGCCCACTGCCGCCAGGGTCAGTAACCTTTGCCAGCGGCCCTCCTTGGAAGGGATCCAAGAAGAGGGTATCAACCTGTCAGCGATTACAAAGGAAGGATAACTCATCATGAACCAGGCCGCCGGGATCAAATAGGGAACCAGTCCGAGGAACTTCGGACCGAGCTGGTTGGTGTAATGATATGGGCCGTAGATCCAACCCGTTGCCACGCCGACGCTCTCGAACAGAAGGCTGACGATAAAAACAAGTGCCAGAAGCAGCAATGCGCGCTTCCAGCCTTCACGCTGCCCTGCATGCAGCAGGGCAAAGAAAAAACCGGTCACGGTGACAAGGGGAGTAGTAACACGGGAGGAGACGATTTCCAGAGCGGAGCCAAGAATGGAAAAGGTTGTTAATAGAGCATATAAAACCAGCAAGGCAAACGTAGTGCGGCGTAGAATCATTTTTCCTCCTGAAAACAATTCTTTTTATCATTATACGTCTTTGGGATCAACAGGTGTTCTGGCGCCAACAGAAAGGCTTGGATTTATTAGCAGGTATCGGAACGCCAAGCCAGGTTGGGGGTTGCAAATCAGGAAAAAGATCGCCAGTCCGGGCGGTCATTTATATATAAAATCTCTACGCAGTACTACATTGTTGGGTGTATACTCCCTTCACTAAATCCTGGCAGGAGAATGCTTATATGAAACGTGCAGTCAGCATCAGCATCGGGTCACCCAAGCGCGATAAGGCGGTCACCGTCAATCTGCTGGGCGAGGAAATCAGCATTGAGCGAATTGGCACAAATGGCGATATGGAAGCCGCCGCGCTTAAATACAAGGAACTCGACGGCAAGGTGGATGCCTTCGGTGTGGGCGGCGCCGACCTGGGCTTGATGGTGGATGACAAATGGTACCGACTTTATTCGGTCGAAAAGATGGTGCGCTATATCAAAGAAACACCGGTGGTGGACGGTACCGGCCTGAAGAATACCTTGGAAAGAAAAGCAGCACCTTTTGTGGTAGCCAAATTGGGGGACTATATTCAAAAAAACGGCGGCAAGAAAGCATTTGTCATGACCGGGGTGGACCGCTGGGGCCTGGCGCATGGGTTTGTGGAAGCTGGATACGAATGCACCTTTGGGGATTTCATGTTCTCACTGGGTATGAACATTCCTCTGCACACTGAAATGCAGATCAAAACCCTGGCCGGAATCCTCATGCCCATTGCCGGGCGCCTGCCCTTCGAATGGGTTTACCCGACCGGTGAGAAACAGGAAGAACGCAAACCCAAATACCCGAAGTGGTTCAAGTGGGCCACCGTGGTGGCAGGCGACTGCCTCTATATTAAACGGTATATGCCGGATGATATGCAGGGCAAAGTTGTGGTGACAAACACCACCACACCGCAGGATGTGGAGCTTTTCCGAAAATGCGGCGTTAAATACCTGGTCACCACGACTCCTATCCTGGATGGACGCTCTTTCGGAACCAACATGATGGAATCAGCCCTGATCGCCCTATCAGGAAAGAAACGGGCCCTGACACGTGACGAATACGAGGAGATCCTGACAAAACTCGGTTTCGAACCATCTTTACAGGAACTGAATTAACCAACCAGGTTGGACACGTAGTTTCCATAAATATAGACCGG
>JBEKCT010000038.1:0-23586 GCA_050014715.1 Anaerolineales bacterium | reverse complement strand
CCGCTGGCTTCGATATCTCTGGCAATGGTGTTACCGCGATCCAGGGTGGCTGGCTGCAACTGGTGATCGACCAACAACAATACCTGCAAGGCTATTTCGGCGTTCTGCAGATCTGCCTGAGCAAGGTATATAATTTCGGTGGCCTGCAAATCAATACGGCCGCAGGTTTTGTCAACAAAAGCAATGTCGATGCACTCGCTCCGTTGATTAAGGCGGGAGAGCGCTAAAGCGCAACCCGCTCAACCAATTTGCTGAGGCTTTTCTTTATCTGGATCAGCAATAGGAAACCACGCAAGGGCTAAATGGCGCCTGCAGAACTTAGCCATTTAGCCCTTGCCTTTCAAATTATTAGAAACAATTTCTGTCGTGAGTAGTGTGTATTTCAACGCCTGGTGCTGTTCCCAAAATACTATTATTCTAGTTATAATTCATGTAATAGTTCCATCCTTCACTGTAACGGAGACAGTTCTATGGAAGAATACCGGCTCGAACTTAAGCACGTGTCCAAATCCTTTGGAGAGGTCAAGGCGCTCGAGGATATCAACTTTCATTTAGGCCGGAATGAGGTGGTCGGTCTGCTGGGTGATAATGGTGCTGGCAAATCCACCTTGATCAAGATCATCACCGGCTACCACCAGCCCACATCCGGTGAGATATATTTCAACGGAAAAAAAGTGGATAACTTAACAGTACCCAAGGCCAGAGATTTAGGCTTGGAAACCGTCTACCAGGAGCGGGCGCTGGCTGAATTGCAGACGCTCTGGCGCAATATCTTCCTGGGACGCGAACTTACTACCGCGATGGGTTTCCTGGATATCCAAAGGATGAGAGATGAAACACACCGGCTGATGACGGAGTCGATGGGCTTTACCTCGCACGCCGTTAGTCCGGATTCGATGGTTGGAAAATATTCGGGTGGTGAAAAGCAGGGTGTTGCGATCGTGCGCGCCCTTTTCTTCAATGCGGATATTGTCGTTCTCGATGAGCCCACCATGGGCCTCTCGCTTAAAGAATCAGCCAAATTGATCAACTTCGTTAACGGCATCAAGCAAGCTGGCAAATCCGCCATTTTTATCGACCATAACATCCTACATGTTCATAATGTTGCAGACCGTGTGGTGGTGATTGACCGTGGCAAGGTTGCTGGTGAATTCCAAACCAAGCATATTAGCCTGAACGAGTTGATGGATAAAATGGTCCGCGTTGCAGAAACCGGCAGCCTCAGTTAAAATATCTATAAGGATGGATGCTATGAGTACTCAAGACAAGTCAGTAATACCAGAAGTCACTCAGCACTATAAGCCGCCCTTCACCCTCAGAAGATTTATACGCACGAACAGCGCCCAGCTTGGAATCCTGGGTGTCTTTGTAACCCTTTGGATCATATTTATCGCTTCTGCCCCAAGGACCTTCTTAGCCCCACAAATCTACTCTGCCTTCATGTCCTCCACCCCCTTCTTTGCTATCATGGCCATTCCCCTGACCATTGTGGTGATCGCCAAGGAGATGGATCTCTCGTTCCCCTCCATCATGGCCATGGGCATGGTGTCGTTCAACTTTACCTATAGTGCTACGACCTTTATCCATAATGTGACCATCCAGGTGTTCCTGGCAATTGTGGCGGCCCTGGTAACCGGAGCACTAATCGGCTGGTTGAATGGGTTTATCATCGTCAAGTTTGGCATTCCTTCCCTCGTTGTCACCATCGGTACACAATTCCTATGGAGTGGTGCGGCCCTGGTGCTTACACAAGGTGCAAATTTTTCTCTAGAATATATTAAACAGACCTTTTTTTACAACCTGTTTGTCGGCAAGATCGGCCCATACTTCCCCATGCAAATGTTTTGGTTGGTTGTGATCACGATCCTGGGCTGGGTGCTGCTGAACCGACCCCGGTTTGGCGCGCACGTTTATTTGATCGGAGACAATATCAACAGCGCTGAATTGATGGGCATCAATACTGGCCGCGTCCGTATCCAGGCCTTCATGCTGGTCGGCGTGATCTCTGCCTTTGCCGGCATACTTGCCAGTTTTTACGTGGCTTATTTCTGGCCCAACCTAGGAGATGGTTATTTGCTCCAAACCATAGCTTCCGTCTTCCTGGGAGGCACATCAGTCTTAGGTGGCACCGGTACCATACTGGGAACCTTTCTCGGAGCATTCATTATTGGGGCCATCGAAGCTGCAACCGTTGCCGTTGGTCTGACAGGATTCTGGACCAATTTCATCTATGGTTTGATCATCGTACTCTCGGTGATTATGCACATGTACCTGCGTAAGCGTGGGGAGTAATTCTGCCCCGTTTTATAGTTCAAACGGCTTCTCTAAATATATTATATATATATCTCTTCTCATTTCATTTCTAACCACTGGGACGGAAGTGTAAAAATGAGAGGAGATAATATTTATTGTCCCTATTTGCTTACAAGCTCGATCTTCCAGGTTCCAGATGCCTGTATGTTGGTACTGTTCCCCGGCCAATAGAGGGTCGTCCAATAATCGCCGCCCCGCAATACAGACGGATTCACTCCCATGGTAACGATAATATGATCGGGCGTGTAGTGGGCGAAATACTTTTCCCGGTCGACCAGTGACCGACCCAGGGTGGGATCCAGTGCGACCCAACCTGCTGCTGGTAGGTAGACATCCGGCCAGGCATGCTCGATTTGAGCGAGGGCAGCTGTGCTCTTGTCCAGATACAATAATCCATCGAAATAACGCGCCGGAATGCCGCGCGCCCGGCTGAGCGCAACCAGCAAATCGGTGTATTCGGTGCAATCGGCACCCATCGGCCCCAGGGCCGCCTGGGCTCCCCAATTCGCTCCATTGTATGTATAGACCAGGGTATTGCCTATGTAATCATAAAATGCCCGCACCTGCTGGCAAACCGTGCCCTGCCCTTGCGAAAGCTTGCCTGCCAGGGCAACAATCTGTGGATTGGCGGATTCGATGTGCAGCTCAGGCTGGATAAAATCGTCCAGAAGTTTTCCCTGGCAGCCAGCAAGGTTATATGCCAGTTCGTTGATGGTAACCCGATAATCGATCTGCACGGTTTGAGTTGTCCCGGCGGGTTGCCCGGAAAAATCAAACTCGGCATAGTGGTTGCCATATTCGTCAACAATTGGTGTATATACTGCTGGCGAAACCTGCATCGATTGGACTACCTGGTATGGAGAAAAGGTTTGAATCAATGCCACCCAAAGATTCTGCTTCTCCGGCAGGCCAGGTCCTTTATTGACCAATGTCAATTGTTCGTGCACAAGATATTCGTGTTTGCTCAAGACAGTGGCATATGAAGAGGAGGTCACACCGGGCGGAGTAAACGAAACCGCCCTCGATTGGCAACCCAGCAGGAAGAAGATCACGAAGATCAACGAAAATACTCTTATATATATTTTTATTCGACCTCGATTCGATCCCATTGTATACCTTAACAAGCAGGTTTATAGGCTTACTGGACTCAGTTCTTCAGTAGTGTTATCATCGTTATGCAAGTTGTCAAGCAGGCCGTACTGGGAAAAATTCAGCAAGTTGGATGATACAGAAAAGATATGAAATCCCGTGAAAGGGTCATGCAAGCTCTCAACCATCAAGAGCCCGATCGTGTTCCAATAGATCTGGGTGGGACGATCGTTTCTTCGATCGTCAAGAAGACCTATATCGAACTCAAACAGCATCTGGGGTTGCCGCTCGAACAGATCAAGATGCTGGACTATGTGCAGCAGCTTCCTTATGTCGATAATGGGTTGATGGAGCGCTTCGGAGTGGATTTCCGCATGGTGCAGTTGCCAGCTGCCACGACGGTCGGGGTGAATATCTTCGAAGAAGGCGATTACCTGGCCTTTATCGATCGTTGGGGTTCGAAATTGCATATGCCCAAAGTGGGCGGCTTTTATTTCGACTGGGTCGATTTCCCGATCAAAGAACCGACGATGTCGGCCCTAGACAACTACCACTGGCCGAGTCCTGATTCAGTAGAAGTGAATGTCCAACTGGGACGGCAAGCCAAGACCTTATATGAAACCACAGATTATGCCCTGGTGGGGAGCGCGGTGATCGGAGGAGGCATCTTTGAGCAGCCCGCCCGGGTGATGGGGCTGCAGAACTTCCTCATGGCCCTGGCCTCCGAACCGGCTTTTGCCGACCGGCTGATGGAGAGCATTACGGATATCTATATTGAATCCTGCAAACGGTACCTTGATCAGGTTGGCCCATACATCCAGGTTTTCACTTTCTGGGATGATATGACCGGGCAGAACGGCTGGCTGATCAACCCAGCGATGTATAGAAAAATGATCAAACCCAAGCAAAAACGGCTGGTGGAGGCGATCAAGAAAAAGACGGATGCCAAACTCTTCTACCACAGCTGTGGTGCCACGCGTGGATTGATCCCGGACTTGATCGAAATCGGGTTTGATATCCTAAATCCCGTACAGGTTTCGGCAAAAGATATGAATACCAAGGAACTGAAATCCGAGTTTGGAAGGGATATTGTTTTTTGGGGAGGCGGCGTGGATACCCAGCATGTATTACCCTTCGGCAAGCCGCAGGAAGTGGTCGACGAGGTGAAACGACGCATAGATGACCTGGCACCCGGCGGCGGTTTCGTGTTCGCGGCGGTGCATAACATCCAGGCGTTGGTTCCGCCGGAAAATATCGTGGCTGCGTTTGATACTGCCATGGAATATGGCCGGAGAGGTACTTAGCATTCATCGGAAGATAATAATTGGTCGCCATTTTAAATGCGTGTATTCAAAATTGCGACTCCTTTTTAACTTTTTGATCTAAACCATTTAGTCACCGAGGAAATTTTAATGGAACATCGTGAACGAGTGTTGACTGCACTGAACCACCAGGAACCTGATCGTTGCCCGATGCAGGTCAGTTTCACACCAGAATTTGCCGCCCGGATCGAAGCCGACCTACGCCTTAAGGGACAGGGTCTGCACAACCCGCACGGGGGTGGCAACACCTATGAACTTGAGCGGGCTCTGGACGAGGATATGCTGTTGTCTTCGGTGGGCTGGGTCAATGGTTACTACCAGGATGGCTATCAAAATGTCGACAGCTACCAGGACGAATGGGCTATAACCTGGAAGACCGTTGAATATGAGACGCCCTACGGGAAAGGCAAGTATACCGAGCCATTCGGCCATCCATTGGCACAAGACAGGGATTTGGAGACTTATCTTCCCCCCGATCCGAATCGTCCGGAGCTTTACACCGAAGCCAAGCGAGTTCTGGCTGAATTCAAGGACGAATACTGGATTGTTGGCGTCACCCCGACGACCATTTTTGAATGTGCCTGGGCCTTGCGCGGATATGAGCAATTAATGATGGATCTGGCAATGCAGCCGGAGATAGCCAAGCGGGTGTTGGATATCCCGTATTCCTATCACAAAACGGTCACCCAACGCCTGGTGAGTTTGGGCGTTGATATGATCTGGCTGGGTGACGATATGGGCGGGCAGAATGGAATGTTAATGTCTCCCTGGATGTGGCGTCAATTTTTCAAACCACACATGGCTGATTTGATCGCATCGCTGAGGCAGATTAACCCTAAGATCAAGATTGCCTACCATACCGATGGCGTGGTTTATCCAATCATCCCGGATTTGATCGAAATTGGGGTGGATATCTTGAACCCGATCCAACCCATGGCGATGGATCCGGTCAGATTAAAAACCGAATACGGTCAGAACCTGTGTTTTTGGGGTTCGTTGGATATTCAACAGACCCTGCCCTTTGGTACACCCGAACAGGTCGAAGCGGAAGTGCTTACTCGCTTGCAGACCATAGGAAAAGGTGGGGGGCTGTTGATAGGTCCAACGCACAATCTACAACTGGATACCCCGCTTGAGAATTTCTGGGCGATGATCGAGACCATCCGGAAAACATCGTACAAATCACTTGCAGGCCTATGAATAAACGGGAAGTCATTTACACCGTACTGAATGGAAAAACACCTGCGTACATACCCTGGTCATGCGGGTTCACCAAGGAAGCTAAAG
The DNA here is from genome assembly GCA_050014715.1 of Anaerolineales bacterium. Classification (GTDB taxonomy): domain Bacteria; phylum Chloroflexota; class Anaerolineae; order Anaerolineales; family Villigracilaceae; genus UBA877. The sequence goes on along the minus strand of JBEKCT010000038.1, from coordinate 17,575 downwards.
CCAAATTGGAAGAGCATTTCAGACCGCTCGACCTGGAAGACGTTCTGCAGAACCACATCCTGAAGCTGGGCAGCGATATTGGCTTCTTTACCGATCTGGGGGAGGAGCATGTTCAGGATGTCTTTGGAGTTGTTTGGGATCGCAGCATCGATAAGGATATCGGCAACGTGAGCGGTTGTGTCCTGGTTGAACCAACCCTGAGACATTACAGCTTCCCCGATCCACTTGATCAGAGGTTTTTTGCCGATATTCCTGAACGGATTGAGCGATATGGGGAGCGTTTCAGGGTTTTCCAGATCGGTTTTTCGCTATATGAGCGCGCCTGGACCCTGCGCGGCATGCAGAACCTGTTGATGGATTTTTATGATCATCCTGATTTTGTGCATGGCCTGTTGGATACAATCGCAGATTACAATATTGCCCAGATCCAGGAAGCGATGAAATATGATATCGATGCGGTGTATTTTGGGGACGATTGGGGCCAGCAGCATGGGCTGCAAATGGGACCCAGGCTTTGGCGCCAATTTATTTACCCGGTGCTCAAGCGAATGTATGCGGTTGTCCATGGAGCTGGAAAATACGTTTTCATTCATTCCTGCGGGGATGTGGACGAACTTTTCGATGATCTGATCGGGATCGGCCTGAATTGCTTCAATCCTTTCCAACCAGAAGTGATGGATGTGGCATCCTTGACGGAACGCTATCACGGGCGGCTGACCTTCCACGGCGGTTTATCTACCCAGCGGACACTGCCATTCGGTACGGTCGAAGAAGTCCGGACGGAAACCCAACGTCTGTTGAAAATGGGAGCGTCCGGCGGGTATATATTTGCGCCGGCGCATGATGTGGAAGGGGATGTACCCCTGGAGAATATGTTGGCTTTTATCGAACTATTACAAAACCAACCCGGATTCCGGGAACATTTATAGGAGAAATTCCATGACAATTTTGGATGATGTACGCAAGAGCGTGATCGAAGGGGATTTGAATGCCACCCAGGATAAAGTTAACCAGGCTTTGGCAGATAAAATTTCGCCCGAATCAGTCCTTAATGATGGCTTGATTTCAGCGATGAGCGAGGTTGGTCGGATGTTCGAAAATGGGGAATTTTATGTTCCCGAAATGCTCATTTCGGCCCGGGCGATGAAAGGCGGGCTGGCAATTTTGCGTCCGTTGCTGGCGTCGGCAAATATTAAACCGATTGGCAGGGTCATTATTGGGACTGTCCAGGGTGATTTGCATGATATCGGAAAAAACCTGGTCGGTATGATGCTGGAAGGCGCCGGTTTCGAGGTGATCGATCTCGGCGTGGATGTTTCCCCTGAAAAATACGTCGCGGCGGTGCTGGAACTTCACCCTGATCTGGTATGCTGTTCAGCACTGCTGACGACCACCATGCCGCGCATGAAGGATATCGTTCAGGCCTTGAGGACAGCCAGCCTGCGGGAGGCGGTAAAGGTGATGATAGGCGGCGCGCCTGTGACGGAGCAATATGCCATGGAAGCGGGCGCAGACGCATTCGCTCCGGATGCTGCCTCGGCAGCGCAGCGCGCCAAGCAGTTGCTGTCCGATTAAATTTCATCAGCCAAGCAAATTTTACGGAGAAGACCGGGGATAAACAGAGATTCTGACCAATGAACGAGTATAAGCCCTGCATCTCAGCCAAGCTGAAATCACGTATTAGTTCATATTAACAGCCCCTTGCAAGGTGAATTATCTATATTCCCAGGAAGAGACGCGGATGAGTGACCTGATCAAGCAGATTCTACAGACTACTACATACCGGCGGTTGGATGTTGAAGCCATGCTGGACCCGAATAAGCCCTCGTGGTGTAACTTTGATCCGGAGATCGGGTATGTACCGCGCAACATTGTCCTGCAGGATGGCATGGATTTCTGCCACACGACATACAGTTATAAGCCTACAGGCCAGCGAAAAATGGTCAATTACGCAAACCAACCCTGCCGCATAAATACCTATGGCGACAGTTTTACTCAATCCCAGCAGGTTAGCGATGATGAATCATGGCAGGAACGACTGGCCGCTCATATCGGCGAACCTATCCGGAACTTCGGGATCGGTGGGCACAGTGTGTTCACGGCTTATAAACGCCTTTTGCGAATGGAAGCGGGGGAGTGTTCAGCGAAATATCTCCTGCTGACCATTTACGACGAGGACCATGTCCGCAACCTGGATGCGTCACGCTGGATCAGGACCCAATGGAATGATAAGAACCGCCCGCGCAAGCGGGCCTGGCCATTGCATGGCCTGCCCTGGGTACATTTACGGTATGATCTTTCCAAAGACAGCTTTGTCGAAGTCCCCGGTCTTTGCCGGAATGCCGATGACCTGCGTAAATTATGCGACCCGGATTTTTTCTATCAAACCTTCCATGACGACCAGATCGTGCGACTGTTCGCGTTGGAAAAGGGCGGAGAAGCCCGCTATGATGACCTGGAAGCTATAGCAGAGGCCTTATCGATCAAAGTCGATCTGCGGAATGCCGCCAACCGCATGGCCGAAGCGGCCAAGCTGCGCCGGATGTATGGATTTAAGTCCAGCGAGTATGTTCTGGATATCCTTTCTGCCTGGGCAAGAAAGAACCATAAAAAACTGATCGTCCCTATGGTTTATTCCGAGGCCCAGGTTATAAACTTTCTCAGGGGCAGGGAACGTTTTGATGCTGTCTTTACCGATTATCTCGATCGGAAGAAGATCACCTGGTTCGACAGCCTGCAAAAACATAAAGAAGATTATGCCGACTTTTGCATCACTCCGGAGAAGTACATTGACCGGCTCTACATCAAGCCGGCCGCTGCCGCAGTCTTTGGGCATTACAATCCACTTGGTAACACTTTCTTTGCCTTTTCCATGAAAGATGACCTGGTTGGTTGGCTGAATCCCAAACCGCCTGCCTACCGCTCCTGAAATAATTTGTTCATGTCGTCTGGCATCGTTTTTGACATCAAAGAATTTACCGTTCACGACGGTCCCGGCGTCCGCACTACGGTCTTCCTGAAAGGCTGCCCTCTGGCCTGCATGTGGTGCCACAATCCTGAGAGCCAGTCCATCCAGCCACAGATTATTCGGAACCCGACCGGCGAACGGGTGGCAGGCGTGCAATACACCGCCTCGGAATTGGCTGGTTTGTTGAACCAACAGGCCGCTATCCTGCGGGCGAATGAAGGCGGGATCACTTTTTCGGGTGGGGAACCACTTTTCCAAGCCGAGTTTGTGGCCGAGGTGATCGATCTGCTGGATGATACGCATGTATTATTGGATACCTGCGGACACGCTACTCAGGCGGATTTCCTGCTGGTATTGGTCCGCTCGGACCTGGTCTTCTACGACCTTAAGTTAATCAACCGGGAGGCGCATTTGCATTACACCGGTGTCGATAATGACCTAATTATGAATAATCTGCAGTTGCTCGGCGAATCGGGCAAGCCTTTTGTCATCCGTGTGCCGATGGTACCGGGTGTGACCGATACGGATGAAAACCTGACGGGGATCGCCAGGAGCGTTGAAAAAATGATTGGACTGGTTGAGGTGGATTTACTGCCGTATAATCGGGCGGCCGGTGCAAAATATCGTTATGCAGGTATGGAGTTCAAACCGGATTATGATGAAATGCGTTCCATGAATTTCAACAAGAAGATTTTCGAGCAAGCTGGGCTAAAGGTAAAAAAAGTATGAACGAGCGATTGGAACTTCTAAAGCAACGCATGCGGGCTGGGGAACACAAGAAGCTGCGCCAAGAGAAATCGATCGAGCTCCTGCCTGAGTGCGAAGCCGAAGGTCTATCCTGGCCCCGGCGGGTGGCCCGGCTGGTGAGCCGGCAATGCGAAGCCGAGCAAGTGGTCATTGCGCCCGAGGAAAGGATCGTTTTCACCCGGACCCTCCCGGGCGTGCCCCCGGTTTACACGGCGGGGGAATGGTCCCGCCTGACGGCAGGGAGGACTCTGCACGAGCTGGGACCGGTCAGCAACATCTGCGCGGATTGGGGTCTGCTGCTCTCGCAGGGTCTGATTGGACGCCGGGAAGTGGCGAAAGCTACACGCCTGCGATTGGCGGATGACAAGAAAGCAGTTGAGTTCATCGACTGTACCATTGAAACGATCGAGGCTGTTCTGGATTTGGCCGGGCGTTATGCCAGTAAGGCCAATCAACTTGGCCGGGAGGACCTAGCAGAACTGCTTGAAGCTGTCCCGGCTCAGCCCGCCCGCACTTTCCGGGAAGCGTTGCAATCGCTGCGTCTATGCCAGGCGGTGGTCTGGTTGGGAGGTAATTATCATGTAGGCCTCGGACGCTTCGACCAATATATGTGGCCGTACCTGCAATCCGACCTGCAAATGGGCATATTGACAGTCCCTGAGGCGGAAGAGCTCCTGGCGGAATTTTTCATCGCTTTGAATAAGGATAGTGATCTCTATCCGGGCGTGCAGCAGGGTGACAATGGCCAATCGCTCACTCTGGGGGGAGTCAAACCGGATGGCTCCCTCGCAGTCAACGAGCTTACCCGCATGGTTTTACGGGTCTCGCGCGACCTGGAGTTGATCGACCCGAAGATCAACCTGCGGATCTCGTCCCAGACGGACCTGGAGCTGCTGTGCCTGGCCAGCGAACTGACCCGCAAAGGACTGGGTTTCCCGCAATACAGCAATGACGAGGTGGTCATTCCGGCACTGGTCTCCCATGGATATGACCTGCAGGATGCGCGTGATTATGTGGTGGCGGCCTGCTGGGAATTCATCATCCCAGGCAGGGGGATGGAGATAGTAAACATTGGGGCGGTTTCGTTCCCGGCGGCGGTCGATCTGGCCATCCGCAGTAGCCTGGCGGAGGGACTGGAATTCGACGACATTCTCAATCTCACGGCTGCCAACATCCATGAGCAAGTGCAGGCCCTGGCAGATGATTATTCCCGCATTTTGCTACCACCTGCACCATACTATTCTGTCTTCATGCATGGTTGCCTGGAACAGGGCCGGGACCTGTCGGAGGGCTTGCAATACAACAATATCGGCATCCATGGCGCGTGTTCCGCCAACGCGGCGGATGCCCTGGCGGCGGTAAAGCAATTCGTCTTCGCTGAGAAGAGCCTGGCTGCAAATGAATTGCTGGCTGCAATGCAAGCGAATTTTGCCGGATTTGAACCAATACGCCGCAGACTAGAGGAGGATGCCCCCAAGGTGGGCAGTAACGATGAGCGGGCGGATGGGTTGCTGGTGAAATTATTTGAAGATTTTGCCAGTGCCTGTGAAGAGTATGGCCGTTTACCTTCGGGAGGAAAGCTCCGCCCTGGCACCGGTTCGGCCATGTACTATATCTGGCTGGCCAGAGGACATGCAGGGATGCGCGAGCCGCTGGTTGCTGCAACTGCGGATGGAAGAAAGAACGGTGATCCCTTCAGCGCCAACTTGGCGCCCGCGCCGGGCGTGCGGGTGCGAGGCCCCATAAGCACGCTGCAAAGTTTTTCTAAGATTAATTACCAGCGCATTTGCAACGGCGGCCCGATCACCATGGAACTGTCTGATACGGTTTTCCGTGACCCTGAATCGATACGAAAGGTGGCCATGCTGGTGCGTATTTTCGTCCAGCTCGGCTGCCAGCAGTTACAACTCAACAGCCTGAACGTGGAGACTTTATTGGATGCCAAGGCCCATCCTGAGATGCACAAGAACCTGATCGTACGCGTGTGGGGCTGGAGCGGCTATTTCTGCGAGCTGGCACCGGAATACCAAGATCATATCATCGCTCGCAGCCTGTATCAGGTGGAGTGAATTTGTTATAAAGAATTTAATCAAAAATTATAGAAGAATACCATTTTGAGGATGCGTAGTTTTGCGGTATACAAACTGCGATTCTTCATTATTCGGATAGATATTTATTTCTTGGAAATCCCTTCAATGGACAAAAGAATTCCATAGCGTCCGCCATTATACATAAATAGTTCTCTAGTAATTTCCGTGGTGAGGAAATTAGAGGGTATTGATCAGCTAGCTAAGCTCTTGGAAATATCTTGTTGTGTGCAAAGGGCTACCGAAATTATCATAATTTGGCTCGTACCCTAGCGATTCCGGATGAAACAAAAGATGCCCCTGACTGGCTGAGGGGGGCAGCCAATCAGGGACACCAGTATTATCCCATGGTATGGGGATCGGGTCAATAAAGGAATTGTTTGTTTCTTGTTTGGATAGTGTAATAATCCAAATTCACAATCTTCCAACACATCTGCCAAGAATGAAATCAATAATCCGTCATCTGCAAGGTGACGGATTATTTTGGTATGTTATTTTGTACTAGCCCTGTTTCTCCGTCCATTCCAGGATCAATTCCAGCGCTTCCGGCACGAGCGCGGCAGTTTCAGGAGAGAGCTGGCGCTCAAACTCGAACTGATAACCTCGCACAGAAAGAAGCGCTGCTTGCGGTGTTTTTCCATACAGCATCTGGCAAATGGAAAGCAACGATTGAGGGGTCAAATGATGGGTGAACGGCGAATGCTGAAACTGGCCTTCTAAGGGCATCAACTGCACCTGCCTGGCGATGCTGCCGGTATGCGCATCCACAAAGCAGACCCGCTGATAGGGAGCGATCTCTTCGGCCATTTCGGGCGTCAGTTGGAGAGTAAAAACAAAATCAACCCGATCGTTAGGGGGGAACAAATCCTCATAGGAATCCGGGGCAGGCAGGCCCAGCCGGACTGCCAGGGCATGCAACACATGCCAGGCTACGCCATCATCCTGGCGGTCAGGGTTGCCATACCCGATCACCAGAGTTTGGTTCAAATCCTACCTGCCGTAGCCGGTCCCCTGAATGTAGTTTTCCAGTTCGTGAATGGTGCTTTGGTCATCCTCAGTGACAGCGCGTACCACATCGCGAATCGAAATCATGCCGATTACGCGTGCCTTGGAAACCACCGGCAAATGGCGGATGCCGTACTTTGCCATCAGTTCCATGCATTCCTGCATGGTGGTTTCGGGTTTGACTGAAACCATGGTCTGGGTCATGACGTCTTTGATCAGTGTTGCCCTGGCTGAGAGTCCCTTCAGTTCCCCCTCCCGGGCGTAATCGCGTTCAGTGAAGATGCCGACGTACTGGTCTCCATCGGAGACCAGCACCGCGCCAGTATCGGCATCCGCCATCACTTGCAAGGCCTGAAGGACGGTATCGGTCACCGCAACGGAATAAACATTTTCTTCCTGTTTTTTTTCTTCCAATAGTTTGCGGACAGTAATCATATCTACACTCCTTTTGGAAAAAGCAAGTGATTAAGTGTATATCAACTATGGAAAAGTGGGAAGATGGATATTTTGGTGGAGTTTACCTTCCAAAAATGCCGCAATCCCCAGAATTGGTAGAACGGGCTTAAACCGCATCGCGTTGCAAAGTGCGAATTAGGCGGCCCTGTGAGTCAAGAATCTCCACCTGGATGGGCATCTGGCCGATGGCATGCGTAGAGCATGAGAGGCATGGATCATAGGCACGGATGGCAGCTTCCACCCGGTTAAGCATGCCTTCCTGGACATCCGGACCATGCACGTATGTTTTTGCGACACTATCCACCGCCTTGCTCATGGCCCAGTTGTTGTGACCGGTCGAGACAATCAAGTTGACTTTTAATAATTTACCGTTCTCATCGGCATGATAATCATGAATAAGTGTGCCGCGCGGCGCTTCGAGCACACCCACGCCATGACCAGTCCAGTCTTTACGGGTATTCAAAATTTCAGTGCTTAGAATATCTTTGTCTTCACACAAGGCCTGTACGCGTTCCACCGCGAATAATGCCTCGATCAGGCGGGCATAATGGTAATACAATGTGTTTTCCACCGGTTTGCCAACACCCAATGCCTTGAAGAGCTTATGTTCCTCGTTCGCCAAAGGCGTGTCGATCTTTTCGGCAATATTCAAGCGTCCCAGCGGACCGACGCGATAGACACCTTCCGGGTAGCCCAGTTTCTTATAGTAGGGGAATTTGAGGTAGGACCAAGGTTCCACATGTTCAGAAATATAATCGAGATAATTTGCAGGGTCAAAATTTTCCAGTTCAAGCCCGTTGCGGTCGATCAGGCGGATATTCCCATTAAATAATTCCAGACCATTTCCGGACGTCACCATGCCGAAGTAGCCAGTCGGGAAGACTGCAAACTTGTTGATATCCTCGACGTTTTTTCCCGCCCAATCTTTCATGATCTGCAATCCGGTTTTCAGGGTTTCGACGGCGGCGCCCACACCCTTTAAGATCCCATCCCTTTCGCTTATCTGCAAGGCTTTATTGACGCCACCCGGCACTGCAAAATTTGGATGGATGCGCCGTCCGGCGAGGGTGTGGATGATCTCCTGTCCGAATTTGCGCAGTTGCACGGCCTTGATGGTCAAAGCGGGGTTGGCACCGATCAACCCGACGATGTTGCGGGTTTCGGGCGCGCTATCGAATCCGAGCAGCAAATCCGGCCCGGCCAGTTCAAAGAAGTGCATGCCGTGGCTTTGGATGATCTGACCCATATGCATCAGCTCGCGCAACAGGTTGGCTGGGTGTGGTGGGGTCTGCCCGGTCAGGGCATCGTTGGCTTTGGCCGAGGCCAGGTGATGGCTGACCGGGCAAATGCCACAAATGCGCGGGGTGATGGAGGGCATTTCGAAATAAAGGCGGCCCTCGCAGAATTTTTCGAAGCCGCGGAATTCATTCACGTGTAAATAGGCATGATCCACCGTGCCGCCATTATTCAAGTGAATGGTGACTTTGGCGTGCCCTTCTATGCGGGTAACGGGTTCAATCGTAATTTTTTGTGCAGTCATGTCACTTCTCCTAATCCCAGTGCAGCAGATCGTCCTTTAGTTCCGGCTTGCGTCCCTGGGCCAGTTCACTCAAAACGTAAAAGATGACATCTGCATCCGGCGGGCATCCGGGTACGTTGTAATCCACCGGCACCACCTCATGGATAGCGCGCGTTTTGGTCATGGTCGCCAACTCAGGGTCATTCGGGATCTGGCTGCCAGGTTCGTTGCTTTCGGCATCCACGTAGGCGCGCTGGAGAGCTGCCTGAATTCCGCAGAAATTGCGCAGGGCCGGCACACCGCCAAACACCGCGCAATCGCCCAGTGCTACCAGGATTTTGGAGCGCTGGCGGAACTTGCGGGCCACTTCTTCGTTGGCGGAGTTATTTATACCGCCTTCGAGCACGCCCACATCCACGCCGCTTTTATCGGGTTCTTTCAAGTCGGTGATGGGGGAGGATCGCAAGTCAGCCAATTCTAGCACTTGCAGGATTCGCTCGTCCATATCCAGCAGGGACATATGACAACCGGCACATCCGCACATCCAATCCGTAGAAACTTTGGGTTTTGGCATATCATTTCTCCTAATGTGCGCTACCGTTAATTGGTACTCAATGCAACGCTTGATTTCCGTTCATGCATACCAACCTGCCAGTCTTGTTTGACTGGCATATTCATGCGCATAGCTAATTCCGTAAGAACAGCAGCGCTTGTGCGCACACCTTCCGGCGCGCGGAGGGCCTGTTCTGCTTTCTGGACGCGCCCATCCATGCTGACATAGTGACCAGCCTGTTCCGACCAAAGCGCCACTGGCAGAACCACATCCGCTTTTTCGGTGAGGGTTGAGACATAGGTGGCCTGAACAACCAGATAGGGAGCTTTTTCCAGCTTCTTAAGCAGATGCGGCGAGGCAATATCGTCGCCCAGTATCACGTAGACAGCTTTCTGATCGTCCAGGCCAAATTGCTTATCCAGGCCGAACAGGGCAGCTGCCAAGCTGTTGGCTTCACCTTTGAGTGAGAGCAGACCAAAACGTTCCTTATCCACTGCCCCCACAAGTGTAGCCAGGCTGATTAACGCTTCCACCAACTTATCATCGCGCTGGCCGGTAATGCCTTTGCCGAAAAGAATGACCGGACTGACAGCATTCGCCATCATCCGGGCTGCATAGGTCAAAGCTTCGGGATCCAGCCCGGTAGCCCGGAGGGCTTCGGCGATGACGGTGGCGGCATCCGGCAGCGCCAGCAGTGTTCTTCCCAGGCCTTCCTTGACGATCACGGCCTGCAGGCCATTGACCAGGGCAAGGTCACTGCCAGGCTTGTTGTGTAATGTAACATCGGCAAATTCGTCCAGTGGGCCGGCTTCAGGACTGACCTGGATCAGGTGCATGCCCTTGGGCAGGGCCCGTTTGACCAGGAACCCCGCCACCATGTGGGTTTTGGCGATGTTCGCGCCGATGCACAGGACAGTATCTGCGTTGCGCAGCACATCCAATTTGCCTTCGAAAGAACCGGTTTTTGCGGCGACTGTATTGAGAACGGCTGTTGGCATACCTTCTTCGATGCTGGTGACCATACTGCTCTTGAAGCCGTCGACAAAGAGTTCCTTGACCATCGACAGAACTTCGGCGGGCAGGCGGCTGGAGGCGATCGTAGCCAGCGCGGCTTGCTGACGACCGGCCAACGGTTTGAGTTTTTCGGCCACTTCGCCCAGGGCCACATCCCATGAAACGGGTTCGAGCTTGCCATTCTTGCGCATCAGTGGGGTGGTGATCCTGTCATGGGTATTCTGCATCGGATCGTAGCGTCCATGCTCACACAGCAAGCCATGGTTAACCACGCCATCCCAATCACCTTCGATGCGTACGATGCGGTTATCATGCACGACCAAATTCAGACCGCAACCGACCGAGCAGCCGACACAGACCGTTTTGATCCGGGTCATGGCACGCTCGTGACCCTGGTAAGCACTGGTGCGATCGATCATAGCACCGGTCGGGCAGGATTGGACACATGTGCCGCACTTGATGCAGGTGCTCTCGCCCAAAGGTACATTTGTATCCGCCACGATCAGGCTGGAAGCACCGCGTTCAGCCACAGCCAGGGTGAAGTTGCCAACCAACTCTGCGCAAGCCCGCACACACCGCCGACATAGAATGCAGCGGTTGTTATCAAGGACAAAATAGGGGTGCGAAGAATCCACCGGGTAATTATTCCAGGCAGGCTGCATGGGCCAGTAGGTCATTTCCTCATGAAGGGCGGCATTTTGCAGGTCGCAGTCACCTCCGCTAACCTGACAGAAAGGGCAAAAGTGGTTACGTTCGCTAAACAACATGGAAAGGATGAATTTTCGGGACTTCTTCAGCGTTTCAGTTTCAGTGTTAATTACCATCCCGTTGCTGACCGGCAGAGTACAGGCGGATATGGGGACCCGGAAGCTCTGCACTTCGACAATACACAACCGGCAACCTCCGAAAGGAACCAACTCCTTCTGGGCGCACAGGGTTGGGATATTAATTCCGGCCTGTTTTGCCGCTGCCAGAACGGTCATTCCTTCCTGTGCTTCGATTTGTTTGCCATTAATGGTGAGTTGGATCATGCTATTCATCCTTGTTTCACAAGTTCAAGATCTTCCTCGGGAGCCATGGCACAAACACCGGCAGGACAGACGCCCAGCCGGATGTGTGCTTCCACTTCTGCGCGGAAGTTCTTCAATATGTCTCGGATAGGTACGGAGGCTGCCTGGCCCAGCCCGCAGTTGGAGGCGAGGTCCATCTCGTCAGCCAAATTCAATAGAATATCCAAGTCTCCCAGCTGAGCCTGCCCTGCGCTTATGGAAGTAAGGATGCGCACGGCGCGTTCGGTGCCAACCCGGCAGGGTGTGCACTTTCCGCACGATTCGGCCTGGAAGAATTTCAGCTGTGTTAGCGCCAGGTCCACCACGCAAGTACGCTCATCGCAAACAAGCAGAGCGCCAGAACCCAGAGAAACCCCGGCTTTTTTGAAGGATTCGAAATCTAAGGGGGTATCCTGCAGGCTGGGCGGGAAAACCGAACCGCTCGAGCCGCCGGTCTGTGCCAGCTTGAAACTCGCACCGTCTTTCATGCCCTGTCCATAGATGCTGATCACCTCGCGCAGGGTAATCCCCATGGGCACTTCGATCAGGCCGGTGAAATTGACGTTTCCCAGGATGGTATAGACTTTTGTGCCGGGGCTGGAGGGTGTGCCGATCGAGCGGTACCATTCGGCCCCGTTCAAGATAATGGCAGGTACATTTGCCAGTGTTTCCACGTTGTTGATAAGGGTGGGTTTGCCCCACAATCCGTGCGTAGTGGGGTAGGGCGGGCGGCTACGCGGTTGGCCGCGTTTGCCTTCGATGGACTCGAGAAGGGCGGTCTCTTCTCCGCAAACATATGCTCCCGCTCCGCTGTGCACGTGCAAATCGAAACTGAAACCCGAGCCGAGAATATTCTTTCCGAGCAGGCCATATTCACGCGCCTGTGTTATGGCTTTCTGAAGGCGCTGCTGAACCAGCTGGTATTCGCCGCGCACATAAATGTACCCTTCGTTCGCGCCGACTGCATAAGCGGCGATGGCGATAGCTTCCAGCAGGCTGTGCGGATCGCCTTCCAGGATAACGCGGTCCTTGAAGGTACCGGGCTCGCTTTCATCGGCGTTGCAGACCACGTATTTCTTGGTGGATTTTGTGCCTGCCACGAAGCGCCACTTGAGTCCGGTGGGGAAACCCGCCCCGCCACGTCCCTGCAGACCGGAGCTATCCAATTCTGCAATGACTTCCATGCGGGTCATACCGATGGCTTTTGCCAGAGCCTGGTAGCCGTCCTCGGCAATGAAATCTTCTATGCTTTCCGGGTCAATCCGCCCGGCTCGCCGGAGGACGATCCGTTTTTCCATCGGCTGCGTATCCTTGCGGGCTTTAAGCCAGCTGACACGCCCGGTTAGTTCCCGAACCGGGGCCAGTAAATCTTGCACCACGATTCCATTAATCAGGTGTTCTTCCACGATGCGTTTTACATCTGCGGGTTTGACCGGCCCATAGACGGAAGCTTCAGGATAAATAATCACCATCGGCAGAATGTCCGGCCGGCCGGAATCTGGGATATGGGAGAGGGCAACCTGCTCGCTCAAATCGGCCGCGGTCAGCTCATCCTGGAAAGATTGGTAGATCTCGGCTGCCCCGCGCCGAAGGCTTTCAGGATCGTTCGATACCAGGACCATGGATCGGGTGAATTTCATGCTGCGCCTCTCATTTGTACCCGGCAAAGATGTTAGGCAGGTCTTCCGGAGCTACATTGCCATAAGAATCATCATCAACCAGAATCACCGGTCCTACACCGCAGATGCCGAGACAGCTAACGGTTTTAAGTGTGAAACGGCCCTGCGGGTCGGTCTGGCCGGATTTGAGTTGCAACGTCTCCTGGATGGCTTTCCAAAGTTCGCGGCCGCCCTGAACATGACAAGGAGCACTGGCGCAGAATTGGACCACGTGCCGGCCGTTCTTTTCAGTCGAAAGCATATGGTAGAACGAGGCCAATTCATATAGTTGTCCTTCCGAGACCAAACTGTGCTCACCTGTCTGATGCAGTTTCGCCCGGGCCAGCCGGATGGCCTCGGCGGGTATGAAGCCATAATCGTGGTTAATTTCCAGCAGGATCGGGATGAATGCATCCGGTTGGGTGCCGTGTTTCTCCACGGCGGCCTTCACAATAGTGGTCAGGTTCTTCACTTCTGTCACTTTGAACATCCTGCCTCCAAAATCTTTTTCCATTTTTTGGTGCAATGCCAGGTTAAGCTGGTAGATTATGCCGGGATAACGTACTCGCCAACCACCCGGAAGCCTTGAACATGCTCCCGCATGATGCGCTCCGCAGCCTTAGGGGTAACTTTCCCATAAATAACCGGACTTGCCTGCCCCATCACCACCTGGACGACCGGTTCCCAAGAATCAAGTCCTAGAGATCCGGTCTGGGAAATTGTGATATCGTTGAGCACCTGCTCTTGGGCACATCGCAGGATCTCCTGCAGGGTCTGGCGTGCTCCGGCAGCGACGCTGGCCGTGCCCATGCCTACGATGATCTGGACGGTTCCAGGGTCACAATTGGTGGAACGTTTTTTCAAGACATCTGCGCGGATCTTATTAAGATCTTCGAGCGATTTTACCGTCGGCATTCCATCTCTCCTGATTTTATGCCAAGATATTGTGATACTTTTCACAAAACAGGCGTAAGTCTATCCTGTTCCTGCGAATTCGTCAACTCTCTAATGTCATGCCTGGAAGGGATGATTGTTATCATTGTCCTCCATGCTTCTGGCGTGGTGTATTTTGAAATGAAAGGGATGATATATACCATGAAGGGCAACCTTTTGGGTTGCCCTTCGATTTCTGTCATTAAGAAAGTTGGTTAGGGATTGGATATGGTCAAGGTATAGGCACTCAATGTGCCACCTGGAATAACTTCGACCACATATTCCTGGGTGGAGGGCATGATGCCTGTCCAGGTGGTAGCCCGGGTTGAGGCATTCAAGATCGAGCCGGTCTGAATACCAAAGACGTCGAGGTAGGCAACCGTGGCTGGGACATTCAGGGAGAGGGTCATGTAAACACCGGAACTTAATCTGAATGCATAGGATTTGATTAAGCCTCTGGTCGTTGTCCTGTATTCGTATATGGAATTCCCATTGGCGGGATAGGTAAGTACGGGAGCAACTTTAGTGGTAAGGGTGAATGTCTCAGAGGTTATGCCTCCAGTAACCTGGATCGTGTACAGTCCGGTCATTGGAACGGTCCACTGCCAGTAGGTTCTCTGATCCACTGGATCGAGCATCTGGTTACCGCTCGGATCAATAACTCCCAGAACAGCGTCTCCATTCGGGGATCCCAGAATCAGTATCAGCGCCTGGTATTGTTTCACGGACACGGTATAGGTCACGACCTGTCCGGGAGCGATATGTCCCTGCACGACTGACATAGTTTCATCCGGATAGAAATAGAGTTGTCCGCCTGATGGAGGGTTGTTGCCAGTCGGGTAGTACGGGACGTAGTTGTTTCCGGGAGTGCCAGTGCAAGAGACCGTCAGGTTATAATTAATCACCTGGTTGTTGGTGGGAACGACCTCAATAATATAATCCTGTGTTTGCGGAAGGATGCCTGACCAGGCATTGTATCCTGCCGAGGCGTCCACGAGAGTTCCGCTGGTAAGCCCGTAGATGTCGATGGTGGCCGTGCTGGCGGGTTGGGCCAGGGCGGTGCTCATGGTCTGACCGGCCGCACAATTCAATGAGTAGGAAAATAGATATCCGTTTACCGTGGTACCGGAGAGGGTAGTGGAACTGGCTCCGGATGCAAATGAGACCACCACCGGAAGTTTGATGGTGAGGGTGAAACTATCGGTAACTGAACCACCGACCACCTGGACAGTGTACAAACCGTTGATGGGCAAGGCCATCTGCCAGGATCGCTCATTACTGGCCGTACTGAGTAATATATTCCCGTTTGGATCCAAGACTCCCAGGGTGACAACATTGTTGGGGGAATCCATGATAAGGGTGATGGGCTGAGCCTGTCCTGCTCCCAACGTGTAGCTAAGCACCTGTCCGGCCTGGACAGTACCCTGGATCACTCCAGCTGTAGTCCCGGTGATCAGAGAAAAGGTGCTAGCCGAGGATTGCGGTGTGGAAAGCGGAAGGAGTGTGGAAACGGGCAGGACTGTCGCCACACTTGATTGCACCATCAAAGGTGTGGGGCTGGGCAGGGAAGTGGGTGTATCCACTACCACCTGGGGTGTATCGGTTGGCGGCTGAGGCGTATCCAGGGGTGTTGGGCTGCTAGCAACAACGGGGGCTTGTGTGGCAGCTCCGACCTGCGGCGTTGGGCTGGGAGGAACGGGCGTGGCAGCGGGCGAAGACAGCAACCCGCAACTAGCGAGAAGCATGGCGGAAATTACCAAAGAAACGAAAATCAAATAGGGTTTGGAGCGAACGGTGGGATGTTTATGTGCCATGGAATTTTCCTCCTTCAGAAACGATCATGCGATAATCATAGCATCAGGGCCGGTTAATAATATACAATGCGCGATTTTCCATTCGTAATATCAGGATTATACACTTTATTATAAAGTATACGACATGGTATTAACAGGGTAATTATTCTTCTGAAATCCCATATATTTCCACCATTTGGGAGCCATTGAACGTGTGGAAGACTGATCCACGCAGCCCCAACCAGGTGATTTCCTGCAAGGTTGAGCTCTGGGTGAATCTCCGGAAAATGGAGATATCTTTTTCCTTTTACAATTAATTTGAATGACCCATAGTTCATGTGGGCTTCCAGCGGCCGAAATGTGCTAAAATGACTTGGAAATTTCTCTAAAAGCGGAGCGAACATGAAAAACATCATCCCCCCTGTCAAAGGAACCCGCGATTTTTATCCGGAACAGATGGCCGTGCGCACCTGGCTCTACGACAGTGTCCGGCGCGTCTCTGAATCTTTCGGCTACCAGGAATGGGAAGCGCCTATCCTTGAATCGCTCGCTCTATATGCAGCTAAATCGGGCGAAGAACTGGTCAAAAAGCAGTCTTATGTTTTCATCGACCGGGGCGGGGAGGAAATTACATTGCGACCTGAGTTGACCCCTTCATTGGCACGCATGATCGCCCAGAAACAGGCGGAATTGGCTTTTCCGGCACGCTGGTGGTCGTTCGGTCCTTTCTGGCGTTATGAAAAAATGCAGAAAGGGCGTTCCCGTGAATTTTTCCAATGGAACATTGACATGCTGGGAGTGAATTCACCTGAAACGGACGCTGAACTGGTGGCCATAGCCGCCGGTTTTCTAAAAGCGGTTGGACTTAAGCCCTGTCAGGCGCGCATTTACGTTAATAACCGGCGCTTCATGGATGCCGAATTCAAGCGACTGGAAATTTCAGATGAAAAGAAGCCCGGGGTTTCCGCACTGGTGGACCGGCGGGAAAAGATGGAGCCGGCTGGTTGGGAGGCTTATGCGCTTGAACTCGGGTTGAGCGCGCGGCAGCTGGATGGACTGAAAGACCTACTGGCGAACAGAGGCGGCTGGCGAAGCTCCGAGGAACTGGTGCGGCTGTTCGCGGCTTTGGATGCACTGGGAGCAACTGAATATGTTGAATTTGATCCGAACATCATGCGCGGACTGCTCTATTACACCGGGACGGTCTTCGAAGCCTTCGACGTAAGCGGCAGCCTGCGACGTGCCATCCTGGGCGGCGGGCGATACGACAATCTGCTGCGGGATGTAGGCGGAGAGCCGCTTTCCGGGGTGGGCTTTGCAATGGGGGATGTGGTTATCAGCCTAGTCCTGCAGGAGCTTGGTCTGATTCCGCCGCTTACCACGACCCCGGCGATTGTGTTGGTCACGGTCTTCTCCCAGGAATTACTGCCTGAGTCGCTTAAACTAGCTACGCAATTACGCCAGGCAGGCATTAACGTTACGTGCTTCCCTGAACCAGCTAAATTGCCCAAACAATTCAAATTTGCTGACCGGATGGGCATGAAAGCCGTACTGGTGTTAGGCCCGGACGAGCTGGCCCAAGGCCGCGTAACCCTGAAGGATCTGACCAGCGGTACGCAGGAAGGGATCGAACGGTCGACTATAACGCAAGCCGTCATGCGCATTGTCATGCGCATCCTTGAAAGGCATTAACGCTGGTGGTATAATCGCCCCCGCTCGTGGTGCCTGTAGCTCAATGGCAGAGTACCTGACTGTGGATCAGGCTGTTGTGGGTTCGACCCCCATCAGGCACC
>JBEKCT010000037.1:0-24013 GCA_050014715.1 Anaerolineales bacterium | reverse complement strand
GATTTGGCGACTTTTCCACAACCGAATTGGGTTGGTATATATCACTGGTTTGCATGGCAATATCTTCTATCGGATGGATGATTATACGAACCAGCCATGCCAGGCAAATTCCCCAGAATGCAATATTAAAAAATAGGATAAAAGGTATGACAGAGGGATTCAATTCTTGCCAGGACACCGGTAATTCACCAAACAAAATTGTTGGGAAATAATACAAATAAAAAGTGATCAGGCTGGCTGTGGCAGACCAGGTATAAGCTGTTTCCCAAGCAGATCCGATGAGCAAACCAAAAGGAATGACCCAAACCAAATATTGTGAGCTAATGCCCCCATATAAACAAAAGAATAACAGGGTAGTACCTATAATGCAGCTGAGCAGGCCGAAATGTTTATGCTTCCACCAAAAAACAACTACCATCAGCACATATGCAATCAGGAAGAGCCATTTACTGAAATTTAATAAATTTTCAGAGAGCGTGCCTGGAAGATATAGATTACCGGTTGTAATCAACCAGTATTCCCGCATGGCAGCTATCCAGCCATAATCGGTTAACCCGCTATAAGAAAATACTTCCCTCCAGACTATATTAAAATTGACCACCATAAAGGGCAGGAGACTAATTACGGACGGCAGCCCGGCCAAAACCAAGAAAATGACCTTGCGTCGCCAATTCAGATTCATTTTGCGCAGGAAGAAAGGCACAAAAAGTACCGGGTAACCACGTAGCCCAATCGCCATACCCAGGCTGAGCGCTGATAACGAGTAATAATTTTTTACCGGTAGAAAGCTGACAAGACAATAAGCTAATAAAACGAAAAATACAGTTAATGGCATGTAATTGCCATGGAACGAGGTTATTAGCAAACTAACCGGGTTAACTGCAAAGGCTAATCCAAGCAAAATGGCGGTATTTTTTAAGTTGCGTTTTTGAGCCTGCCACCATAAGAGCAAAGCTATACCGGCATCTCCGATAATAATGGGCCATTTGACCACAAAATGGAAGGGTAACCCCAAAGTCTGGGCTAATTGCAGCGACCAGGCAGGTAAAAACATGGAGATGGGAGTATAGGGAAACAGTGATGCGGTTTGGTAAATATTTCCATTGCGAGCGACTATTTCTGCCGTCTGATGGTATCCCACGAGGTCAGCTACTTCGGTACCAAAAACCCAGGCAAGCGTCAAGCGAATGCCAATGGTCATAACCAGCAGAAGGATAATCTGATTACGACGAGAAAGATTATTCAACCTTTTCATCATTTATTAGTTATTGTAATCAAGGTTAGAATGAGTATTACTCATGGAACCGAATAAGATTCTTGTCATATGTCGTTCTCCGTACCTGAGAATAATCAGATATTTTTATTTAAAAACATACCTGAACTCGCTTAAGACATATTGGGGGTCTTTGGCAAATCCGGTTTCAAAAATGAAATAATATGCATCGCTTATTTGATATTAGTTACTTTAAGAATCGTGGTTGTTTTCGTTGTATTGTCTCCAAAAACGATTTGTAAAATCCCCTCGCTTGCCATTTCTTGAAATTTGGCGATCCCTGCCGGATCATAATACGCTCGCTCGAGATCTCCGACGATAATATACTGGACTTGGTATTGTTTCAAGAAGTCTTGTGCTGCCTGAATATCAACAGTGTTGTAAAAATTATTAACATCGTCGATGCGCTTATCAATGTTGGCGCCATCCAGCAGCGAGTCTTGCTGTCGGATGTGCCAGCTCCATCCCACTACAGAAGGTAAACCGGTATAAATGGAGAAGCGTGAACCCCAGCGGTATTCTTCGGTATGTCCTTCAACTATTACAGGAGAACCGACAACATGGTCCTGCATATACACAATTGCCGCATAATCTTTGCCCAGGTTCAACAACCGGTTGTCATCGTTATAAATGGCGGGCTGCGTACCGGCCGGGCTGCTGGCATCGCCCAGCATAAAAGCCGCTCCATCCAAAGTGTGAGGTGGATTTTGAATATCCGGCCAGCGGTCAGTCATTTTTTGATTGGTGGCGATCAAAGCATAACTGGCCGCGCCTAAGACCAGCAAGCCTAACAGGCTGCTCCATGTATACTTAAGCGGGCTGGACCAATGGGAAAATTCGGAAAATAAATCGATCAACGCCAGGCTGACCGCCAACCCGAATATGAACCAGGCCTGGTCATAAAACTTGAAAACTGTATTCGAGCGGCCCACATCCCCTGTCAAGACGAATACCTCAACAAATAAGGTGATGGAAAGCCCGATTCCGAACAGGATCCAGGTGATCCGTCGCAGTGTCGATAACTCGCGTTTACAAAAGATAATATATGCGATTCCGACCAGGATTGGGATTCCAAAGGTTAGTACTTGATAGTCAAAGTGCCACAGCAAGAACATGGCAGCTAAACTTATCAATATGATTAAATAACGTTTGATATGCCAGAAGCTGAAGATATGCCAATGGCCTGACACGGAAACCCAATGCTGGAAACCCGCCTTTAGGGATGAAGACAGGTCTTTAATGAGAAGACTGATCAACACAAAAAGGGTTAATCCAAACACGAATAGGTAATCGATCAAAGGTGTTCTGCGACCGGTCCAAAGCTGTAGGGAGGTGTATTCTGTCTTGAACCACTGCGCGAATGGCCAGTATAAGGCAATCGCAATTCCTAGGAACGCCAACTCATAACCGATAATGACCAAAATGGTATGTTTTAGGGAACTGGTTCTGGTTCGCCAGGCATCCCAAAGAACGACCAATCCTCCCAATCCCAGGAATGTGGGAAAATCCCAGGTATGGGATGCACGGAAGACGCCGAAGATCAGACCCGCAGCGATCAGGTTGAGGATTCGTCGGGACCACTTTCTTTCAGTGGCGGGCCATAGGAATAGACTTAGCATCCAACCTAACGCCAGTGCATATATCGGCATGGTTAATAGGTGTGCATGCAGGTCCCCATAAAGGAACGTAAAATAGGGAAACTCAGCAATCGGGGTGTCAGGTCCATTGTGGAGGATCGGGCGGGAGGCGTCAAAATACCAAACGCTTTTTCCGCCGGGCAGGCTGGTTTGTCCGGTCAGGACTTGAATGGCGCCACCGATCACCGCACCAACATGATCGCTGAAAGATACAATCGGTGTTTCTGAACCGGTCGCATCCGGGAGATGCTCCCATAAGATCCGGACTTCATATAGATTCCCTAAGAATAATACCGCTATCAGCGCAATAATACCCGCCAGGTAAGGCAATCCCTTTTTCAAGCGCTTTGGACTATCCAATCCACTTTGGGAAATTGGCTTAACCTCGGAAGGTTCAGCCCCACCTCGGTTGGAGTCCTTGTGGAGACCTGCTACCAGATCGAAACCGATACAAAAAACACCTATTCCTGTCATAGCAAACCAATTGGGCAGGATCAAGTTAAAGGCTATCGAGGGAAGAATCCCCAATAATTTGGTAGGGATTGAGGCCAGCACATATCCATAATAATAATAGTTGATGGTATGCCCTGAAAACCAGGGATTTTCAGGCGGGAAATAAACGGATTTCAGGACTGCATTAAAGAATGAGAAGTCCATTGGCTTTTCTCCACCCAGCCACGGGTTCCAAAGATCCGGGTTGCCTAGGTGAATGGAAAGACTGATCAGGAAGAGGATCAGGAAAATTCCTTCCGTCGCCAGGATATACTTCCAATGGGAGCGGAAGTAATCAGAAAATTCCTTCCGCTGCCCGTAAGCCAATCCCGCGCTGAGGATCAATATCAATCCGGTACATAGCCACAAGGCTGGCGCTGAAAATGGCAGGATTTTTAGGCTGCCCAAGACCCACGGCAGCCAGGCCATTAGGATTAATCCGGCTATTCTAATCAAAGGATAGCCCCGGTCTGGAAGCCCTGAAAAGATCCGGAAAACAAACGGAAATACGATCAAGCCCAGGAAAAATATTAATAGATACCAGCTGACTCCGCCTAATACCTCATCGACATTTAACAATGCATTCCTGTTGAACATGGAAGACCAGGTCCCGCCGTTGGTTTGGTCTAACAGGCGGTCGGCCGGCAGTTGCAGTGCGGTTGGATCCTGTGTATATTCCATGGGAGTTTGGAAGACCACGTTGTTGAGGTCTACGCTGTTCAGGATTGCACTGACGTGTTCAATTGAAAAATCTTTATCTTTCTTAAACACCATCACCTTGGGATGGTCGTAAACAGTAAAAGATTCATCCGCAAGTTGATCGGGAAATGCCAGCAAGCCCAGCGAAGGTGGGCTTTCGAATGTTGCCACAAGATCAAACCCTAAAGGACTCTTGTAGGGAGCTTCAAGTCCGGCCGCACGGCTTTCCATGGCATTACCGCTGCAATTGCATCCAAACAAGGCCTGGTAATATTTCAGGGTAAGTGGGTAACGCAAAGGCATTCTGGGCATCGCGTCATAGGCACGATTTGAAGGGATGACAATGTAATCACTCTCTGAAAGGATTTGGATCATTGAATCCCGTTTTTCGGGAGTATCAGGATCATAAAGTTCAAGATTCAAAGGATTATAGATTCCACCTTCGGCTTCATATCCGTCGACATTTAACGGCAAAGCATCATCCCAGGATGTCTCAAGGGTATAACTTTCCGATAACAAGCGTATGGGAGTTCCTTCAGATATTTCATAATCTATTTGGTAGCCTGTATTTCCCGTCACATTGACAGGGGCGAAATTAAAGGTCGGTGTCAATTGCATTCCTGGCTTTGAAAATGTGAGGGTTTGTGAGGCTTCCGCTATTGGCTGCTGGGTGTTATCTTCTCCAAAAATACTTACTTTCAAAGTGGTTTCGGTGGGTAAAAATACTTGGTGGAAATTCCCTATCTCCAGCCGGTTGATCCATTCATTCTTATCTGGGGACAATGGAATCGTGTCTTGAAACAACCCCGCTGTCTGGGAGGTTAAATTCAAATTGATCGGCAATTTAGTGTCGCTCTGATTCACATCCTGGAATGAGACGTCGGACAGGGCGAACTGGCTGCTATTCTGCAATTTATAGGAGAAATAATAGGTTTCTCCCTTCTGAAGAGACAAGTCCCCGAAGGAGATTTCCTGTTTTTGGGCTTGATCGTCATCATTAACTGTCAGACGGCCTTCTGTAATGATATTTGTCCCTTTTTCGTCGGTTGTCAGCCTGAAGTAGAAACTCACGCCAACGAGGCGGATATCTGTTGTGGTGATTTTTGAAGTCGTGCCATCTTGAAGGATGGTGATTCTGGTTGAGGCAGTTTCACCCGGAGCAACCACCTGCTGGTTGTCCACGGAGACCGGATAAGACCGGTTCCCCATGGGCGAGTCGACGATCACATTGAGCGGCCCGGGGATATTCGCCAGTATCCATTCTGAGGCTGCAATACGCGTCATGGGTTTGTTATAGATACGGGTAAATGCCATTGCATACCCGAATGTCCCGATCAGGACAATTCCAAGCGCCAACAAGCCCGCCAGCCCTTTCCAGGTTTTCCGCCAGTCTGAGAATTGGTTCACGAACTTGGTTCCATTTGCCAGCAGGTGGGCGCGGCTTTCATGAGTGCGGTCATAAATTTCCACCAATGCCCAGGCGGCAAACAGGATGATGAACGGATAGATCGGAAGGAAGTAGCGCATGTAGCGCCAAAATTGCACATTTTGCCAGATAAAGTAAGCGGCCACCCAAACGAAAGGCAGTAAATGCCGGCGCCAATCCCCCTTCCAAATCCGCCAGGCGGCCCAGGCCCAGCCAAGCCAGCCTGCCAGTCCAAGCGGCAGGCCCAAGCCCCACGTCACCATGTTTGTCCACGCATACAAGACCGAGCGGTTTGTCCAATGGGTGTTCGGGGGCCAATCAGATTTGCCCGCTACCTGGTTGGTGACATCCTGTATTACCTTCAACCAGGCCTGATTAAACCCGATCCCGAAGAAACCCGGCCCGGCAAACGCATAAGGTTGGAATACTCGAAACGCCAGGAATGCAATGAGACCTGCCAGGAGCCATCCCAGGATAATTACTTTAAGCAGCTTGCCAAAACCGGTCTTTTTCCAGTTAGTAATTATCTTGGCAATCCCGGCTAGGGCAATAATGCCAAACACAGGCAAGGTATTTACTTTGCATGCTACGGCTAAACCTACCACGAGGCCAAACAGTCCAAAGTAGGTCAGGTTTAAATAAGAGGATTTCTCTTCAGGAAATTTAATTGGGATCGCCAGGATCGCGAAGTAAAAACTGGCGATTACAAAAACGGTGGAGAAAGAATCCACCGCAAAGTAATGCGAAAGCTGGATCGGAAGCACCGCCGCTGCACCAAATGCGGCTGCCAATAATCCTATTCGCCTATCATATAGGCGTTTGCCTAGTAGATAAAGCATCCAGACCGCAGCCAGATCGAATACCCCAGACATGGCTCGCCCCACCAGCGTCATGGTATCGAAGCTGGTCATCTTGAACCATTCTGCGATCATCCAGGTGAAAAAAAGCGGGAACATGCCGTAGGTATAAGAACCATAATTTAATGGGTTTAAAGTACTTGTTTGTGTATCAAAATACGCCGAAATACTCTTAACCCCGATTAATTGCCCTGCAGTCATGCTGATAAATCGCTCGTCGGGGTGCTGGTGCTGGTTTTGGTCCCAATTTAAACCCGTGAATCGGAAATAAGCCCCTGCGATAAGGATCAGCACCAATGCTAGGCTTATTTTCCAGGAGGTCTTCGTTGCTTTTGGAGGTGTGATCGAATCGAGTTGAATGGTTGGCCCTTCGGCCTCTTTTTGAAGGATTGGCTGTTCCCCTCGTATCTCCCCAACAATTAGGCCAGTGCTTTCTGGTTTTTGTTCGACATTCTTTGGAAGTGTCGGCAGTTCTTGTGCGTTTGGTATTGTCTTGACCGGTGGTTCGGAAACTGTCTCCGGTGGAATGACAATAACGGCCGGGAGGATGCGCTGCACTGTTTCTGGGTCAATTCCCCACACCATTTTTAGTTGATCGACCGATTGAAAAGGTCGTAAAGCAATGATTCTATTTGCCTGACGAGCGGTGATTTTTAGCCGTTTAACCAGTTCGTTTTCACTGGCGGTATTCAAATCGATCGGGGAAGGGGTTTTATTGGTCATCGATTATCCTTGAGAATATTCGAGTGTGCGCCCATGCAATATAGTAGAACTAAAAAATAAATTGCTTTGCCTGCCTGTTATGTAAGTATACCTTTTTTTCCAGTTATCGATTCTGTTAATTCCTTTTACCTGGCTATCTCCAGGCAACGGCATGGTACCTGCTCGTCATAATTTTTTTCCGCCGATCAGGCGGGAGTAAAGCTGCTATACCCTCTTGCTTTCCTTTTCTCGCGGAACTCCCAATAACCATGGCAATTGGGCGACACCGCGAAATGGCTGTGAAATAATGATTCCTTCTGCAACTTTTTTTGTGCGACTGCATCATAAGATATAATAAGATCTTATCCCTTGGTTATGGAGTAAGCATGCCTGAAGAATGGATTGAGATCGCTGCTGACTGGCAAAATGGATTGGCCTTCGTTGGCCAAGACTCCACCGGGGCAACTCTCCAGATGGGTACACTGGATGGCAAGCCCGGGTTCAGTCCCATGCATTTATTGCTGGTCGCGCTGGCGAGCTGTACCGGTGAGGATATAGTTTCAATCTTGCAAAAAAAGCGCCTCGCCTTGAGTGGCATGCAAGTGCGCGTACGCGCCAAACGTGCCAGCGATTACCCGAAGATCTGGACGGATATCCACCTCACCTACCTGGTCTGGGGAGAAGATATTCATTCGAAGGATGTTGAACAGGCTATCCAGCTTTCAGAAGACAAGTATTGTTCGGTTGGACTTATGCTTGGCAAGGTTGCCAGGATCTCATCGGAATACCACCTTCTAAAACCCGGCGAAAGCGCCGAATAAAGGAGCGAAAAATGAACGAACCAATTAACATCACAGATGCCGCCTTTGAAAAATCCGTTTTACAGAATCCTTTGCCGGTCATCGTGGACTTCTGGGCACCCTGGTGTGGCCCATGCAAAATGGTCAGCCCGATTCTGGACAAGATTGCCCAGGAAATGCCGGGAAAAGTGGTCGTAGCCAAAGTCAATACCGATGAAAATCCCGAATGGGCCACCAAATATGGCGTGCAGGGCATTCCAACCATGTTGTTCGTCTTTGGTGGAAAGATCGTCCACCGCCAGGTAGGCGCTCTGCCTGAACGGATGCTGCGGGATGTGGTTACCCAATTCATCGAAGTGACTGCTCCAAAACCTATTTAAGGTTATTTACAAATTCCTAATGAATTTGTGGACACAGGCAAGCATATTATGCCTACCTGTGTCCACAAATTGTTAAATATACTTTCCTTTCGCATCTCATACTTAATAGTATCAATATCCCTGAAAATATTCGGCTATAATCAGGGCATGAATCTTATTATTTTACCAATTTTGGTTGGATGGCTGGCAGGCTGGTTGGTCAATTACTTGGCAGATGTATTGCCGGTTACTCGCAGTTTCAGCCGCCCGGTCTGCCCGCATTGCCAGGCACCCTACCGTTGGGGCGGTTATCTGTTTTTCCATCCTTGCATTACCTGCGGTACGCCCCGCAAAGTACGCTCATTCGTAATGCAAGCCGTGCTTACTATCACACCGGTTCTGCTGTGGATCTTTCCACACCCCCGTTTCCCCTTTATTCTGGCCTTCATTCTATTCATTTACTTATGCCTGGTCTTTGTCATCGACCTGGAGCACCGACTGATCCTGCACCCGGTCAGTCTATTTGGCGCGCTGCTGGCGTTGGGGATTGGCTCGTATTTGCATGGTATAGGTTCCACCCTGATCGGTGGTGTTGTCGGTTTTGGCATTATGCTGGTCTTTTATTTAATCGGTGAAGTATATGTGCGCTACATGTCGAAAAAACGCGGCATATCCACCGATGAGGTGGCTCTGGGGTTTGGGGATGTGAATCTCTCTGGTATCCTTGGTCTTCTCCTCGGATGGCCCCTTATCTCCATCGGTCTTCTTTTCGCCGTATTGGCAGGTGGATTGATCAGTCTGATTATCATCCTGGGAATGTTGATTGCGAAAAATTATAAGTCCTTTACAGCCATCCCTTATGCCCCGTTCTTGATCCTTAGTGCGCTGTATCTGCTCTATATTCTCTAGAATTATCTGAAGCAATTGTTAATGAATGCCTGGAGATTGTTTATCCTCCCTTGTATGCAGGTTTTTCCTCGTCCTGCAGTTTGAGCGGCCCCGTACCCAACCGGTATCCAAAGCCCCGTACCGTTCGCACCCACACCGGCTCAGCCGGATCGACCTCCAGCTTTTTACGCAGCATCAGTATATAGCGCCGTACGAGCGCTGGGTCGCTACGTTCATCCCCCCAGACCTCCCTTATCAAATCAGCCTCCGAAACTACCCTTCCCTTCCCGCGCACCAGCACTTCAAGCAGACGGAACTCCGTGGGCGTAAGCACAAGGCTGCGACCGCCCAGCGTTGCCTGATATTTCTCCATGTTTAGGACAATCTCCCCGTGGGCAATAAACCCGTCCTCCTTGCGTTCTTTCTTTACCCGTCCGAGCACCGCCTGGATGCGTGCTACCAGTTCGACAAAGCTGTATGGTTTGGTGACATAATCGTCCACGCCCAATTGGAACCCGCGTAGTTTATCGGCCTCGGCTGCCTTGGCAGTTAACATGATCACCGGTACATCGCTCAGTTCGCGCAGGCGGGCACACACTTCCCATCCATCCATGCCTGGCATCATCACATCCAGTAAGACCAGGTCGGGACGTTCGTTATACGCCATCCGCAGTCCGGCTGGACCGTTGGGAGCTTCCAACAAATCAAAATTGCTCTGTCGCAAAAACCTGCCCAACAGGTTGGAAAGCGTCGGGTCGTCGTCCACCAGCAATATTCTTGTTCTCACCGTGCCACCTTCAAAAGAAAATAAAAGCGCGCCCCGCCTTCCGGGGGGGCTTCGAAGGAGAGATCGCTTTGCATGGCGCGCAGCATGCGCCAGGAAAGGTACAATCCCAACCCATATCCATAAACGGACTGCGCATCGCTTGCCTCCAGCCGCTGGAAACGCTGGAAAAGCAGCCGGCGCTTCCCCGATGGGATACCTGGGCCACGATCGGTTACTTGCAGCCGCACTCGGTTCTTGATCTGGATGGCTTCCACCACCACCGGACTTTCCGGCGCATACTTTAACGCATTATCGAGCAGGTGGTTGAAGATGCTTTCCAATACAACCTGGTCCGCCAGGACCGGTGGGCAGTCCTCCGGCATGCGCATCTCAATTTGCCGGGCAGCAGGGTTTACGCCGAACTTATTACAGACTGATTTGAGCACAGCTTCGAGCGATACCGGTGCCAGGCTTAATTGGATCTGGCCGGCGTCGATTACCGAAAGGTTAAGAATATTCTCGACAAAACGTTTTAACCGTTCAACCTCTTCTTTCATAAGGAGAAGAGTGGAACGGTCGGCAGTGGATCGGTTTTTAGGTAACAGCAGCAGTTCCAACCCGCCATATAGGCTTGCCAGTGGAGTACGCAGCTCGTGCGAAACCATCGAAACAAAATCGCTCTTCAACTGGTCCAGCTCCTGTAGCCGTATGTTCTGCTCTTCCATCTGTTGGTACGCCTGCGTCAAGGTGAGGGTGCGTTCTTCCACTTTCTGTTCCAATTTCGCATTGAGATCTTCGAGTTGAGTGTGTAACTCATGCAGATCTGTATAACCCTTCTGGAGGGCGGCCTGTTGGCGTTTCTGGTCGCTTAGGTCGTGCAGCGCCCCGGCTATCATCATCTTGCGGCCTTCAGAGAAGATTGGGCTCAACGAAAGCAGGCATGCGGTCTGTCTCTGTGCCAGGATGACCTCCGCGGAACAGGTTTCATGGGCAGCCCGCTCCAGCAAGCCTACCGGGAGAGTCTGGCCCTCGAATATGGTTGATAATGGGGTTCCATTGATCTCATGTGCTGTCTGCCGGCCAAGTGCATGCGCCAGTGCCGGGTTTCCCAGCCGGATCTTTCCGCTTTTTTCACAAATAAAAACTGGTTCCGCCATGCTGCTGAATAATTGCCAGTATTGCTGCAATTCGATCTCGCCGGCCCGCACCCCCATTCGAACCACCAACGCCAGGGTCAGGAACAGGCTGGCACCGGCCCCCAGCCAGGATAGGTGCCCGTTTAAACGCCATTCGGCCAGTAATAACCAGTCCAAAGCCAGCACGAAAGCAAAAGGTAGGATGTTCTGAAGGCGCGTACCCAGGTCGGAAGGCGGTCGTTCTTCCAGATCTTGTTTTACTGGAACTCCCGCAGTGAAGACCGCCCCCCATCCAAAAATGAGTCCGCCAGCCATCCAGCCGATACTCTCCAGACCGCCAGACTGGAATCCATTCACCGGGGCAAGCAAACTATATATGTAATCGGAAACCATGAATGCAAACAACCCGCAGCCCCATAAAAAAAGTGTCCGTCTGGCCTGCCGGTTGGCCAGCAGCATGTTGAAAAGGATTGCCAGCAGGATAAAATCCGCAATCGGGTAAATCAGCGGGGCGATGGATGCCGGTGAAAAAGCCGTATCCGGCCTCCCCAGCATCAGTCCCACCAGGGTAGCCACCACACCCGCTGAGATGGTCACATCCAGCAGGAAACGAAAGCGCGACGGTGCATAGCGGTTCTCGAACGGATAGAGGATTAGGGCCAGAAAAAACAGCGGATAAGCCAGGAAACTGAGCACATCCGCCAGAGAAAAGACCGGCACTGCGATTCCGCCTGCCCCTTCGTAAATACTGCGTACCAGGTTCCCTGATGACCAGCACGCCAATCCAAAGCCCAAAAAGCGCCAGGCTGGGCGTGATTGTTCTGGAAATTGCTCCAGGAACTGGAATAACAATATGACCGCCGTGGCGCCTGGGACAAGAACTGCAACGCTGCCTATGAACAGGCGGGCGGGGCTATCCGGGGACCTGAAGATCGCCCAGACGATATAAGCAGCCAGGAATAGCGTCGACTCGAGCAGCAGCCCCTTCCAGTTGATCTGCTTGGGGATTAACTTATGCAAGAGTTTTTTCAGGGAGGCCTCCATCAATGGAGATTATAACAACGTTCCCGGGTGCACGGGTGGGGAAAAAACATACCCCAAATTCCAGGTTCGTGAAATTTGGGGTATTCCGGGCGGGGTGTGGGTTCCAACACTTGCCTAGGTCAAAATAGTCTCTAGCACCATCTCTTCATTTCCCCACCATTGGAAGCTATTGCAAGGCACACAGTATGTGGGGACCGGCGTATACGTATCCGTGGGGGTGGGCGTATTCGTGGCTGTGGGCATGGGCGTGGGTGTATTTGTCTTTGTAGGCGTTTTTGTAGGCGTGTTCGTTAACGTAGGCGTAGCTGTTTTCGTAGGCGTATTCGTATAAGTTGCAGTTGGAACTGTGGGCGTAAAGGTAGGTGTGGACGTGCGCGTGGGCGTTTTCGATGGTGTGAGTGTTATCGTAGGTGTTAACGTTATCGTTGGTGTATTAGTTATCGTCGGCGTATTGGTTTTCGTCGGCGTGAGCGTATTCGTTTTCGTGGGTGTAATAGTAAATGTACTCGTTGGCGGAACCGGCGTATAGGTCTTCGTAGGCGTTCTGGTAAGGGTAACCGTGGGAGTTTTCGAGGGTGTGAAGGTTATCGAAGGTGTTAACGTTATCGTTGGTGTTTTAGTTATCGTCGGCGTTTGGGTGATCGTAGGTGTATTAGTTATCGTCGGCGTAAGCGTAGGAGTATTAGTCAGTGTGTTTGTTGCCGTGGGCGTTAGTGTTGGGGTTTGGGTGAGTGTATTGGTCAGTGTCGGCGTGAAGGTAAGGGTATTCGTCGGAGTGGCAGACGGAGTGAAGGTCGCTGTGTTGGTGGGTGTGTAGGTAGGTGTGAATGTCAAGGTCGGGGTGGGAGTAATGGTTGGTGTAAAGGTATTCCCTTCCACGCCGGCATTATACGCATTCATCCTGGACGTACGGAAAGTTTCGATTACGCCCTGGTCGCTCGAAACCAGGTGGGTCATGATCCAGCTCGTGTCGGAGGAACTGAAGAGAGACAGCAGCTGCAGGAAAGGCGTGATGAAGGGATGGTTGAAATCCACCATCACGACCACGGTATCACCCGGTCCGCCGGCGTCTTCGCCAGGATCACCTGTATCCCTGTTCTGACACTCGCTATAGGTGGTTGAACCGGTTGTTCCAGGCAGGGTGGCATACTCCGTCTGGTTCGGATTGTTCGGATCGACGCGGCTGGAACAAATCGTCACCTTTAAATAGCCCGGCTGCGACTGGGTGGCGCTGCTGTCAAGCAGCAAGCCGGCCAGGTAGTGGTTGGCTTCATCTTGAATGGAGGGGATCCGGGCAGCGTCCTCCATATCGCTGGTTTCTTTCTGCCGGGCGACCGTATCAGGGTTGCTCGACTGGCAGGCCTCGGCCAGAGGCACGCAATAAGCGGGGTTATATTGGCCGGTCACGGCGTAGCGGACCGCTTGTCGGGAAATATTCTGGATCAACAGCCAGGCCGAGAACAGCAGCGAGAAATCAATGATGGCAAACAGGATCATTAATAGGATCGGCGCAGCCAGGGCGAACTCGACCACGCCTTGCGAACGACCCGCACTTCGCCAGAAGCGTTTTTCCCTGCCTGAAATGGGCTGTCCAGATCTATCCATATCCTTGCTCCTATTGCGAGATGCGCGTGGCGATATTGCTGCCGATCAACGAGAAGATCTTATCCAGGTCGGAAGGTTCCGCCGCATAAAAAGCCGATCCCCGGCCAACCGCCGCGGCGTAGTTGAGGAAGATCCGGCCGAGTCCTTCATTTTTTGAATCCGGAAAATCGATTAGATCGGTATTATAAGGATCCACATAACTCGGTTGAGGGTACTTATCCACTTCCGGGCCCAACCCGATCGTATATAGCAATGCATTTTGGCCGTTCGGGTACGGTTTTCCAACAAAATCGGCCATATCGTAAGCGTAATCCGAAGCGTCATATTCAGGATCCCAAGGGCCATGGAGTGGGGCATGAATACGGTCGGCGGGAAGAGGATCACCATGATTGCAGCGTGGCACCAGGTTCCAGGTATCCTGTGGGCAGAAATAGATCGAGGCGTCGTTGTTATAGCCGGCATTCGGCACCCCGTCCGTCAGTAGGATCACCACCCACAGGACGTCCTGGCGCGTGTCCCAAGCCAATTGATCCCCGGCCGCCAGCAATCCCGAACCGATATTGGTGGTCGTATAGTGGGACGGGTCCGGAGGATTCACATGAGCTGGCAGGCAGGGATCCTGACCCTGGCCGATTAAACCCAGATAATTCGAGCCGACGCCTAAGATCGGGGCTGCTGTGCAGGCAAGATATAACGACCCGCTACATTGACCACTCGACGGACCATAACAACGGTAATCGTCCGTGCTCGAACTGGCGTTTTCATAGGCGTCCGCGCCTTGAAACACCGTCAAATTCCTTAGCGTGGTGGCAACGGTACTGGGGTCATTGCCGGCGCTCATCGGCAGGACAACATTTGGATCCTTGTCGAAGGTCACCACCGAGGCGTAGTCGTAGTTAGGAATCAGGATTCCCGTAAATCCAACCGCAGCATTAATGACCTGATCGAAAGGTTGGCAGGAGCCAATATCCCCGCTGTAATCCCCTGTGCCTGGTTGACTGTTGCATTGGTATGGATCGCGCATCGGGTCATTTTGAGCTAATGGATGGAGATAGTCCGGGCCGTAGGTCATCGACTCCGAGCGGTCGATCACCAACACCACGTCCACCGAGGCGGCTTCCGAAATGGCTATTGCTGAGACGGGCACACTGGTAATCCCGAGCACCGCCATAAAGGCCGTTGGGATCTGGACCGTAGCTGTTACCGCCACTAATTTGCGGGGCGGGTCCGTACAAAGTGTCGCGGTAAGATTCGCCGGGCTGTTGTAACAGTCATATACTTGGGTGACCGGATTGGTAAAGCCGTTCAGCACCATGAATTCATCGGCGGAGTTCGTAAGGCTATTAAGCAGCTCGTCTGGGGTAGCGGAATGATTTTCACGGTATTGTAGCGCCGCCGAAAGTGCCGCCGAATCCACCGCCCTGCGCAGCCGCGCATTCCCGATAAACATCAGTCCTACATCGATCGATAAACCAACGATCGCGATAATGGCAACCGCCGCACCCGCCACCAGCACCAGTACCTGGCCACGTTCCATGCGGGAAAATTTCGTTTTGACATTGAAAACGATTCTTGACATTTTTTTCCTAAGGGGTGGGAACCTGCGTTGGCTCGGCTGCCGAAATCGGCATGATTGTGTAGACATACAGCGGCACCGGGTCTGGCAGAATGGAATAGGTGACGCCCATGAAGCCATTATTGGAGAGTAGTTTCAAAAGCTGGGGATAGTTATAGTAAATCTCCACTAGAATTACCCCAGTGTTCGGCGCCGAACCATTCAGCCGGGATTGAATTTCTGCGGAGGAGAATTGGGAAACACGTGCATTCGTACCGCATGAATTCCAACTGCTGTCGCTTAATTGGGTTGGAACGGGTAAGCTCATACCATTGAAAAAGGCCACGAAGCCTGCATAATCCTTGCATAAGCTCCAGCCCTGTGGATCTGCCAGTGGAAAGCGAACCGGAAGATTTCCTGTCGTGACGCTGAAGACCGAAATGATTATATCGTCCGGACTGGTCGGACTAAGGCCCGGGATCAACTCTACCGGTACCATCGTCGAGCCCGCTTTGGCCGCAGTATAATAATAGAAAGGCATGTTATCTATTATAGGTCCAGGTCCATTAGGGGGAGGACTCGTTTCTAACGAGCCATCCGGGTTTACAATAAATGGTCCCGTTGAAGAAGACGCCGCGTATCGGGCGGCCTCGCGCGCTCCATCCAGCACGTGCAGGTACTGGTTGAGCATGAAGCCGTACTCCACCACCCCGGCTAACAAGAGCGCCAGGAACATCACAACCAGCATAAGCTCAACAAAGCTCTGCCCGCGCGGCTGCCGCCGCACTCGGTAAAGGATGCGCTTGAATAAGTTGGTGTTTCGGCGTTTTGGTTCCATAATAGACATTTGGCAGGCAATTAACAGTTTTATAGGATTAATACAATCATAATAATAGCAGGTTTATATTGCCCAGTCAACGCAATTAGCACAACTGTAGACCAGCTTGGACGTGGATTTCACACAATATGGACAATCTGGGTATCCAGGATCTTCCATCTTCTCCCGCGCATCCATCGTGTGCTGTTTAATCTGTCCCCTTTCCTATGGAGGTGATTACCTTTGAGGTATAATCCCTACGAAACCCTATTGCCAAACAGGCGAAAGGGATTAATTTTTTTTTCTGGGAAAGCCAGCGCATGGGCTTTATGTAGATGATCAAATAGTCAAATGGTCTTAGGAAACAGCCATATGACGTTAATATTCCAAACTATTTGATCAAATAAATAGAGCTGACGAGGATGAGGGTTCTCCGCCGCGCGGCGGAGTTAATCCCGGCAAACTTCACCGGGAGAAAATCGAAAGATCAGCGGATGCCCTCCAGGGACGCCACAATCCCCGCAGCCTTTCCCTCCAGGTTTAATCCAGCCGTAAAGTTCACCGGGTAACCGGAGAGACAAATCGGCCGGAAGTGGCAACATTCAAGTCATTGCGAGCCCCGTTGGGGCGATCGCGTAGCATGCCCATAAGGTAAATAATCTCCTGATAATGGCAGATTGCGTATTCGCATGCTACCCACCACGCAATGGCTCAAACTTTGGAGGCACCCCATGTGTGGAATCGTTGGTTATATCGGCCCACGCGAAGCCGCGCCGATTCTATTAAATGGCCTTAAACACCTCGAATATCGTGGCTATGATTCGGCCGGGCTGGCCGTCCTGACAGAAGGCCATATTGAAGTGCGGCGCGAGGCCGGAAAATTAAACAAGCTGTTTGAACTGGTGCAGTCGTCCCCCTTGAGCGGGTCCCCCGGCATCGGCCATACACGTTGGGCTACCCACGGCGTTCCGACCGCCCGCAACGCTCACCCCCATCTCAGTGCAAATGGGCGCGTTGTGGTGGTGCATAACGGCATCGTCGAGAATTTTCTGGAACTGCGCGATGAGCTGTCGGCTGAAGGGGTGAAATTCCAATCAGATACGGATACTGAAGTCATTGTCCAACTGGTCGAAAAACACCAATCCGCTGGCTTGGGTTTCGTTGAAGCCGCCCGCCGCACCTTTTTGCAGATCCAGGGCGCCCACGGCATCGTCCTCATGTCAGCTGACGAGCCCGACAAGATTATTTGCGCCCGCATCGGTAATGCCGGAGGCGTGGTGATCGGTATCGGCCAGGATGAAAATTTCATTGCTTCGGATATTCCGGCCATCATGGAATATACACAGCGCGTCATTTTCCTGGAAAGCCACCAAATCGCCGTCGTGACCCGCCAAAAGGTCCACGTGGAAACGCTGGCGGGCCAGTCCGTTCAACCCAGGATACATACCATCAGTTTCGATGCCGCCGCAGCCGAGAAAGGCGAATACCAGCACTTCATGCAGAAAGAGATCCATGAGCAGGTCCGTTCGCTGACTGATACGTTGGCCGGTCGGATCGATTTTCATACCGGACGCATCAGCCTGCCGGAATTAAATCTTACGTCCGATATCGCCCGCAGTATCCAAAAAGTAGTGATCACCGCCTGTGGCACGGCTGCCTATGCAGGGATGGTTGGAAAAATCCTGATCGAAAAGATTGTCAGGTTGCCTTGCGAGGTCCAGATTGGTTCCGAGTTCCGTTACAGCGACCCCATTGTGGATGAGCAAACCGTGGTGTTGGCCATCAGTCAATCCGGCGAAACTGCTGATACGCTGGCCGCCATGGAGGAAGGCCGCCGCAAAGGCGCCAGGATCTGGAGCATCGTTAACGCCATAGGCTCCCAGGCAATGCGGGTTTCTGACGGAAGCATCTCCATGCAGACAGGTCCCGAGATTGGGGTAGCCTCCACCAAAGCCTTTACCGCACCACTGGTGGACCTGTATATGCTGGCGGTGCTCCTGGCTGATCTGCGTGGGGTTCTCAAAGATGATACACGCCGGGACATGGTGGCTGATTTGCGTCTTGTACCCCAACTGGCTGGCCGGGTTCTTAATACGGAACCAGAAATTAAGAAGGTCGCGCATACCCTCAAGAATGTGCACGATTGTTTATACCTGGGACGCGGCATCAACATGCCCGTTGCCTATGAAGGTGCACTTAAGCTCAAGGAAATCTCCTATATCCACGCAGAGGGCTACCCGGCCGGCGAAATGAAACATGGTCCAATCGCGCTGATCGATAAGCACATGCCGGTTGTTTGCATCGCACCTCAAGACCCCTGGCACGAAAAGATGATCAGCCAGATCCAGCAGGCTAAAGCGCGTGGCGGCATGGTCATTGCAGTAGCTACTGAGGGCGACGAACTGGTGGCATCCATCGCCGACCATGTACTGTGGGTGCCTGATTGCCCCTGGATGCTCTCCCCCGTGGTGACGGTTATTCCTTTGCAGATCTTGGCCTACCAGATCGCTACTTCGCGTGGCTTGGATGTCGACCAGCCCCGCAACCTGGCAAAGAGCGTAACGGTCGAATAGCTGTGTAGCTGGGTAGCAGGGAGCCTGTTAGTCTGATTGGTAGTTAGCTTTTCAGACATTTTATTTTTGGAGACGAGAGACATATAATTTTTTCCATCTAGAATGGATTAGAATAAGCACGATCAAACGTGCACCTGAAGGAGAAAAACGCGATGACAGAAAAGAGAACCGCCATAAAAAGTGAAATCCGCCACCGTCGAGCCATCCAAAAAAGAAACCAGTACATGACCATCGGCATTGTCGTTCTGGTTGTAATTGTTACCTTGGGGATTATTATTGCTTCACAATTGTCCCAAGCAAGCTCAACTAACGTGGTTCCAACAGCTGCCGCAGATAATACCGGAAATGCTGCCCCCACAGTTGTAACTATGCAATTTGCTACTCCGCCGCCTATGACCATTGATGTTAATAAACAATATTTTGCCACAGTGGTTATGGCAAAAGGTGGTCAATTTGTTATTCAGCTTTATCCTGATAAAGCCCCCGTAACCGTAAACAGTTTTGTGTTTCTGGCTAACAAGGGCTTTTTCAACGGTTCCACTTTCCATCGTGTTATCGATGGATTCATGGCGCAAGGTGGCGATCCGACTGGTACCGGAATGGGTGGACCGGGTTATAAATTCAATAATGAAGCTAACGACCTCCTTTTTGATAAAGCCGGAGTGGTTGCCATGGCCAATTCCGGACCTAATACCAACGGCAGCCAATTCTTCATCACCTTCGGACCGGTTGGGTTGGCAGAAAGCGATTATACAATTTTCGGCCAGGTCATCAGTGGAATGAACGTGGTTAACAGCTTAACCCGCCGGGACCCAACCCAGAACCCAACATTCTCAGGAGATGCGATCAAGAGTGTCACTATTTCCGAAAAATAGCAACTGGTTTCCAAATTAGGCAAAATTCCTGGATTAACCTGAATTAAGCAAAGAACAGTTCTCGTGGATGCCTGTCCCCTATGGGGAGAGGCAACCACGTTTTTTGGCGTGGGCGCGAGGGTGATTACAAAACAACCGGAAACAAAATTTCTTTATTCCCCACAGCTGGTCAGGTTTACTTGAACAGACACTATATATGGTGGATTAATGGCATTGAGATGGCGTCTAGAAGGAATTGATCCTCCAAAAACGAGAGAATACAAATGCGAATTTAAGGTATTTTGGGATTTTTTTGCAAGATTACGAAGCGTTTGGGGAAACAAACGACCAGACCTGACAGGTTGAAAAAGGTTTTTGGTAATATTTCGGACAGCTTCCGATTCTTCAAAAATGGTTTGGATGTTTGTAGAAAGCATGGGATTACTGAGAACGCTGTCACGTTCAGTGAATGTCAATGAACCTGACAACCCTAAAAAGACAAAAAGGATAACCATTTGTACTCGGTTGTAATTTGGCCACCTGTTCAACCGACAAACCACTGCGCTGCTGCAGTAGATGCTCATCCATCCGGCAAAGTTCGGGGGTTGTTTCGATAATGGCTGCGTAAGGGCAATGTCCAAGGATAATTCTTGGTCCATCTAAACCAGCCTCCCAGCGGGCCTGATAATGCAACTCATTCAGCCGGTCAACCGCCAAGGATAATCGGCGAGGAAGCGGAGCGTCATGATCTGGAGTTCCCTTACCCCCTAGATGAATCGCAATTGAAACCAACCTTTCTTCCTCTTCAGATTCAGGGGCTTCCCGTAATAAACCTTCGAACATTGCTACAGCTAATCCATCCAACCCATCGCCCAATATCCGTCGCGATAGTCCATAAATATTTACTGGTCTACCGCGTCCTTCCTGTCTCTGAGTGATTAACTCGATCAAATCAATCGATTCAAGCACGGCCAGGTGATGGCGTACATTTGCTCCCGTCATGGCAAGGATGCTGCTAAGATCATTGACAGAGGCTGTTTGGTGTTTCCGTAAGTAATCCAGAATGCGTGAGCGAGTTGG
The DNA here is from genome assembly GCA_050014715.1 of Anaerolineales bacterium. GTDB lineage: Bacteria > Chloroflexota > Anaerolineae > Anaerolineales > Villigracilaceae > UBA877. The sequence continues at coordinate 3,450 of JBEKCT010000037.1, read as the reverse complement.
TGGGCACATAGAAATATTATACTATTTATGCAAATATATGTTTGCATAAATAAATTGACAGCTACCATTCCGGCAGCTATAATCCAAACCTATCTGCCAATTAAAAAGTATTGTACGATCATCTGGAGATTTTGCATGGACTCAAGTGAATTAAATACACCTGGTTATGAGATACCACCTGAAATAAAAGGCCAGATAGCAATAACGAGCCTTGATCGCATTTACAACTGGGGCCGAAGTGCCTCTGTCTGGCCAATGATGTTCGGTTTGGCTTGTTGTGCTATCGAAATGATCTGTGCTGCTGCCAGCCGCTACGACTTGGCCAGGTTCGGAATGGAAATAATGCGCCCCTCTCCGCGTCAGAGTGACTTGATGATTGTCTCGGGCACGGTAACCAAGAAGATGATTCCAACCATCGTCCGCCTATATAACCAGATGCCTGAGCCTAAGTATGTGCTTGCAATGGGTGCGTGTGCTTCCGGTGGTGGGCCTTTCAAGGAAGGCTACAACGTTGTCTCGGGTGTGGATAAATTCATACCGGTCGATGTTTATGTACCCGGCTGCCCACCTACCCCACAAGCGCTGCTAAAAGGGTTGATGAAAGTACAGGAGAAAATTAGAGGAGAATCCCTAAAGCACTCCCGCTGGTATCAAAAAGGCCCGGATATGGCCGAAATCCCCATCCCGATGCTTGGCCCGGATCTAATTGATCCGCGCAAAATCGACCTGATAAAGAACGGCGAGAAGAGCTAGGAGTCAATTATGGCTGCGCCTTTATCAAGTCAAACACAAGAACTTTCAATACGGTTTTCAGACCTGATTCGCTCGGATTCCCGTCCAGGTTACTCGGGTTGGTTGCTTGATAAATCCCATCTGCTTGAATTTGCGGCTGCCATAAGGGATGAGTTCGGATTCGATTATCTATCATCGATCACAGGAGTCGACTATCTGCCGGAAGGGAAGATGGAGATAGTCTACCAGGTGTACCGAACCACGGGTGGACCCGGACTTATGTTCAAAGTTCAGGTTCCGCGCACAGACCCCGTGGAAGTTCCATCGTTGGTTCCCATCTATCCAGGTGCAGAACTCCAGGAACGGGAAGCCTGGGATCTACTCGGAATAAAATTTACAGGCCATCCAGACCTTCGCAGAATCTTCATGTGGGAAGGTTTCGCCGGTTTCCCTTTACGGAAAGACTGGCACGAACCATATTACGAAGAAGATGCCAAACCTTTTAAGAACCGCTGGCCGGCGGGCAGGATTGTCATGGCTGAAAGTAGTAATATTTTCGAGGACAATATTACCTATCCTCAGGGTTTCAATCCCGAAAGTCAATCCTTTGATCCCGAAAAAGCCCTATATGACGCCTTAAAGACTTATCAAAAAAACGAGATCGGTCTGGATACCGACCACATCATAGTAAACCTAGGCCCACAACACCCCTCCACACATGGAGTATTCCGGGTGGCAGTGATACTCGATGGGGAGACAATCGTCAACCTGAAGCCCGTGATGGGTTACTTGCACCGGAACCACGAAAAAATTGGCGAGCGCAATACCTACATAATGAATATGCCTTACACTGACCGCTTGGATTATCTCACCTCTATGAGTAATAATTTTGGCTATGCGCTGGCGGTAGAGAAATTGATGGGCATAAGACCACCCGAACGCGCCGATTATATTCGGGTAATGATGGCCGAGATGACGCGCATTTCCAACCACCTATTCTTGATTGGTTCGCTGCTCAATGACTTGGGTGCCTACTTTACGCCCATGCTTTATGCCCTTGAAGAACGTGAATTGATCCTGGATATCTTTGAAGCTGTAGCCGGTAGCCGCATGATGTGCAATTACTTCCGCTTCGGCGGCGTTGCACGCGACCTCCCGGAGGGTACCCTCCAAAAAATAAAGGATATTTTCTTCGAACGTCTCCCACGTAAGATAGATGAAATCGATCGTTTCCTTAGCGAAAACGAAATCATCTGCTCACGCAGTGTTGGACAGGGAGTACTGACTCCGGAAAATGCCATACGCTTTTCGGCTACCGGGCCTCTTTTACGCGCATCGGGTATCCCTTATGATATTCGCCGGGCCGAGCCATACAGTATTTACAACCGCTTCGAGTTTGATGTCTGCACTCGTAAGAACGGTGATATTTACGATCGCCTGATGGTGCGCTTCGATGAAATCCGCCAGAGTATCCGTATCATCCAGCAGGCTGCCAAGCAAATCCCCGAAGGCCCGGTCATGTCAGTCAAACCCATGTACCAGGTGCGTGTGCCACCTGGGGAAGCTTATGGACGGGTGGAAGGTCCTAAGGGTGAGCTTGGTTTCTACATAGTTTCAGACGGAAAACCCAACCCTTGGCGCTATCACGTGCGCGCCCCTTCATTCATCAACCTGACCGCCTTCGGGCCAATGTGTATTGGACAGAAGATTGCAGACGTAGTGGGTGTTCTCGGCTCAATCGATATTGTCCTGGGTGAAGTTGATCGCTAATACTTTACAGGTACAAGGAGATACTTATGAGTGAAATGTACGGTAAAGGGATCTTGAAAGGACTGGGTGTCAGTCTCAAACGATTTGCCGAAACCTACCTGGATGATTTGAGCTGGATTGGGAAACGCTACCGCACTGAAGGTGGGATTGCTCATCGCTCCGGCAAGGATGCACGCGGAATTTTCACGGTTCAATACCCTGAAGAGAAACTCCCGGTTCCTGAAGAGTTTCGATTCGTGCCTTTCTTGGTTTATACCGAAGGGCCGAATGGCGAGAAAAATCTTCTGTGTACATCCTGTGGCATTTGTGCTAAGGTCTGCCCTCCGCAATGTATCTGGATCGTTCGCTCGACTGACCCGGCTACTGGGCGGCCCATTCCGGATCCGGCTGAATTCTATATAGATGCTGATATTTGTATGAACTGTGGACTGTGCGCCGAATATTGTCCTTTTGACGCCATAAAAATGGACCACGATTATGAATTGGCTTCTTTCGAGCGCCATATTTATGACAAAACCAGGCTGTCCAAACCGGCTAAATATTATGAAAGCGTCCGTCCAGATAATGCTGGGCGTGAGAATGCAGCCCGATCTGCTAAGCAGGCGGCCCGCACCGGGGTAATTAAGGTAGAATAGATTTTTTCATGTATAATCCCGAGACGGACCTGCTTTTTCCCCCGCGCAGCTTGCCTGCTTTACGCAACCTGCGCGGGAGCGTGTGGCAAAATCTGGTCAGCAAAGTACTCGAGGACGGGACTGATGGCATCGAACAGATGGCGTTTGTCTTGATGATGGCTCGCTTGAATAATTGCGCCACGTGTAATGCAGACTCTTTTCGTGCTATGACCGGATGCGCCACGTGCGCAACATTATCCTTAAAGCGGTTTCACGAGACCGATGACGCATTGGTATCGCTTTTCCAGACAGCCCGGGGGGAGGTGGAGCAATA
>JBEKCT010000036.1:0-24347 GCA_050014715.1 Anaerolineales bacterium | reverse complement strand
CCTCGAACAGGCTGCCTTGCTCAGAATGTTTACCAAGCATGTCTCACTCCTGATTTGGTCTATCGCGGAGTGTAATCCCAAACCCCGAAAAACGCGAGCTTTTCGGCCGGGCTTCTAGGCAATTATTCATTCCGCGGAGATATTGCAAAAAGTGACTTTTATTCTGCCAGGTTTCTCGGAATGTTCATATGAAAGGATACTACCTGTTCTTCGGCGGGATTTATTCGTTTCCCATTCGTTTTTTGAAAAAAACGAATCTTGTCCCCGTCAAGGATATTTTCCACTCCAATCAAATATCCTCAATTTACAATCAACGATTCGTTGTAAAATGAGAGATGTCCAGACTACTGATAATCGGAGGGTCATTGTGTATGAACTGATCGAACGTATCCGCCGGGATGGCCGGAACCTCGGCAATGGCATTCTGAAAGTGGATGGCTTTATCAACCACCAGGTTGACCCGGCCCTGATGGACGCCTGCGGCAAGGAGCTGGCTGCCCGTTTTACCCGCTTGGGTGCCACCAAGGTGCTGACTGCCGAGATCTCCGGCATTGCCCCGGCCCTGATGACGGCTCTCTACCTGGGCTTGCCGGTGGTCTATGCCCGCAAAACCAAGCCCATTACCATGCCGGACGAGGTCTTCCTGACCTTGGCGCCTTCCCATACCAAGGGCCGCATGGTCGAGTTGATCATCTCGCCCGAGTACCTGGCCGGTCATGAGAAAGTCCTCATCATTGACGATTTTCTCGCCACCGGCGCCACCATCATGGGACTCGTCCGTCTGGCCCAGGTGGCTGGGGCAAGCGTGATCGGTGTCGGCACCCTGATCGAAAAGACCTTTGAGGGCGGCCGCGCGCTGTTGCAGCCGCTCGGCATCCCGGTCGAGTCGCTCGCCTGTATCACCTCCATGGAGAATGGCAAAGTTATCCTGGGCGATTGTTGATGCGCCTGCTCTTCCTTCCGGTGATTTTCATTGCAGGCCCCTTCCTGATCCCCTAATCCCTGATCCCCATGCACTCTTCCATCGCCATCCTCGACTTCGGTTCGCAATATGCCCAGCTGATCGCCCGGCGTGTGCGTGAGGCGCAGGTCTACTGCGAGCTGTTCCCCTGGGATACCCCGCCCGAAAAAGTGCTGGCGATAAATCCCAAGGGCTTCATCCTTTCAGGCGGGCCGGCCTCGGTCTATGCCGCAGGCGCGCCATCCCTGTTGCCATATATCCTCGAATCTAAATTACCCATCCTGGGGTTGTGCTATGGCATGCAGTTGCTTGCCCATACCCTGGGAGGGGAAGTGGCCAGTGCGACCGGGCGCGAATATGGGCATGCCATCATCGAACCGCTGGTTCCCGGCACTTTTCTGGATTCCATCTCCACGGTTTGGATGTCCCACGGCGACCGCATCACTCGCCTGCCGGAAGGCTTCATTGCGCTGGCTAGATCTGCCAACAGTCCGGTTGCCGCCATGGGCGATTTCTCCCGCAAATATTTTGCCGTCCAATTCCATCCCGAGGTCAAACATACCTTGGGCGGAGCCGCGCTGCTGGAACACTTTGCCGTCCATATCTGTGACTGTACCCCAGACTGGACGCCGGCTTCCATCATCGAAGACAGCCTGTCCCGTATCCGCGGCCAGGTGGGTGGGGAACGTGTGCTGGTGGCGGTTTCGGGTGGAGTGGATTCATCCGTCGCCGCCGCGCTGGTGCATAAAGCCATCGGCGACCGGCAGGTGGCGGTCTTCGTGGATACCGGCCTGCTACGCCAGGGCGAACCGGAACAGGTGCTGAAAACTTTTCGTGACCGGATTGGCGCCGAACTGGTGGCGGTCCAGGCTGGGCCGGAGTTCTTTGCCGCTCTGCAAGGCGTCACAGACCCGGAGCAGAAGCGCAGGATCGTGGGCGAGAAGTTCATCCGCATTTTCGAGAGGGAAGCCAAAAAACTCGGCGCTCCAAAATTCCTGGTGCAGGGCACCATTTACCCGGATGTGGTCGAATCGGCCGCCCCGGACCGTAACAAGGCTGCCAAAATCAAGAGCCATCACAACGTCGGCGGATTGCCCGACCATATGGAAATGTCCCTGGTCGAGCCGCTGCGTTACCTATTCAAAGACGAGGTGCGGGCGGTCGGTGAAGCGCTCGGATTGCCGGAAGAGCTGGTCTGGCGCCAGCCCTTCCCGGGCCCGGGCCTGTGCGTGCGTTGCCTGGGCGAAGTGACTCCGGAGCGCGTGGCCCGCCTGCGCCAGGCGGATGCCATCTTCACCGGGGAGTTGTCCGCCGCCGGTCTTCTGGGCAAAGGCGCCGGCACCAGCCAGGCTTTTGCAGTTCTTTTGCCGGTCCGCTCCGTCGGGGTGATGGGCGACGAGCGCTCCTACCAGGAAGCCTGCGCCATTCGTGCGGTGGTCACTGACGATTTCATGACCGCCGACTGGGCCCGCCTCCCTTACGAACTGCTCGCCCGGGTCGCCAACCGGATTGTCAACGAGGTGCACGGAATCAATAGAGTGGTGTATGATATTACCAGCAAACCCCCCGCTACCATTGAATGGGAATGAGATGATTATTAATTTCATTAAATCACGGGTTCCCAGTAGCGGTATTAGCGACTTCAGGTGCTAATACGATTGAATGACAATTTATTGAATTTGCGATTTGCGTTTGGAGATGGAAAGATGAACAATCAAACGAATTCCGGGCTTCCGCTGTTGCCCGATCCCCGCCGCCCCATCCCGCCCGCCCCGATTCACCCGTTGGCGGCCCTGGCGACGATTGTTCTGGATAATATTTTTGCTATACCCGACTTGGCTGGCCCGGAGTTGTGGATAATCACAATACCATTGGTAGGTGGTATTTGTTTTGTCACAACGACAATGGTGCAGCACTACCTTGCAAAAGACGGTTGGGGGGAATCCGTTGCCAAAGGGTTGGTTATGGGTATCATTGCAGGCGTCCCCATCTCCGTAACAGGTACTGCCGTCGGTGGCATCTTATTGGCGTGGGCGGGCTTGCACGAATGGGTCAGGCCCCCCACCCCGAAGGACCCCCCACAAAACCTTCCACCTTCCGATGAAATCGTGGACGCGGAAGTAAGGGATGTTAAGTAATTGGAACTGGTGGCGACGGACTTTGCCAGGCTGATCGCTGCATATGCGTAGATTATTGTCGGTACTCCTCTGCGTTTATCTGGTCTTCACCGGATCGACGCCGGCGCGTGCCCAAAGTCAGAATCCGAATACCGCCCACCTCAGCCTGTATGGCCTGCAGACCTCCAATTTCCCGGCCATCTCCGCCGGGCTGGATGTGTTCGATTCGGCCGGCAATGATGTTACCGGCCTGAAACCGAATTCAGTCACCCTGCTTGAAGATAATAAGCCGCGCCCTCTTACCTTGCTTCAGGAAGTCAAAGTAGGTGTGGAATTTGCACTGGCGCTGGATCCCGGTCCCACTTTTGCGTTCAGGGATGCCAACGCGGTCACCCGCTATGACAAGATCGTGCAAATATTAAAAAGCTGGATTGCCTCCCATTCCGATTCGCTGGGCGACGATTTAAGTCTGGTCCCCACCTATGGCACCCTCTCTGCTCATATGACATCGACCGCGGCTTTTTTGGATGCCCTGGCGGCCTACCTTCCCAACCTGAATTCCATCACTCCGAGCCTGAATACGCTCTCAAGCGCCCTCGATACGGTTTCCGAATTGACCTCCACGGCTGGCATGAAAAAGACAGTCCTGTACGTCACCTCCCCAACAGCCGTGGACGCCATACCAACCCTGCAGAACCTGACTGAGCGCGCGGTCGGCCTGCAGGTGCGCGTTAACGTGTGGATTGTGGCCTCCACCGATTTCTTCTCTTCCTCCGGCGCAACTGCGCTCAAGGATCTTGCCATCCAGACCGGCGGACAGTACGTCCTTTTCTCTGGCGTGGAACCGCTGCCCGGCCTGGAGACATATTTTGCCCCGCTCCGTTCCACCTACCAGCTCACGTATAATTCCGGCATTCTCAGCCCGGGTGGGCATACTCTGGCGGCCCAGACCACCCTGGACGGAGCGACAGTTTCTTCTGCACCTTTGTCTTTTTCGCTGGATATCGAGCCGCCCAATCCCATGTTGGTTGCTCCACCGGACCAGATTGTCCGCCAGGCGCCGGACACGCATACCACGGCTACAACCGCATTCCTCCCCAACCAGCAACTCATTGTGATAATCGTCGAATTTCCGGATGGGCGCACGCGCCCACTCGTCAGTACCACCTTATTCGTGGACAACCAAAAAGTAGCCGAGAATACTGCCGAGCCGTTCGACCACTTTAGCTGGGACCTGAGCGGCTATGCCACCAGCGGGCAACATATTCTCAGCGTGGAAGCCGTGGACAGCCTCGGATTAAGTAAAACAAGCCTGGGTGTACCGGTGATGGTCACGGTCATCAAACCGCAATTCGGATTATTGCCCTTCCTGTCCCGCAACAGCCCTTGGGTGGCGCTGATCGCAATCATATTTGCCGGGGCAGTCCTGGGTGTAATTCTGAGCGGGGGGCGGTTCAAACGGAGCGGGCGACTGGCAGACCAGGCCGCCACGATTGACCCACTCACCCAGCCGGTGGAGGGCGAGACGGGCAGGCATATGCGGGTACCTTGGAAGCGCCCGGCCAGACAATCGGACGCCTACCTGGAGCGACTGAGAGAGGATGGCCAGCCCATGTCTGCTCCGGCTATTCCGGTCCTTGCTCCGGAAATGACTTTCGGTTCCGATCCGATGCAGGTCACGCGCATTCTGGACGACCCGTCTGTCTCACCCCTGCATGCCCGGCTTTTGCAGCAGGCCGGTGAATATATCCTTTCTGATGAAAAGTCGGTTGCCGGAACCTGGGTCAACTACGACTTGCTTGCCGCCCCCCGCCGCTTGCAGCATGGCGACCTGTTGCAATTCGGACGGCTTTCGTATCGCTTCATGCTTCGCACACCGCCTGAACTTTCGCGCCCAAAAACAACCCCCACGAAGGTATGATCCGCACAACCAACGCTCATTTGCATGTCGCCGCGTTAACCCACCCCGGCATGGCTGGTAAGGCGAACGAGGACTGCCTGGCAGTATCGTGCTACCGCATTAGTGAAAAAGACCCCACCCGCTCGGTTTTCGCGATAGTTTCAGATGGGGTTGGAGGACACCGTGCCGGGGAAGTGGCTGCTGAAATGGCAGTGGAGAACATCAGCCAGGTGGTGGCCCAATCGGACGCCAGCCAGCCTGTGCAGATTCTGGACAATGCCATCCAGGTTACCAGCGACGCGATTGTATCCAAAGGCAAGGATGACATCCAACGCCTGGGCATGGGCACCACCTGCGCCTGCGCCTGGGTCATCGGTGACCAGCTGTTCACCGCCTCGGTCGGAGATTCGCGTATCTACCTGTTGCGCAACACAGGACTGATGCAATTGACGGTTGACCATACCTGGGTTCAGGAGGCAGTGGAAAGGGGCATCCTGGAACCGAAGGATGCGCGCAACCATCCCAATGTGCATGTCATCCGGCGCTATCTCGGTTCCTCCAAAACGCCCCAGGCCGATATCCGCTTGCGGCTGGCTGCCAACGAGACGGATACCCAGTCGCGTTCCAATCAAGGTTTACGCCTGCACCCGGGCGACCTGCTGTTGCTTTGCACGGACGGTCTGACCGACGTGGTGGAAGATGAGGAAATCATCCAGGCGGTGCGCGGACAGGATCTTCCGACTGCCGCACAAACCCTGGTTGATCTGGCCTGTGCGCACAACAGCAAGGACAACATCACTGTCGTATTGCTGCTGATGCCATGGCAGGCTATTCTGAAAAAAACATGATTTGCGGAATTAGAAGGAAAGAAAATATTTCCTCTGGTGTTATTTGGAAGGATGTTTTGGAAAACGAATCCATTTTCTTGCCAACATAACCAATAAAGCGCATAATTCGGCAACGAGGGTGATTAAAGCCGTCCAATCCAGTATCTGTTGGATTAGAGGAAGCTTCCAATCCGGCTGGCGGCGATTAATAAAATCGAGGAATTGGGCCTTCTCAGTGACCGGGATCCGTTCATACTCCTGGGAATGATTCACTTCAGGAAACACATAACCGGTCGGGTCGACAATATTATAGTAGTCACCGGATATGTCATAAACAGAACCAGCATGCAGAACCGGAACTAGGTGACGGTTTATATCCTTGAAGAAAGTATTGTAAGGATCGATCATATTCACCGCATTATCCTGAAAGACTGCCCATGGATCCGCCTGGGGAACAACATTCTCAATGGGAAAAGTATCGCCCTGATAGCGGATCATATCGTACGTGGTTAGGATGGGTCGGATATCGCAGAGCAGCTGTTGTGATTGAGTTGGAACGTAATGGTAAAACCATAATGACCCGAGGGCAATGCCGTCAAGCACCAGGAAGGCACTCCAGAGCTTGACATTAGATTTCCAGCGACCTGTCCAGTTGTAGAAAATAACCGCCCCGATTACCGCCAGTGGAAAAATGAACGCACTGATGTTCCGAACGTTCACCCGTTCCGATTCGAGCACCGGCAGGCGGTGCAGCAGTGGATAGACCAGGCCTTTTGCAATAGTAAATTCGATCACCACCCAGATGGCCGCGAGCAGACATATTTCTGCTACCAAGCGCTTTTTATCAACCGGCGCCTTAATCCTGGGCTTGTGCAGTAAAAATGTGATCGCGCCACCCGCTAGAAGGATAAACAAAGCCGGTGACAGGCTGGCATCCAGTTCCCAAAATTGATAAGGGGTGCCGGTTTTTTTGATCATGTCCAGCGGGAAATTGGCCGGGTTTGATCCCAATAACCTATAAACGGGAGCGATTGTCATGGTTCCGAGCAACTGGGAAACTACGCCGACGGTCCCGGTCCAAAGATTGGTTTTGTAACTATCATCAACCAGCCTAGGGAAAAACCGCATGAAAGAATAGGCCGCATATAACTTCGACCCGCATAACAGCAGGGTTAAAATACCTCCCCAGATAGTAATTGCAAGTAACCGTTTTCCATCCAGTAGATATGGTCTCAGTATATAGAGTAGGGGCAAAAAGATAAGCGCGGTAAGTATGAAGAAGGTAATGTCATGGATGCCGGAATATAAGAGAATGGCTGCAATGAATGAAAGCAGTAATCCCGCCAGCCAGGCAGGGAGTTTTGGATGCACAATAACGATCAGGATCACCGGAAACAAGGTAAAGGCTTGAAAGGTGACGTGACCGGCTGCCATATGATTAAAGTAGAAGCCATTGGCAATAAAGAACACAGCTCCCAGAATGCTGGCGAATGCGTGCAGCCCCAGGATCCTTTTCAGAAAGTAGTACGTGGCGACGAAACCGATCATTACAAAGATTAACATGGATCCAAACACCGCCCACCATGGGCTGACAATCCAGAGCAGAAATTGTGGTAGAGAAAATTGGAGATCTTGTGGATTAGGAAAAACCGGCCGGCCCCCGGCAAAACTGGGTGTATACCATTGGATGGTCAACCCGTTTATTCTTTGATGGAGATATGAATCGAGCATATAAGGTATGAATAACCGGTAGTCATGCCCGATCATGGGATAGGTCCGGTTGCAGTACCAGATTATGAAAGCACCAACGACCAAAATATTAACTGCGCAGAGCAAAACGATCAAAGCCGATTTCTTCATTGCCTTGTCTTCCTGGCCCTGCCCCCATGGTAGGCCGGTACGGTGATGGCATAAATTGTGCACAGGCGCGCATCCAGCATGCGCGAGCGGATGCGTGCATCCATTTCGTCCAGAGTATCCGCAGTGGTGATCACGGTCGGCAGTTCGGCGTTGTATCGGTAGTTGAACAGCTGGTAGAGTTTTTCGCGCACCCATGGCGTCATGGATTGCGTGCCCAGATCATCCAAGATTAACAACGGAGCAGTGCGGATTTCGTCAAAGCGACGGTCGTAACTGGTATTGCTGCTGGGGCTGAAGGTGGCCCGCAGGTGATCCAGCAAATCCGGCAGCATGACAAACAGTGGCGGGTCGCCCAGGTCCGTACGGGAATTGGCAATGGCGGCCGCCAGATGGGTCTTGCCGCAGCCATATGGCCCGGTCAGGACCAGCCAGCCTTTCGGTTTTTCCGCGAAAGTCGTGGCCGCCTTAAGGGCCTTCTCGAGTGACTTGAGCTTGTCAGCCTCCAACCCTTCTTCTTCGCGCAAAGAAAAGCTGGCAAACGTGCATTTCGAAAGCAAATCAAGCGAAGAGAGCTCGTGATGCCCCCGGTCGTCCGTGGGATGGCGGTAATCGGGAGCAAGAATGCTTATCTTGCTGACCAGTTCCGGATCCGTAAGGCGCGAGCGGATACGCGGCTCGATCTCGTCCAGCGGGATATTGGTGGTCACCACTAGCGGCAGGCGGTTTATGTAGCGGTAGTTTACAATTTGAAAGAGTTTTTCCTGTGCCCAGGGAGTGGCCGACTGCGTACCGAAATCATCCAGCACCAGCAGGGCCGCAGTGCGGATTTGCTCGAACCGCTGCTCAAAGGTGACATCCTCCGCGTCGAAAGAAAAGCGCAGCAAGTCCAGCAGATCGGGAACAGTCAGGAAGAGCGTGGGCACCCCCATGCCAACCGCAAAATTGGCAATTGCTGCCGCCAGATGGGTCTTGCCGCAGCCATACCCTCCTTGCAATAGCAGCCAGCCTTTGAGCGAGCTGGCGTACTGTCGGGAGGTATTATGGGCAATTTCCAGAGAACGCGCCTGGCGTTCTCCCAGGCCAATCTGGCCGCGTGGCTGAAAAGAATCGAAGGTCAGGTCTTTGAGTTCATCCAAATGGCTGAGGGAGAAGAGCCTTTCACGCACGTGCCGCGTTACCGCCCCCTGCCGGCATGTGCATATCTCCAATCGGCCAAAATCGGGGGAACCCGGCTCAACGTCGCGGCGAACGTAGCCGAGGCCATGGCAGTGCGGACAGTCCGGGTCGCCCAGGACCTCAATGCTCGATGAAATCGGCGTAGTCGCCTTCGGCGTACCGGCGGCCATCTTCTTGAGCGTCTCGTCTATCTTGCTTTTTGGCATGGCCTTCTTCTTTCCAGCGATGTAAAATCGCTTCCACGTATTTCCAATTGCGTTTGTTGTTTTTGACGGCGATCCCCAGCGCTTCCGCCACCCACTCGGATGGGTAGGTTTTTTCGGAGTCCCGGATAGCGTCTGCAATCAACGGGGTCAGGGGGCCGATATTTTCCTCATACAGCTTGAATATGTTCGGACGTAGTGGTGCCGCAGGCATGAAATCAGTTACATCCGGCCGCCACTCGCCCTGGCTGAAGGATGCCGCCGCAGCCCTGCCACGTGGGGAATTAAGGAAATAGAGGCCTGAATCATTGCTAATGGGTATTTGATCGGAAGCGGGCGGCAACGAGTGGAGCAGGCTGCCGCGCCTGACAGCTTTTTCAAGTGCCGGACCCGGGTCTGGTATGCAGGCGACAAAATCCTGCCCTCGTAGAAAATGGACGCGGCCTTCCATATTTCCGATCCGCCAGAGCGCATACAAAGTCACCTTAAGTTCGTCCAGATCATCCACCTCGCTGAGCAGATGACGGAAGAACGAGTCGGGGATTTGGGCGAAAGTTTCGGAGTCGCTGAAGCCGGAAGCCATTATTCACCACGATGGGGGTAAGGAACAATGTCAAAAGGCAGGATCGAATTATGCCTGGCTTAAATCAAAATTGCGCGTGGCGGCATCCACGAACTTGGCCAGGTGGCTCAAAAAGACCAGTTCGACACTGCCGGTTGGGCCGTTGCGGTGTTTGGCGATGATGATCTCAGCCACATTTTGTTTGACGGTATCTTTCTCGTACTGGTCGGGGCGGTAGATGAACATGACAATGTCGGCGTCCTGCTCGATGGAACCAGATTCGCGCAAGTCTGATAGCACCGGGCGCTTGTCAGTGCGCTGTTCAACTGCGCGACTCAGCTGCGCCGCAGCCAGGACCGGGACATTCAGTTCACGCGCCAGCACTTTCAGGTTGCGTGAGATGTACGAGACCTCCTGGACGCGATTCTCGGTCCGGGTATCCCCGCCCATTAACTGGATATAGTCGAGGATGACCAGGTCGAGGCCGAACTCCATATGCAGGCGGCGGCACTTGGTGCGCAATGCCAGCGGGGTAATGGCAGGCGTGTCGTCCAGGAAGATCTGTGTATCTGCCAGCACTTCGATTGAATGGACAAATAAATCCCGTTCATTGTCATCCAACTTGCCGATGCGCAAGTGCTGCGAGTCGATGCCGGTCTGCTGGGATATTAAACGTTGGGCAACCTGTTCATTAGACATTTCCAGCGAGAAGATGGCTATGTGCTTTTTGTGCAGCAGGGCGGCATTCATCGCCACCGAAAGTAGAAAACCAGATTTGCCCTGACCGGGGCGGCCGGCTATGATCAGCAAATCTGAAGGCTGCAGCCCTCCCAACACATGGTCTAAGTCTTTGAAACCGGTCGGTACACCAACTATGTCTTCAGGCCGTTTGGCGAGTTCATCGATTCGGTCATAGACTTCACTCATCACTTGGCTGATAGGTTTCACATCGTTGTGAAGCCGCCGCTCGCTGACATTGAAGAGGGATTTCTCGGACTCTTCGATCACGTTCTCGACGGTTTCCTGCTCGTTGTAAGCCAGTGTGGCAATCGTGTTGGCGGAGGTTAACAGCCGCCGGCGGATGGCAGTCGCCTCGACCATTCGCCCGTAGGCCTCCGCGTGCAGGGAGGTCGGGACCTGGTTGAGCAGCGCGGTTAAATACGCCGGGCCACCGATTTCTGCCAGTTGGCCGGCACTTTGAAGCTCTTCGGTTACCGTCAGGAAATCCAGCGGGATGCGTTTTTCGTGCAGGCGGGTGAAGGCCTCCCAGATCCAACGATGGCGGTGAATGTAAAAGTCATCGGCCTGCAGGAATTGAGCAAGATCATAATAGGCTTCGGGATTAATGAGCACTGCCCCCACAACGGCTTCTTCGGCTTCACGATTGTGGGGGATGGTGGACGTGGATGGAACGGAAGGTCCTTCGCTTGGTTCAGGACGACGCTCTTCGACAGGTTCAGAACGGCGTTCTTCTATTTGCTCGGGACGCGGCTCTTCGGGAGCAGGCAGGTCAATCATTCAGGTTTTTGATTCTCTTCTTCATCACCCGGGTCGTCTTTGAGTTTCTTCAGGAAATCCTCGAAAACATCCAAACCTTCTTCGCTTTCCCCGGAAGATTGCGGGAGCGGGCTTTTACCGCTGGCAGGCGCGGCCGGACTATCAGCCTGCATATCGCGCTCGGGGACGATTCCGGCTTCATCCATCACTTCCTGGCTGACCAGGATCGGGACATGCGCGCGTACTGCCAGGGCGATGGCGTCCGAAGGCCGCGCGTCGATATCGATTATTTTCTCATCTTTTTTGGCGACGATATTGCCGTAGAATGTTTCCTCTTTCAGGGCGACAATTTCGATGCGCAGGATCTCGGATTTTAACAGGCTGAACACATTTTTTAACAGGTCGTGAGTCATCGGGCGACTCAATTCCACTTCCTGCAATGCCACTGTAATGTGTTCGGCTTCGTAAGGCCCAACCCAGATGGCTAGGTAGCGTTCCACTTCCGTCTGGCGTAAAACCACCACCCGTTGGGGGGACATCAGACTTACGCGTACGCTATCGATGACTACTTCAACCATGTCAGACATAAGGGCTCTAGATTGGTATGGTTATTTTAGCACAACCCTAATGGCCGTGGGGCGGGTCTTGTGCTTTTATCCGCCGAATGTGAAGGTTGGCAGCCCCTGTATATTTGTCCGGATGCGGAACAACCCGCCGGAGAACGGATACTTTGCCAGTTTTCCTGCATCCATCCCTTTCCGCGCAGTGGTGATATATAGATCGGTCAGGTGCGGGCCGCCAAATATGCAGGAGGAAACGTTGAGAGCCGGTAAGGGAATTTCTTTCAGCAACTGACCCGAGGCAGGATTCCAACGGGTTAATTTGGCTCCGCCCCATAGCGCCACCCATAACCGGCCCTGGGCATCTGAGGTCATCCCATCCGGCCAGCCCATTTCGGGCGGGACAGAGATGGCCGGACGCGCGTTAGCCAGCCCGCCCGTACCGAGGTCGTAATCGTACGCCATTACGGTGCGGGTGGGTGTGTCAATAAAATAGAAGGTTTTGTAGTCCGGGCTCCAGGCCAGGCCATTGGCGATGCGTGTCCCGCACAGCAGAGTTTTTACCGCCCCGTCCGGGTTGAGCGAATAGAGCGAACCGGATGGTTCGATCTCGGCGTCGTCCATGCTGCCGGCCAGGAAGCGTCCGGCAGGGTCGCATTTGCCATCATTGAAACGGTTGCCGGGTAGATGCGGTTCGGGATTTACGATGACCCTAACCTTTGCCACTCCCGACAGGGGAACAGAGTCAATGGTAGCAAAACCGCTTTGCAAGCCGAGCACCAATCCCCCCGGGCGGCGCGGTGCCACGCATCCCAGGTAGCCGCCCAAGCCAATCGACCGGTCTACCCCATCCTGTGGGTTGAGGATATGCAAGCGGCCGGCGTGAATATCGACCCAGTAAAGAACCCCGGAATGGCTTTCCCAGGCCGGTCCTTCACCCAGGTCGGCCTTCGCATCTAGAATAAGTTCAGGTGCAGAAATCATCGGGACATTATTCCTTAATATTAAAATTTATTCCCCGCCAAGTTCATCGTTCCCGGCCGTGATCTTCTGCTGGTCTTTGCGCAGCTTGGCAAAGGCCACTTCACGCACGGCCAGGGGAATTTTACTTACCTTGCGGTCGGTGCAGAGTGCCAGAAGATAAGCCAGCGAACACTTCTCCAGGATTTCCACATTGTGAACGGCCTGTTCAATATCGGAACCAAAGACCAACGCGCCGTGGTTTTGCAACATATACGCATTGTTGTGGTCACGGACAGACCTGGTGATGATACCCGCCAGCAGCCCGGTTCCGGAGGGAGCATAGGGGATGATATTCACTCTGCGCCCCAGGAAACGCACCTGCTCGTCGAACAGGCTCGGGATGGGCATTTGAATGAGAGTCAGCGCGCTGGCGTAGACCTGGTGGGTGTGTACAACCGCATGCACGTCCTGCCGCACCCGGTAAATGGCGGCGTGCATGGCGCTCTCGACCGAGGGCTTGAGCCTCCCTTCAAGCACCTTCAGTTTAAAGTCCAGCACGCAAACATCTTCCGGCAGCATTTTCAGATAATCATAATTGGAGGGGGTGATTGCCAGTGCAGATTGGCCGGTGATGCGCACGGACAGGTTTCCCCCGGTCGCCATGAGATAGCCCTTCGCGGTCAGTTTCCGGGCGGTTTCCACAATCAGGTCCTTGGCAGAATCAAATTGTCCCATAATTGTCTCCTTCTTTCAACGCTACCCAGGCCAGGCCTAATCTTCCCGGGAGGCTGCCAATGCTCCGTTCACAGGAAAAAACCTCCGTTCCACCAATAGAAACGCAATCAACCCGACCAGCACGAGAGTGCCAATAAAGCCATACATGCCTCCGGGTGAAAAACTGTCCAGCAGAACGCCGCCAAGAAACCCGCCGGCGGCCGCGCCGAAACCCATCAGGGTGCCGTTGAACATACCCTGGGTAGTGGCTTTCATGCCGGGCGAGGCGACCTGGTCAGCGTAGTGGACCCCGGCAGTATAGATGGCTGCAAAGGTCAGCCCGTGGCACAGCTGGATAACCAGGACCACCCACGGCTGGATGGTCAAGGAATAGCAGATCAGGCGCAGGCCGATGGTTGTCATGGCGATGATCAGCATGCCACGCGCTCCGAAGCGGCGCAACAGACGGTCGCTAAAGAACATCGCTGGTATCTCGGAGAGGGTGGAAACGGTTAGTGCAAAACCCATCAGGGTATTACTGGCTCCCAGGCTTTGCATGTATACGAAGAGATAGTTATTGATGGTGGCATTGCCAATCCCGGCAATGAATACCATCACCAGGAAAAGCATCCATGGCCGGTTGGCAAATAGTATGCGTATCCCTCCCCAAAAGGGGCTGTTCGAGCGGCTCTGGCGGAAGGGAATCTGGGTGATAAGCAGGAGTCCACCCAACATCAGGATGGCATAGCCCCAGAATGCCCATTGGAGCCCCAACCTGCCGATCAGAGTTCCAGCGAAGGGCGCGATCACTCCATAACCGACAGTGCCCCACAAGCGGATGCGGCCGTAGCGATCCTTGTGGTCGCCAAGCTGGGCCAGCACAGCGCTGTCGACCAGGGCAACAGTGGGAGCACCGAAAAAAGCGTACAGGCTGATCATCAGCAGCAGACCTCCGAACGAGGCGATGCCAGGGATGATCAGGCAAGTTCCCGCCACGCCTAGCATGGAAAGCATCGCTGCAAGCTTGTGACGGTGGCTGGCATCGGCTGCGCTAGTCCAGAGGGGTGCACCAAAAAAAGCTATGATCGGAGAAATGGATGCCAGCAAGCCAATCTGTCCGCCGGTCAAACCCTGTGCCTTGTAGAAGATGGCTAGGAATGGCAAAAGGACGGAATATGCACCATAAAAAAGAAAATAATAAGCCGAGGGGAAAAACATCTCAGGTTACTCCCAACACACTCATTATAATTGAGGGTCGTGGTATTCCCGTCATAATGGGATATAAATGTGGCTGGTGGGTTTGCTTCACACCCTTTGGATTTGCTTCACGAGCAGCCCAACAGCCATTTTCACTTTATAGCTCCACCCATTCCCGGACCTCTACATAAAAGCGACCAAGGTTCGCTATTGACATTCTCCGCTGGGAAGAGTAGACTAATAGCGACTGATGGTCGCTATTAGGAGCCACTATGCCAAAAGGAATCCCGCTTACTGATAGTGAAATCGATCGCCGCCGCCACGAAATTTTCCATTCTTCGGTGGCTCTGATCCTGAAGCAGGGCTTTGTCGGCACTTCCATGCAGGAGATTGCCGGGGCGGCCGGCGTCGGAAAGTCCACGTTATATGATTACTTCCCCACCAAGGATCATGTTCTCCTGTTCGTGTTTGAGGAAGAATTGGATGCATTGCAGGAACAGGCTGAAGGCATCGCCGCTCAGGCGGCCCCGCTGGAAGAGAAACTCATCAGGATCCTCGAATCCCAACTGGAATACCTGCTTAAAAATAAGAATTTTTTTTCAGAACTCTCCCTGCAGGTGATGCAGCTCGGACCGGCCGCGCAAGCGCGCATCATGAAAAAACGCTATGCCTACCAGGATCTGCTGCGTGGTGTACTAGAACAAGGCGTTCTGGAAGGCGCATTCCGGCCTATCAATACCCGCCTGGCCACCCGGGCACTGCTTTCGATCATGGAAGTAATGGTTTATACCACCCGCCCGACCGGGACGCCGCACGAAATGCTTGCGGATGCCCTGGATATGTTCATGCACGGAATAAAAGTTTGATACGCTGGTCAAAGCTTATTGCAATAAGCTGAAACCAACCAGAGGAGAAAAAATGCCACCCTATATCCTGAAATTGTCTGCCCTGGAAGCCACCCTGGAAACGGTCGGCGGAAAGGGTATGTCGCTAGCCAAACTGACCCGGTCCAGGCTGCCCGTTCCGGACGGGTTCCATATCACCACGGCAGCATACCGGCTCTTCGTATCTGAAAATGGTCTTCAGCCGCGCATCCTGCAGATTCTCATAGGCGTGGACGGGTCTGATCCGGACGCGCTCGAGCCCGTTTCGCAGCAAATTCGGAATTTCTTTGCCGGCGGGCGGATTCCTCCTGATGTAGCCCGGGCAATTACCGAGGCATATGCCGCGATGTCCCAACCGCGTCCCTCTCCATCGGGCACACCTCCTTCCGGGAAAATCGATGCAGTGGTGGCGGTACGTTCCTCCGCCACCGCTGAGGACCTGCCCGGAGCCTCCTTTGCCGGCCAGCAGGATACCTATCTTAACATCCACGGCGAACAGGCTGTGCTGGAAGCAGTTAAGCGCTGCTGGGCCTCGTTGTGGACAGCCCGCGCCATTGCTTACCGGGCGGCCAGGCAGGCCATCCTGCCTGACCAGGTTGCCCTGGCGGTGGTCGTCCAGGAGCTGGTTTTTGCTGACGCCGCCGGGGTGATGTTCACCGCCAACCCTGTGAACGGGCGGCGCGACGAATTAATGATCACAGCTGCCTGGGGGCTGGGGGAGGCGATTGTCTCCGGAGTGGTCAACCCTGATACCATTACGGTGAACAAATCAACATTTCGTCCGGTGCGGAGGGAAACGGCAGCCAAGCTGGTCATGACCGTCCGGACGGAAAGGGGAACATGCGAGCAACCTGTACCGGAGCGCCTCAAAAAAGCGCCTGTCCTGAACAACGCCCGGGTGAAGGAACTGGCCCGGCTGGGGTTGGAGATCGAAAGCCTGTATGCTACGCCCATGGACATCGAATGGGCACTGGCGGGCGGCAGGTTCGCCATCCTTCAGGCTCGGCCCGTGACTGCCTTGCCCGAGTCACCGCTGGAATGGCCGGTCCCGGCGCCCAAAGTCATGCTTTCGCGTGCCAGCTTTGCCGAATTATTGCCGGACCCCGTATCGCCTCTGTTTGGCACGCTGGCGGTTCCACTGGCCGAAAAAGCCAGCCTGGGCATGATGAGCGCTATCGGTGGAATCGATGATCCGGACAGTTATTTGGTGGTGCTGGTCAACGGTTATGTTTACATTGGTTTGAAAATGACCTTCAAGGTAATTGTAAAGATGCTGGTCATGAGCACCGTTGCAATCAGGAAAATGCTCACTAAAGGCAGGCAGGTCTGGGAGGTCGAACGTGAAAAATACATGCATCTGGTGAGGCAATGGCAGTTGCAAGATCTGGGGAAATTGACCGCCCAAGCCCTGCTGGCGGGTGTGCGGGAGATCTTCACTGAAACCGCGGGTTATTACACCGCCGTCCAATCCGGGCCGATCCCCATGGCCCTGTCTAGCGAGATGACTTTCACCAATATCTACAAAATGCTGATAAGGCGCAAGGGTGAACCGGCCGCGGCCATTTTCCTTTTCGGGGCGGAGAACCAGGCAGTGCGGGCCGAGAAATCCCTGTTTGACCTGGCGATGTGGATAAAAGAGCAACCGGCATTACTGAAAACACTGCTGGAGGAACCGGCCGCACAAATAACCCAATGCCTGCTTGGGCCTGCGACCGAGGCAGCCTGGGGAGAATTCCAGACCCGTTTTAATGCCCATCTGGCAGATTACGGCCATATCATCTATGATCTGGACTTTGCCAAGCCAGTCCCTGCGGATGATCCGGTTCCCCTGGTGGAGGCGCTCAAGGCCTACCTGGACGGCACAGCCGGCAACCCCTTTGAACGCCAGGCGGCGGCTCTTCAAATGCGAGAACAAATGAAGCAGACCGTGGCAAAAAGGCTGGACCCGCTGCGGCGGGGGTGGTTCCTGAAGCTGCTCAAGCAGGCACAGGAGGCGGCCCCGCTGCGCGAAGACGGCATCGCCGATGTCGGGCTGGGCCAACCGCAGATCCGCAAAATGCTGGCTGAATTGGGCCGCCGGTTGGTCGGAATGGGAGCGATTGAAACCCCCGGGGACATTTACTGGTTGGAAGCCGGGGAAGTGCAGCAGATGGCAGCCACCCTTGAACAGGGCGGGAAGCTGAAGAGTCATGCCACCTCGATTGAAGAGCGCAAAGCTAAATGGCATGCGCTGCGCAAGGTCGTCCCTCCCAATATCCTGCCCAGGAATTCGCTGCTTGCCAGGTTTGCACCGCGCGAAGACCAGGCCGGCGATACGCTGAAGGGTTCGGGAGCCAGCGCCGGCAAGGTAAGAGCCCGCGCCTGCGTGATGCGCGGGCCGGAAGACTTCAGCCGGATGCAGCCAGGTGATGTGATCGTGGCGGTTGTTACCACCCCGGCCTGGACGCCGCTGTTTGCAAGGGCCGCGGCGGTGGTGACCGATATCGGTGGCCCGCTCAGTCACAGCTCGATCGTGGCGCGCGAGTACGGCATCCCGGCCGTGCTCGGCACCGGTGCCGCCACCCGCCGCATCCGGGACGGGCAAATGATCAGCGTGGATGGCAATGCCGGCACGGTCAGTCTCAAGTGAGCCCCCGGACCTCACCCGGCTGCACTACCTTTATCCACCCTGGCCGTCGCGATGGCGATGCTGCCGTTGACCGTTCGTTTGGCATTTGGGCCGGTAAAATAAACCGGTTTTAAGTCCTCCATCGTCACGGATTTTACATCCCTGAAGCCGCGCTGGCTCAGGAACGGCTCAACCTGTCCGTGGTCAATCCCGAACGTATAATCTTCGCCAAAGGCATGCGCCGTGCGCTGCATTGCCTTCACCTCATTGCGGTGTGGATCGCGCAGGATCTCGTTGTAAAAGTAATCAAAGACCACCGCGCTTCCTGGGCCGGAATGATTGGTGATAAATGCCAATGTGCTTTCCACGCCAGCCGTCGTTAAGAAATAGGTGACTCCCTGCCAGATAAACAGGGTCTTGCTATTTTCGTTGTAACCGGTGCTCTTCAAGCGCTCGCCGAGAGACTGGGTATTGAAATCCACTGGGAGGAAAGTCACATTAGCGGGAAGCGGATGGATGACCTTCTCTAATCGCTTCAACTTATCCTCCTGTGTTGCAGCTTGATCGATTTCGAACACGCGCGTCTTCTCTATCCCGGGGATGCGGTAAGGGCGCGTGTCGTAACCGGCGCCCAGGAGCACGACCTGGTCGAGACCTTCGCTCAGGCAGATCTTGAGAAAATCATCGATGTAGCGCTCACGACCAACTACAAACGACACCGCGCCAGGGGCCATGCGGTCGTACAGGCCTGATTCGATCATCCACTTGAGCAGGGCGTACGTAAAGCCACCCTGCATCAGCGCATCGGCGTAGGGATCGTCGCAAATCCGTGATCCTTCCGGTTTTAGTGTTTCGATTGCGCGCATCATAGCAACCCCTGCCGCTGAAGCGCTTGGTTTTTGTTTTTTTCCCATCATTTCTCTCCTTTTTAGATTATTCATGCCTGAGGTTTCCCCCGCAGTGCAGATATCAACTGCCTGACCGGCTCATCCTCCAACCGGGATAAGGTTTTCTCGGGCGCACCCAACACCCGCTCGATCGCTGCCATATAGGCGTTATAAGTAGCGATGATCCCATTGATGCAGCCGATCTCGTCGATCGATTTATCCAATGAAAGCAGCATTTTCGCATGGGTGTTGCCCATACGCTGGATTAAGGCCAGGATTATTTCGCCGGCCCGGTCTGGATCGGCCAACTTAAAAACACCTTCCCGAATGCCTTGCTGCGCGATAATGTTCAACAGCGGGGCGCGCCGTTCGATAGCGGCTTCGTCCACTTTTTGCCGGATGATGGCATTGTCGTCCGTGTACCAAACGCGCATGAGCTCGATCAGGCTATCTTGATAGGTGACCCTCATTTGCTCTACTGTGCCGAAGTATGTCCGCAGTTTTTCGATGGCGGACCGGTGCGGGTCATCAGCGATGAGCTGGAGTGGGCTTTCAGCGGTGGTCGCCATGCGATCGATGACTGCTTCCAGTACGGCTGGTTTTGAATCGAAGTAATGATAAAACGCCCCGCTGGATATATGGATATCATCAAGAATGTCCTGGATGGTCATCTTTCCATAACCCTTGATATAAACGAGTCGCTGTGCCGAAGCCAGGATTTCGTTGATCTTTGCGATATATTCGTCTTCGTTAATTGTGCGAGACATGCTCCATTTCTTTAATAAACCGAGCCTCTGTTTATTAATTATGATTAGTTTACACCCGCCTTCATATTGAGTCAATCTGGAGTTTGGGGTACACCCCAAACTCTTTTTTTTCACCGCACCAGCCCCCATGCTCTGGGGGTGCGGCAGGAGTCGGGTCGAGCCTTTCACAAGCCGTCGACTCTACGAAAGCCCTGGTCGGCGGCCTGCCAAGTATTAGGGCAATCGCATTTAACTTTTGTGTCGTTGTGAGGAGGGTTCTTCGCGACGAAACAATTCCCAAATTACGGGGACTTTCTCCAGGCTGGCAAGGGGATTGCTTCTGGCCGGAAAAGCACCGGCCATCGCAACGACACGCTCTGATTTCTTTGTTTGATTTTCCAAATGCGATTGCCCTGTGCCAGGCATCCGTAAAAGCAGGCTTTCACCGTTATAATTGGCTGATTACGCTCTACGGAGAATGGATATGAATAAGTTTTTGGAACGTCTCCAATCCGGCGAAGTCCTGATCGCGGACGGCTCGACCGGAGCCAGCCTGCAGAAGATGGGCCTCAAGCCGGGCACACCCCCGGAAGATCTGGTATTCGATGCGCCGGAGATGGTTCTGCAATTGGAAGGTGCCTTTGTGGCAGCCGGATCGGATATCATCCTGACCGATACTTTTGGCGGGACGCGACTGCGCATGAAAGAATCGAAATACGAAGAGCGCGCGCCGGAAGTCAACAAACGGGCGGCCGAATTGGCTCGCCAAGCAGCTGCGGCGCGCCTGGGTACTCTGGTGGCTGGTTCCATCGGTCCGACCGGCATGATGATGAAACCATACGGTCCGCTCAGCCCGGAAGATGCCATTGCCAGCTTCGCAGAACAGGCCAAAGCCCTGGCGGAAGGCGGGGTGGATTTGCTGGTGATCGAAACCATGTTTGCGTTTGATGAAGCGGATGCCGCTTACAAGGGTGCGCGCACCGTGACGGATCTGCCGATCGTGGTTTCCTTCAGTTACGACCGGGGCATGCGTACCATGATGGGGGTCAAACCCGCTGATATGTTCAAGCGCTATAAGGAAATGGGTGCGCTGATGATCGGCGCAAACTGCGGGACGACCCTTGAAAACATGGAAAAGATCCAGCAGGAATATGCCGCGACGGGACCCGGCTTCCCCTTGTGGGCCAAACCGAACGCCGGCCTGCCGCACCTGCTTGATGGAGTTACCACCTACGATATAACGCCGCAGCAGATGGCCGAATATGCGGTAAAGTACGTGGCCCTGGGTGCACGGGTGGTGGGCGGATGCTGCGGTAACCTGCCCGGGCACATCGCCGCGATCGCAAAGGCGGTCAAGGGTTAGGATGCGCCCGGACGTGCATCGCCGGGGATCTGCCTGCCCGAAGACAGCCGCGCGCCTGGGCTGTCTATTGCTTTGGTTGCTGGCGGCCTGCGGAGAGGTCGCCTCTCCGGCCAGCCTGGCGAGCCCGGTATCTGCCACGCCTGTCCCGGACACGCCGACAGTTCCGGTTGCCACTCCCACGGACACCGTCCCGGCGCCCACCGCATTGCGCGCCTTGCCCGTACCCAGCCCCACTGTGCTTCCCCCGGATTACTGGCAAGCATTGCCGGTCATCCCGGAGCAGATCAGCCCACGCGTTCGGGAGATTTACCAGAACGGGCTGGCAATGGGAAACAATCCGCATGTCTTTTCCCGCATCGGGGACTGCGCCAGCGCTGCCCCGGCCTTCCTGGTGGGTTATGCCGGCCATTACAATCTGGGCGCGTACACTGCGCTCCAGCCGGCTATTGATTATTTCCAGGCTTCGTTTGGACGCCCCAGCCTGGCCGCCAAGGCCGGCATGAACAGCGCCGGGCTGCTGAGTACGCTCTGGACCGGCAAGCAATGCCTGGCAAACGAGACTCTGTTGGACTGCCAGTACCGGATCGACCGCCCCAGCTTTGCCATCATTGCGATCGGCACCAACGAAGCCTATTACGTCCACGAGAACCCGGGCTCGTTCGAACACAATATGCGCATCATCCTGGATGATACGATTGCCAAAGGGATCGTTCCCATCCTGAGCACCAAGGCGGATGATGTGGAGGGTGACGGGTCCATTAATGCCACGATCGCGCGGCTGGCATTGGAATACCAGATCCCGCTATGGAACTTCTGGCTGTCCGCCCAACTTTTACCCAAGCACGGCATGGTCGATCCGGAACACCTCGATTCTGTTTCCTATGCCAATTTCACCGATTTCTCCATCCCGGACAGTCTGGAATACGGCGTGCAGATGCATAACCTGACCGCCCTGCAAATGCTGGATTTTCTGCGGCGGCAGCTTGCGCAGAACCCGGCGGCTGAAAGCGCGGTGGCTTCCACGGCGACTCCGTAACTCACTATCTAATTCGCCAATCCAACGAATTCAAGAACTACGTTCCTGGCCCCCTTCGAGGGTACCCTAAAGGGTAGGCTACGCGTTGCTACGCGATGGAAACGGGTTATTCCAGCCGGATCTACGGGCATTCGTAATAAATGCTCCCGGGAGTGAGGATCTTCAGCACACCTTGATCCTGCGTCACCTGGTATAAGTCCAGCCGGTTGCGCAGCCCGGCCACGGCTTGGTCCGCCCACCAGGCGGACAGGTTGAAACTGCGCCAGTCGCCACCCGTCGGTTGGGAAACGCTGTGCAGGCGGCAGACCAGGACCGCGCCGATAGCGTCGCGGGTCAGGCCCGGCAGCACCGTAAACTCGTACGCGGCTGCCAGGGCCGGGACGGAGTCGTTCGAGAGCATGGCCAGGTAGGCTACGTCCAGGCCTTGGCCTTGCGGTGCTCGGGCGACGTTCTGCCGGACGATGCTTGCGTCCACGTTGACCAGCGCCAGGGTCGCCGCAAAACCGATCGCTGCCAGCAGGGCGGCCAGAGGGAAAAGCCGCTCCCGGCGCAGCAGGTCCAGCAGCACCACGGCCACCAGCAACACGCCCAGCCAGATCATGAAGATATCCGTATACATGCGCAGGCGCGAGAAACCATAGGCAGCCTCATAGAGCTGCAGGCGCTGGAAGGCCGAGTCCAGCATCACGCCTACCAGCACTACCATGCCGATCCCCAGCCCGGAGAAGGCCCGGCGTTGCGCATTGTTTTGGCGGTTGACAATAGCGCTCAGGCCCAGGAAGAGCAGCAGGCTGCAGCAGGCCACCGCAACCAGTTCGCCAAATCCGCGCCGGGCATATTCGGAGTAGGTGTAGCCCTGCACGCCGATATTGGCGCCGCCCCCGAAGAAATATTGAAACTGGATTACTACGAACAGGGCAAACAGTGTCACCAACGCCCCAAGCACCACGGCCGCCTCGGTGAAACCCAGGAACTGCGGCACGAGCGGCTTTTGGCTGAATAGTTTTTCGCCGGTGCTTTTTTGGGCGGCGTGCAGGAAAACGCCTGCCAGGCCGTAGGCGGCAGCCAAAATATAGAAGAGGCGGAAGAGGTATTGCGGCAGGTTCTCCAGCCGGAACAAGCCGGTAAAGTCGTGCAAGCGCTGGGCGAAGACCAGGTCGGCGGAGGCGAGCAGGGCGGCGAAAACCGCCAGGATCGGGATGGCGATGAGCACCCCGCGCAGGATAGCCCAGAAGCGTTTCTGCCCGGGATGGGAAGCGATCATGGCAAGATCATCCTGCCCGACAGGCATGGCTGCCTTGCGGTTCCCGTAAAGGAGGATCAGCGGGCGGGCGATCAGGCTGCCGGCTAGGCGGGCGTACTGGACGACGTAATCGGTCAGAGCGTAGGCCGGCCAGCGCCCGCCCAGGTAACTGGCGGCCAGCAGACCCATCAACCCGAGCGTCAGGACGAAGCTCAGGGCCAGCGTGAGCGGTTCCTGGCGAATGGTAGTAACCAGGGCGAAGAACAGGATCGGGATAAGCAGCAGCAGGGATTTCCAGGCCGGCCGGAGGCCGTTCCGTCCCAATACCAGCAGGCCCCCGGCCAGGCACAGCAGCACGTAGAGGCTGAAGTTGATGCTAGGGGTTTGTTTCCAGAACAGCAGATCAAAGCACCAACCCAGCAGCAGGGCCGTGATCCAGAGAATGGTAGTGCGTTTCATGAAAGTTGCCTCCTCCTAACCCGAACTAAAAAGATTTTAACACTAAGGTCTCTAAGGAACACGAAGGGGAAAAAATAAAAAAACAAAAAACCAAGAAACCAAAAAACGAGCAAAATGACAAGGATTGGGCTGGAGGATAAGATCACAGGACTGGCAGAAACTGACAGGGGACTATCAAAAGGTGTCAGGAAATGAGAACAGAGAGAAGTCTGCAGAGAACAGAGTGGAGAGAGCAGTATTCGTTATTCGAAAAAAACGAATGAGGAACCATAAATTCCCAATATTTGGAGTGTTATAATCATATATATCGGTATTTATTGGCAGCTATTATGGGATTTATTCTTGATTGGTTTGATGATCTGATAGGAGGGTGTGTTTAAAGTCCGTTCCCAACATACATTCCACCTGTTTCTCCTGCTGCGTCCTCCCCAGCCAAGACGACCGCGTTATCTCCTTTTCTAGCGAGGCTGTCTAGAAACAAACATCAGATAGCCCGAAAATGAGTAATAAGAATGAAAAAGTAGGATGACAAAAAGAAGCTGGTGGCTAGATGGCCGCCAGCTTCTTCATATTATGGGCAATGC
>JBEKCT010000035.1:0-25287 GCA_050014715.1 Anaerolineales bacterium | reverse complement strand
CACAGTATAATGAGACTGATTATGAAAAGCCAGACCATTGCGCGGTTGCTTGCGCTGAATAAACAATTCTACCAGACCTTCGGGCACGAATTCTCTTCCACGCGCTTGCACCTGCAACCGGGTGTAATGCGGGTGGTGGATGGCCTGGCCGGCGACGAATCCATCCTGGATTTGGGTTGCGGTAATGGCGAACTTGCACGCGAATTGATGCGGCGCGGACACCGTGGCTCCTTCACGGGGGTGGATTTCAGTCCTCCGCTCCTGGAGGTCGCCCGCCATGGATGGGAGGATGCTCCAGCTACTTTTATTAAGGCTGACCTGTCAGGGCCTGATTGGGATAAAAAGATCCTGGCAACCCTCACCCGCCCTTTTGATCTGGTAACTGCTTTTGCAACTCTTCATCACATCCCTGGTCAGGAAATGCGTTTGAGTATATTGAACAAAGCACGCGCCATGCTGCGTGATGGAGGACGTTTCATTCATTCCGAATGGCAATTCATGAACAGTGAAAAACTCAAGGATCGCATCCAGCCCTGGGAAGATGCAGGGTTTAGCCAAGAGGAAGTCGAGCCAGGCGATTACCTGCTGGATTGGCGTAGTGGCGGGCGCGGACTGCGTTATGTCCACCATTTCTTAGAGGCGGAGTTGGAGGCATTGGCAGCCGCCAGTGGCTTCCGGGTGCGCCAAACATTCCGCTCGGACGGCACGAACGGCCTTTTGGGTCTTTATCAGATCTGGGAGACGGCATGAAAACAAAAAAGGAAATCGTCCAGGACTGGCTGCCACGCTACACAGGTATGCCACTGGAAGATTTTGGAAAATATGTCCTGCTGGTCAATTTCGGCAACTACGTGCATATGTTTGCCGAGATGAACGGTACGCATGTCTGTTGCGAAGACAAGCCCATGCCGAATGCCACTGCGGATGGAATCACCATCATAAATTTCGGGATGGGCAGCGCCAATGCCGCCACGGTCATGGATCTCCTTTCGGCCATCCAGCCGAAAGCCTGCCTGTTCCTGGGCAAATGTGGCGGGCTGAAGGATAAACCTGCCATCGGTGAATTCATCCTGCCCATAGCCGCCATCCGTGGCGATGGTGCGTCCAACGACTATTTTCCGCCGGAGGTGCCGGCATTGCCTGCTTTCAATCTTCAGAAAGCTGTCTCCACCACCATCCGCAATTATCAGCGCGATTATTGGACCGGCACGGTGTATTCGACCAACCGGCGGGTCTGGGAACACGACGAGGAATTCAAGAAATATTTGCTGAAAATTCGTGCCATGGCAATTGATATGGAGACAGCCACCTTATTTATAACCGGCTTCTTTAACAAGATTCCAGCCGGGGCGCTGCTGCTTGTATCCGACCAGCCGATGGAGCCGGATGGCATCAAGACTGCCGTGTCCGATAAAAAGGTGACGGAAGATTTTGCCGGTTTGCACCTGCAGATTGGAATCGATTCTCTCAAGGAAATAATCAACGACGGATTAACCGTCAAGCATTTAAAATTTTGAGAAGAACGAATGAAGAAGCTCATCGCCATTACTCGCCCCGTCAGCGAGACCATCGATCAATGCGAACTTACCAACCTCGAACGGGTCCCCATCAACCTGGAACGTGCAATCTTTCAACATCAGGTATATGAAGAAACACTCATAAGCCTGGGAGTGGAAGTGCTGGCTCTACCCAAAGAACCAGACCTGCCCGATGCGGTCTTCGTGGAAGATGCTGCCGTTGTGCTGGACGAATGCGCCATCATCACGCGTCCCGGAGCCGATTCGCGCCTTCCCGAAACCGGATCGGTTAGCCGGGCACTGGCCCCCTACCGAACCCTGTACTCGATCCTGGCTCCCGCCAGGTTGGACGGCGGCGACGTGCTGGTGGCAGGCAAACGAATCTGGGTCGGACTGGCTACACGCTCGAACCAATCCGCGCTTGACCAGATGCAGTCGTTCCTGGATCCATTTGGGTACGTAGTACGAGGTGTGCCGGTTCAAGGATGCCTGCATCTGAAGTCGGCCGTAACCCGGGTGGCGGAAGATACGCTGTTGATCAACCCGGCCTGGGCCGACCCGGTCAACTTTCCGGGGATGAAATTCATTGCAGTGGACCCTGACGAGCAATATGGTGCCAATGCACTGATGGTTGGGAAAACAATTCTATGCCAGCCGGCTTACCCAAAGACAATCCTGCGGCTGGAGGCAATTGGAATCCATCCATTACTTGTGGATCAATCCGAACTGGCTAAAGCCGAGGGGGCGCTGACGTGTTGTTCGCTCCTTTTCGAAAATTTGGATGGGTATTCAACCAAACCTTCATGAGAACGGGGTAATTTAATTCATCCTTGAAACCATTCGAAGCTTGCCACTTGGGGTGATCTCCAAATTCCATTTTCCCATTCTTGGCGGAAGGTTACCCTTCCGCCCTTCTTTTGAGACTGCCTGATTTTCTCCTTGGTTCGTTTACCCAAAAAGGTTCTCATTGAGAATTAATATGATAATTAAGCTATATTTAACATAAATATGATAGTATTCATCCAGTAATACAAATTCATGAGACAAATATACGCCTCAAAATCTTTTAAAGGAAAATCATAATGAAAAATAAAATATTGTTTTCTTCCCTGCTCATAGTAATGTTGGTTCTATCCGCATGCGCGGCCGCAACACCGGTCGCCACAGCCATGCCTGTCAGCACCGCTGCCCCGGTTATCCCAAACACCGGGTCAACCGCCACAATGGCGCCGGTAGCTAGTGCGATACCAATGGCAACCGCAACAATGGCGCCTGCCGCAAGCGCAATGCCTGCCGTGACTGCCACGATGGCGCCTATTGCAACGCCCTCATCACCAGCTGCTGTTAACACTGGACAGAATGCCACCCTGGGCAGCATCCTGGTTGATTCAAATGGAATGACCCTGTACCTCTATACCAAGGACACACCCAATACCAGTGTCTGCTATGGCAATTGTGCAACCCTCTGGCCGCCATTATTGACCAATGGGGCCCCGGTTGCCGGAACAGGCGTGACCGCCTCCATGCTGGGAACTACCACACGTACTGATGGTACCGTGCAGGTGACATATAACGGCTGGCCGCTGTATTATTTTGCCAAAGACAAGGTCGCTGGAGATACCACCGGCGAGGGCGTTGGGTCCGTCTGGTATGTGATCACGCCGGCTGGGATGCAGAAATAGAACCTTTTACAGGGTTCAAATTACATCTTTCTAAAAACCGAGATGCCACCTTTAACTGGTGGTTGATATTCGACCCACTCCTGCTGGATCTTTCCGGCGGGAGTTTTTTTGGGGTAGAATGCAAGTGAAATCCGGCACAAACGAGGCTGATTATGAAACGCTGGAACGGTTGGGGTGATGAAGCAACGATCTATCCACTGCCTGCCTCTGCCGCCTGTTACCTGGAGGATCTGGTAGGTGAAGGGCTGCATTTGGAAGATGCTTCTCTGGAACAAGCTCTCCAGGCTGTTCCCGTTTCTGCTCTCCCCCCCCACCCACTCATCTCGACCGATCCGGAAGAACGCCTGCGGCATGCGCGTGGACAATCACTGCCAGATTGGATCGCCCTGCGCTCAGGGCAGATCCAGGCTTTCCCGGACGGCGTGGCCTACCCGGTTTCTGATGAGGATGTGCACAATCTTCTGGGTTTCGGTAATAAGGCCGGCGTGAAGGTCATCCCCTATGGCGGCGGGACCAGTGTGGTCGGCCACATTAACCCCATCCCCGCCGGGGCGCCTGTGCTTACTATGGACCTGACCAGGCTCAAGCGCATGCTGGCGCTGGATGAGACCTCCCACCTGGCAACCTTCGAGGCGGGTGTCACCGGGCCGGAAATCGAAAAGCAGCTTAATGCGCGTGGTTACACCCTGGGGCATTTCCCACAATCCTTTGAATTTTCCACACTGGGTGGTTGGATTGTCACCCGCTCCAGTGGGCAACAATCCTACTACTACGGACGGATCGAAGCCCTTTTTGCAGGGGGGCATATAGAGACACCCATCGGCACAATGGACCTGCCCGTACATCCGGCTTCTGCGGCTGGACCGGACTTAAAGCAGGTTTTGCTTGGCTCGGAAGGTCGCCTGGGTGTGGTGACGCGTGGCACGGTGCGTGTGCGGAAATTGCCCGACTTTGAAGCATTTTTTGGCGTCTTCTTCCACAACTGGGAGCAGGGAGTAGCCGCCGTACGGGATATAGCCCAGGCAGGCATGGGCGTCTCCATGCTGCGAATGAGCAATGCATTGGAGACTACAACCACCCTGGCGCTTTCAGGTCAAGCAGCCCTGGTCAAGTGGGCCGGGCGCGGTTTGCGGTCAGTCGGTTTTGGAGATGAGCGTTCTCTGCTTGTCTTCGGCGTCACCGGCACCCATCGCCAGGCCAGTCAGGCGCGCCTGGAAGCGATGGAAATCATCCGGGTACACGGCGGGCTGATGACCGGGACTGCGATTGGCAGGATGTGGAAGAAATCCCGCTTCTATTCACCTTACTTGCGTAACTCGCTCTGGGAGGC
Organism: Anaerolineales bacterium; assembly: GCA_050014715.1. Lineage (GTDB taxonomy): Bacteria > Chloroflexota > Anaerolineae > Anaerolineales > Villigracilaceae > UBA877. The sequence goes on along the minus strand of JBEKCT010000035.1, from coordinate 20,758 downwards.
TGGCTATGCACTGGATACTCTGGAAACAGCCATCCCCTGGTCTGAGGTGGCAGTAACCGCCGAGGAGGTCCAAAAAGTGATTCGGGAAGGACTGGCGCCAGTGGGGGAACGCGTGTTGGTCTTCGCCCACCTCTCGCACGTTTATCATGATGGAGCCAGTATCTATATCACCTATCTATACCGGCGTACAAATGATCCTGAGGAAACCCTGCGCCGCTGGCAAATCCTGAAAAGAGCAGCTAGCCGGACCATCCTAGCACACGGCGGGACAATCTCGCACCAGCACGGCATCGGCCGGGACCACACTGTGTATCTACAGGCGGAAAAGGGTGCGCTTGGAATGCAAATGTTGGGGTCGCTTTTCAAATTATTCGACCCGGATGGTATGATGAACCCGGGCAAGTTGATTGAAATCTAAACAAGCGGTACACTGTAGTGATCATTATAAAAAATCTCAGTATTGGAGCTCCCGAGCGCTATGCCGTCCGGCGCAAGGTTACAGCCGCCTACCAGGATCTCATCCAGCAATATCCCAATCTGGAAATTACCATCATCGATGTGAGTGACTCGAATGAAATTGGCCAATCTGCCTTTACTTTGGTCATGCCAACACTGGTTATCAACGGGAACGTCGTCTGCAGCGGGCGTTTTCCAACCAGGGAAGAGGTGGCGGATTGGCTATTGCAGGCATTGAATAAAACGTAATTCGTAAAACGTGTGGAGTTACGTCTTACGAGTTACGTATTGGGTTTTATGCTTTTTCCAATGAGGCAGCGATGTGGAATCAAAACTGGCGTGATTCCGTCTGGTCACAATTGGATGGGGAGTTTGATCTCATCGTAATCGGCGGTGGCATCACCGGGGCGGGTATTTTGCGCGAGGCCGCCCGCGCCGGCCTGAAAGCGGTCCTGTTCGAGCAGGGTGACTTTGCCTCGGGTACTTCAAGCCGGTCCTCCAAACTCGTCCACGGCGGGTTGCGCTATTTGAAGAACGCCCAGATCCAACTTACCTGGGAATCCGTGCATGAGCGTGATCACCTGCTCAAGGAAGGCCGCGGGTTGGTCACCCCCTTGCCGTTTGTGATGGCCAACTTTCGCGGCGATAATACTCCCGGCTGGGTATTCGGCCTCGGATTGACCATGTACGACATCATGGCACTCAAATGGAACCATGCATCCTACGATCCTGATGGGCTGCGTGAACTCATCCCCCAGTTATCTTCGCCAGACATCTTATCGGGTTTCCGGTATTTCGATGCCCAGACGGACGATGCCCGGCTGGTGTTACGCGTCATCCTGGAGGCGACCAAGGATGGAGCGCTGGCCCTGAATTATGCCCGAATCGAAGGGTTGCTTAAAACCAGCAACCGGGTCTCCGGCGTGGCAATCCAGGATCTGGCATCGGGCGGGCGTACTGCCGAGGTGCGTGCCCGGGTCGTGGTCAGCGCAACTGGCGCCTGGGCCGATGAAATGCGCCGCCAAATAGGGGGACGCGCCCGTTTGCGACTCTTGCGCGGAAGTCATATCTTCCTGCCGCAATCCAGGCTCCCGATCGCACGCGCGCTTACTTTCCTGCACCCCGCCGACAGCCGCCCGGTTTATATCCTGCCGTGGGAGGGTGTGACCCTGGTTGGCACAACCGATGTGGATCACAAAACAACTCCTGCCACCGATCTGCGCATTAGCCAGGCTGAGTTTGATTATCTGATGGACGCCATCCAGCGGGCCTTCCCCGACCTGGGCCTGACGCCGGCAGACGTGCAGGCCACGCTGGCGGGTGTGCGGGCAGTCGTAAATACAGGAAAAAGCGACCCATCCAAAGAGAGCCGCGAGTTTGTGTTGTGGAATGAATCCGGCTTGCTGACGGTCAGTGGTGGCAAACTGACCACCTTTCGTTTGATGGCACAAAAGGCCCTGCGGGCGGTGCGCCCGGCATTACCCGAACACCCACACCTGGGCAGTAACGAACGCGTGCTCGATCCACTGCTGCCCGAAAACAGCCTGTGCGATGTGCCAGTGGAATTTCGCCTGCGCCTTCTGGGACGATACGGCGCCGACGCTTGCAGCCTGGTGGAAGCCGCCCAGCCAGGCGAATTGCAAGCCATGGCTCCCAGCCCGTCCCTCTGGGCAGAATTACGCTGGGCCGCTCGTAGCGAGGGGGTTATCCACTTGGACGATTTACTGGCCCGCCGATTAAGGTTGAATATCAACCTGCCGGGCGGTGGATTGAATGAAATGGAAAAAATCAGGAAAATCGCCCAACCGGAACTGGGCTGGAACAATGCCCGGTGGGCGGAAGAAGCCGGACGCTACCAGCAAATATGGAAAGATTACTATTCCCCATTAGAATAAGGAACTGTCAAGGCGATTGAAAATAAGACTTTCAGTAAGTGGCCAATGTTTCGATTTCTCATCTTCCACTTAAGTTGTCCTTGCTAAACCTTCACCATTCGGGTATGCTTATCGCCGGGAGTGGTTAGGTCCCGGAGGGCTTCCCGGTCTTCAAAACCGGCGGCGGGTCGCGTTGCGGGCCGCGGTGGGTTCGACCCCCATCCACTCCCGCCTGTCTTTTTTAAACCTGGAAATTCAGGGGAATCTTCATTTTGAGTGCAGGCACTCAAAATGCGGTTCTTCCATTATTTTGCTGGAAACTTATAGGTGAATAATGACTTTACCTGATTCTGAAATCCTCAACAACATCGTCAGCAGGGTCTTCCGGTACGATGACGTGACCCTGGGTGACCCGAATAAAGGCTATTTCCTGCGTTACCGGGGCACGCTGCTGGGCGATTCCGTCCAGGCTTATGATAGCCTAGCCGAAGCCTTGCGACCGTATGATATCACCCCACTCTTCCGGCTTGAAGAAGACCGCCAGGTGGTGCTGTTGGTGCGCGGTACCATCCATCCCAAACCAAGCAAGGTGTGGGTCAACATTCTGCTGTTTGTCCTCACCGTCCTGAGCGTTCTCTTTGTCGGGCTTCTTTACAGTTATCAGGGACCCATCCCGAACGATTTTCCTGGCATGCTCTGGACGCTATTTACTCATCTTTGGGTGGGCTGGCCGTACGCCGTCAGCCTGCTGGCCATCCTGCTGGCACACGAATTCGGCCATTATTTTGTTGGCCGGGCACGTGGCGCGGCAGTCACATTGCCCTATTTCATCCCCTTTCCTTTTTCGCAGATCGGGACAATGGGCGCGTTCATCCAGATGAAATCCATCCCAAAAAATAAGCGCGCCCTGTTCGACCTGGCCGTCGCTGGTCCGCTGGCCGGGCTGGTGGTGGCCATACCAGTGTTGTTACTTGGGTTGTCGCAGTCTTCCCTGGGAACCGTCACTGCCGTCCAGGGTGGTTTTGCAGAGGGTAATTCCCTGCTCTACCTGTTGGCGAAATTTGTGGTCTTCGGAAAACTTTTACCAGCCCCCATGAACATTAGCGGTCTGCCATTGCTGAATCACTGGATCAGCTACTTTTTTATTGGCCAGCCCTCCCCGGTGGGCTCCACGGATGTTTTCATCAATCAGGTTGCCTGGGCCGCCTGGGTGGGCCTGCTGGTCACCTTCCTTAACCTGATCCCGGCCGGACAACTAGACGGCGGCCATATAATATACGCGGTTTTTGGCAAACGCGCCAACCGGATTTTGCCTGTTATCCTGGTTGCCACCGTCCTGCTGGGTTTCCTGTGGAGCGGCTGGTGGTTGTGGGCTTTACTTATCTTCCTGCTGGGTCGTTCCCACGCCGAACCGCTTGACCAGATCACCCAGCTTGATCCAAGCCGCAAAGCCCTGGCCATTCTAATGTTGGTCATCTTCCTGATCACACTGGCACCGATTCCTTTCATAACTTTCTAGCAAGATGATGCGATTGCCCCACCTGCTTGCCCTGTCCCTGTTTGCCGCGCTGGCTTTTTCTGCCTGCAACACAGCTTCTCCGACCTCCGGCACGAACGTGGCGACAAGCCCGGCGGTTATTGGCGGGACTTCCAGCCCAAGCCCCAGCCCCGCTCCCAGCCCAACGCCTTCGCCACTCCCTTCGGTCGGGGTGGACCCGGCAGCATTACACGGCCTCACCATCCAGGTCTGGCAAGCTTTTGCCGGTCCGGCCGAGGATCTGTTTACGAACCAGGTTGCCCAATTCAATGCTGAAAACCAGTGGGGCATTGTTGTGGCCGACAGCGGCTATGGAGATTACACCAGCCTGTTCGATGCCATGAACTCTGCCCTGGCTGCCGGTAAGTCCCCCGACCTGGTGGAAGCCCTGCCCGAGCAAACGCTGGCATGGCAGTCGCTTGGCAAGGTGGTGGACTTGCAGCCCTATCTTGCCGATCCACTATGGGGGCTGGGAAAAGCAGCCATTGCAGATATTCCTTCAATTTTCTGGTCACAAGATAATTTCAATGGAAAGCAATTGGGGCTGCCGGCGGAACGTTCGGCCCGTTTCATCTTCTACAACCAGACCTGGGCTCACGCACTGGGTTTTGCTAACCCGCCGGCGACCGTTGATCAGTTCCGCCAGCAAGCCTGCGCCGCCAATGCTTCCTTCCTGAAAGATGCCGATCCCAAAAACGACGGGTATGGCGGCTGGATCGTTGATACCGATTGGCAGACAACCTACTCCTGGCTACTGGCCTTCGGAGGCGGTGTCGCGGATGGCAACAACTATGGCCTGCGCACAGACCCGAACCTGGCTGCCCTGCAATTCATAAAAGGCTTGTTTGATAGCCATTGTGCCTGGCTCTCGACGGAGCCAACCCCTTTTGACTCTTTCGCACGGCGTTCGGCGCTATTCGTCAGCGGTGACCTGGCCGGGTTGCCGACCGAAATGGAATCCATGAAAAACCTTAAGAACTCCGACGAGTGGACTGTGCTGCCGTTCCCCGGTACCCAGGAAAGCGGGCTGGTAACCTATGGGCCTTCTTATACCGTGCTGAAATCCACATCTGAAAGGCAACTGGCTGCCTGGTTGTTTGTAAAGTGGCTGCTTTCTCCAGAGAGCCAGGCTCAGTGGGTGGAGGCGACCGGTCTCTTTCCATTACGCAATTCTGTCATGAATATGATCGGCCCATACCTGCTGGCTTCGCCACAATGGGGTGCAGCTGTTGCAAGCCTGCCCCAGGCACAGGATGTGCCACAAATGGCCTCCTGGCGCAAGGTTCGTTACGTTTTGGAAGACGGGATGACGGTGCTCTTTCAGGAGAATCTGCCTCAGGATAAACTCCCCGATCTGCTGGTGGAAATGGATGCAATGGCCCAGGAATTAAAGTGATGATGGCTGACAGCTGAATGAATCAAAAGCCAAAATTCTACGTGGTTTGGAAGGGTCGCAAGACTGGGGTCTTCTCCAGTTGGATGGCATGTGCTGCGCAGGTACAAGGCTTTACCGGCGCGCAGTACAAGTCCTTTGCCAGCCGTGTGGCAGCCGAAAAAGCCTTTCGAGGCAGGTATGCTGCCCACACAGGAAAACCCGTTTCCAAAAGGGAATGGCTGTTCTCCCCAAATCCACCGGTTGCTGACAGCTATTGTGTGGATGCAGCCTGTTCTGGCAGTCCCGGGCCGCTGGAATACCGCGGGGTCGATCTTCGCAGCGGGAAGGAGCTCTTTCGGCAGGGACCCTACCAGCATGGCACAAATAATATTGGCGAGTTCTTGGCGATCGTGCATGCTCTGGTAATACTTGATAAGAAAAAGAGTAGTTTGCCCATTTACTCGGATTCATCCACGGCGATAGGCTGGGTCAAGAAAAAGCGATGCAATACCACTCTGGTAGCCGACAACAAGAACACCCACCTTTTCAGACTCATCGACCAGGCTGAGGAGTGGCTGGCCGGACGTACCTTCACAAATCCCATTTTGAAATGGGATACCAAGGCCTGGGGGGAAATCCCTGCGGATTTCGACCGGAAGTAAAAACGAGTAAAATAATGTATTACTGACTTAAGCCGATACTGCAAAAATAGAGGTGCATATGCCAATTTATGAATATGTCTGCCAGGATTGTGAAAAAATCTTCGAGACCATCCGCCCGATGGATCAATCTGATACGCCCATCCCCTGTGCAATCTGTGGCGGCAAGCATACCAAACGCAAACTATCTGTCTTTTTCGCCGAGAGCGGCGGGAAAGCTGTGTCCGGCATGGCCGAGTCAACCTGCGATAGCTGTGGCGGCGGCAATTGCACGCATTGCGGCAACTAATCTATTCAACACAAAATATACGAAGAAGAGGTGAACATGGAATACACACAACTCGGCCGTACTGGCCTGATGGTTTCCCGCCTGTGCCTTGGGACGATGAATTTTGGCCCGCAGACAGAAGAGAAAGACTCCTTCGCCATCATGGATAAAGCAGTCGAACTGGGCATTAATTTCTTTGATACTGCCAACGTGTATGGCTGGAAGGTCGGAGAAGGTGCCACTGAGCAGATTGTCGGACGCTGGTTCGCCCAAGCAGGTGGACGGCGCGAGAAAGTCGTCATCGCCACCAAGGTCTTCGGACGCATGGGCGACTGGCCGAACCAGCAAAAATTATCCGCTCTGCACATATGCCAGGCCGTGGAAGGTTCGCTCAAGCGTCTGCAGACCGACCACATTGACCTGTACCAGATGCATCACGTGGATCGTTTGACACCCTGGGAGGAGATCTGGCAGGCCATGGAAGTGCTGGTTCAGCAGGGCAAGATAATCTACGTCGGTTCGTCCAACTTTGCCGGCTGGCACATCACGCAGGCACAGGAGATTGCCAGGAACCGGCATTTTATGGGACTGGTGAGCGAGCAGAGTCTTTATAACCTGGATGCCCGTATGGTCGAACTGGAGGTGCTGCCGGCCTGCCAGGCTTACGGTTTGGGTGTCATTCCGTGGAGCCCGCTGTGGGGTGGCATGCTGGGAGGGGTACTGGAAAAGATCGAGAAGGGCCGGCGAGCCTCGAGCGAGGTAAAGAAAAGGATCGAGGCGAATCGCCCGAAGCTGGAAAAATGGGAGAAATTCTGTAAACAACTGGGCGAACAACCCGCAGATGTAGCACTGGCCTGGCTGCTGCATAACCCGGTTGTAACAGCCCCGATTATCGGTCCGCGCACTAACGATCAATTTACCGACTCATTGCACTCACTTGAGCTTAAGCTTGACAAGGCCACTTTGAAAAAACTGGATGAAATCTTCCCCGGTCCCGGCGGGACTGCTCCGGAAGCATACGCCTGGTAAGGAAAGCTATCAACTTCTTGCAATTAGCTTTTTCCAATTGGCGTGAATGAATCCACCCATGACCGGCAACTATCCGCAATATTCTTATCCAGGCGGCATGGTTGCCGGTCTTGCTTTTGATTTCCTTTTCAGGCGCGCCCATTCTTTTCGCGAAGATGGGCTGGCTTGCATGGGACGGCTGAATCCGGGGTTACGCGTCTTTGGGACAGAAACCGTCCCGCAAAACGGGCCATGCATTCTCACATTTAACCATTACTACCGCCCCGGTTTTAATGCCTGGTGGATAGCCTTGGCGCTGGCAGCAACCATACCGGGGGATATCCATTTTACAATGACCGGGGAACTGACCTTTCCCGGCAAGTGGTATGCCCCACTGGGAAAGGCCGGCAGCCGCTGGCTTCTGAAACGATTTTCACACATTTACGGTTTTACGACGATGCCGCCCATGCCGCCCCGGCCGCAGGATATACCAGCACGCGCCCGGTCCGTGCGGCGCGTGCTTGCATTCGCCCGGTCCCATCCACAGGCCATTCTTGGATTGGCTCCGGAAGGCGGTGACCAGCCGGGTGGATTACTCAACTGGCCGCCGGCGGGAGCGGGAAGGTTTATCCTGTTGCTGGCAGAGCAGGGTTTTCCACTCCAGCCGGTCGGATGTTTTGAAGAGACCGGAGCGTTCTGTCTTCATTTCGGAAAGGCGTACCAACTGCAGGTGCCTGCCAATCTCAGCCCGGACCAGAAAGACCACCACGTTGCAAGAATCGTCATGTCTGGTATTGCTGCCCAATTGCCTGGGCGTTTGCGCGGGAGTTTTGGATAACCCGCAACCCCCTGTACCTATCTGCGTATATCCCTTCAGAACAATCTACGAGGAATCATTGTGACTGACGAAATGGCCTGGGTGCTCCAGGCCCAAAAAGGCGACGATGAAGCCTTTACCAACCTGGTCGAGATATACCAGAAACCGGTCTACAACCTGTGTTATCGGATGCTCGGTGATCCCGAGAGCGCCGAAGACGCAGCGCAAGAGACCTTTCTCAAGGCGTATCAGAACCTGACCCGCTATGACGTCGAGCGTTCCTTTGCCACCTGGCTGCTCTCCATTGCTGCCCATCATTGCATCGACAAGCTGCGCCGCAAGCGGTTCAGTTCATTTTCCATTGACGAGGATGAAGAAGGCCAGGCCGAAATCCCGGATCGCTCCGCTCCTGACCCGGAGACCGAAACAGTCCGTCAGCAAACCCGGGAACGCCTGCAAGGTTGCTTGCAGTCCCTTGACCCCACCGATCGTGCCGCGGTGGTCATGCGTTACTGGCAGGATAGCTCCGAAGTCGAGATCGCCCGGGCGCTCAAGCTGACAATACCGGCAGTCAAGAGTCACCTGCACCGCGCCCGTCGGGAACTGGCAGACCTATGGGAAGAAAAAGAAAAAAAGTCACATGCTCGTCATGAAAGGAAGCCCTATGGATCACCGGCCTTTTGAAGATTGGCTTCTCAACAACCAGATTCTCTCCGCCAATGAAAAACAGCAATTGAATAACCATCTCCAGGGTTGTTCTTGCTGCAGCGCGCTGGCTGAGGTTAACCTGGCACTGAAATCAGTAAAAATGGTTGCACCGGCAGCCGGCTTTGCTGAGCGATTCCAGGTCCGGCTGGAAGGGCAGAAGAAAGCCGTACGCCGCAGGAACTTTTGGGGTCTCCTGGTCCTGACGCTTAGCGTTTTAAGCGGCTTGGTTTGGACCATCTGGCCGGTTCTCAAGAGCCTGATCCAATCACCGTTGGATTGGCTGACCGCCTTTCTTTCCACGACCGTTTCCTTTTGGGCCAGCCTCGAAGCCTTGTTTCAGGGTGGCCGGGTGATTCTAAAGGTACTCCCAAGCTTCATACCGGTTTATATCTTGATAGTGGTGTTGCTGGTTGCCGGCGGATGGAGTCTTTTATGGGTTTTCTCATTGGTGAAATTCACCAAGATATCGCAAGGAGCGTAATAATATGAAAAATAAATTCAGGATGATTTCCGTGGTGCTGGTAGTATTCCTGGCGTGCCTGCCTTTATTTTCAGCCGCCGCCTCGGATGGTACCATCCCGGGCCAGTTTGTCTTTGGCCAGTCTTTTACTCTAAAAAATGGTCAGACGATGAACGGTGACTTAATGGTCTTTGGCGGTTCCGCCACCATCGAAAATGGTGCCACGGTGAATGGGAATGTAGTGGTTTTCGGCGGCAGCCTGACCATTAATGGTGTTATTAATCGCGATACGGTGATTTTTGGAGGTACCGCCACACTGGGAACGACGGCCCACATCCTCGGAAACCTTTCAACCCTGGGTTCCACCTTGGACCGGGCTGAGGGTTCGCTGGTGGATGGACAGGTCAATAACGGAAATGTTCATTTTGGAAACGGGCAAAGTATTACCGTTCCACCCGCATCGTCCTACAATCCGTTTGCCAGCTTTATGCATTTTGCAGTCAACCCGTTCCTGAGTTGGGTCGCCAACGTGCTTGGTCAATCTATCACCCTGGCATTACTGGCCATGCTCTTGATGCTCTTCCTGGCCCAGCCGGCAGACCGGGTGGCACACGCCATCATCGCCCAACCTCTGACAGCCGGTGGCCTTGGATTGCTGACCCTGGTGGCCGTCCCGGTCATCCTGGTGGCGCTTGCCCTGTTGAGTATTCTCATTATCACTCTGATCATAACCGTGCCACTGATGGTGATCGTTTCAGTTGCACTGGGAATGGCATTGCTGTTTGGTTGGATTGCCGTGGGATACGAGGTTGGCCAACGCTTCACCAAGGCAATTCACCAGGAGTGGCATCCGGCCTTTTCGGCAGGATTGGGGACTTTTGTCCTGACCCTGATTGCAGCCAGTTTGACAAATACCCCCGTATTGAGTTGCGTCGGCTGGCTGGTGCCTTTCTTGTTGAGCATTGCGGCATTGGGTGCGGTTCTCATGACCCGCTTCGGGACGCAGACGGTGCTGGCCGCGCCCGACCAGGCAGTTGTCGTTCCGACTAAACCGGGAGTGTAAAAATTCTGCCTGGAGCTGCCAGAACAAGATTAAGACCCCGCTCTGAAATATTGGGCGGAGTGGTTAGTTGTATAACCGTTGAATTTGTGGCTAATAACACTATCTTACAGTAAAGAAACTGGATCCACTTCCACTCGCCAGTTATTAAGGGATTTCCCACTCAACAATGTGGCAGGATCAGGCCCGCGCAGCACAACCTGCCAGCGGTACCAGCCGGCCACTTTAGCGAAAAAGCATGGCACCGGACCGATCAAATCCGTTTGAACCCGCGCATCTTCGACAATATCCTTTGAAAGGCGGACCGCCATGGCGCGTGCTTCCGATTCGGCTTTAGCCGGGTCGAAGGCCCGGTACTCCAGGCGCACCAGCCGGCTGAAGGGCGGATAGCCCAGTTTGCGGCGCTCCTCCAATTCTCGTGAGTAGAAGCCGGCATAATCGTGGCGGGAGGCGGCTTGAATGGCGTAATGCTCCGGCTGGAATGTTTGCAGCACCACCCGCCCGCCCAGGGTCGAACGGCCGGAGCGGCCAGCCACCTGTGTCAGCAGGTTGAAGGTGCGTTCGGCGCCAAAAGGATCGGGCAGGTTGAGTCCCACATCCGCCAGCACAATCCCCACCAGCGTTACCAGCGGCAGGTCAAGACCTTTGGCCAGCATTTGCGTGCCCACCAAAATATCGGCGCGGTGGGCCGCGAAATGGCCCAGGATGATCTCGTGGGCGTCCTTCTGGCGAGTGGTTTCCCAGTCCCAGCGCAGCACACGCGCGGATGGGAAAAGTGCCCCGGCCTCGGCCTCCACCTTCTCACTGCCCAGCCCGTAGGCGCGGATTTGTTTGCTTTGACAGTGTGGGCAAACCACCGGCATTTTACGGCTGTAGCCACAGCGGTGGCAGCGCAGGTCAGACAACCCATCCGTATGATAAGTAAGCGGAGTATCACATTGCGGGCATTTTGCCACCGTGCCGCAATCCCGGCAAAAAACGTAAGTGGCCGTGCCGCGCCGGTTGAGGAAAAGGATGGCCTGTTGGCCCTTCTTCAACACATCCTCCAGTCCATCCACCAGCGCCTGGCTGAAGATACCTCCGCGGCCGGACTTTAGTTCTTCACGCATGTCAACAATGGAGACCGGCGGCAGACCCGGGATACTGGAAGAGCTGGTGACGAACTGTATCCGCTTCGGCAACTCGAGCCGCAGGCTTTCCCCGATCTCGGACTGGTAGCGTTGCTGGATGGTGGGCGTAGCCGACCCTAAAATGCAGACTGCCCCGCATAACCGGGCATAGAGTTTGGCTGCTTCCACCGCATGATAGAAGGGTGGTTCGGATTGGTAATAGGAACCATCGTGGCACTCATCTGCCACAATCAGGCCAACGGCTGGCAGGGGCGCAAAGAGCGCCGAGCGCGGGCCAATTATGACCTTCAACAGGCCAAGCCGGGCGCGCCGCCAGGTATCATAGCGCTCGCCCGGGGAAAGGCGCGAGTGCACCAGCCCCACCTGCCCGGGGAAGCGCCTCAGGAAACGCCGCACCATCTGCGGGGTTATGGCAATTTCCGGAACCAGGATGATGGCCTGCCGGCCGCCTCGGATGATTTCGGCGGCCGCCCGCAGATAGATTTCGGTCTTGCCTGAACCGGTCACTCCGTGAAGCAGAAAAGGTTTCGGTTGCTGGCTGTAAGATTGGATGGCCGCCAGGATGGTATTCCAGGCATACTGCTGGTCGGGCGTCAATGCCAGCGGGGAAGTGCTATTCTCTTTTTCCCGCCCGCTGTCCTCGATCTTACCCAATGGATCGCGCCAGATTTCCGTCTCTTGCAAGACAACCAGCCCGCGTTCAGCCAGTACCTGCAAATCGGCCAGGTTGCAGCCCGATTCGGCGTACACCCAGGCAACCTCGATGGCCTCCGGATCGCGCATCAGCAAACGCAGGGCTGACTGGCGGCGTGCCAGGGTGGCGGGGGTTTTCCCCAGGTCTGGCAGCGCAATTTCGGCCAGCTCGGGTGGGACGGCCAGTTGCGCCTTACGCACAAACTTGGGACGAACCGTCGGGGGTGGCAGGGTGGACTGGCTGGCCAGTACCCCACTGCGCACCAGGTACTGCGCAGCTTTGCGCCAGTCCACTTTATTAAAATGACGGTCGATTTGGCGTCCGCGCAGCGAACCTTTCTCTTTAAGGATGCCAAGCAGGCGGGTTTGCGTTGCACTGGATTGCTGGTTCTTGGCTGCATGTTGCGGATTGCTGAGTGTGTAAAGTACATCCACCTGCTGGCCCAGGCCGGTGGGCAACATCAGGTCAATGATCGCCGCAAGAGGATTGTGGGTGGAGGCGGCCATTTGTCTGGCTAGTTCCAGCTGCGGGCTGGTCAGAACCGGCAGCGGGTCGAGCAGGCTAATAATGGGCTTTGTCTCGGCCACGGAAGCTTGGCCGATTAATTCCAACACCACGCCCTGGGCGGTCTGCCGGCCGAAAGGCACGGTAACCAGCTGTCCCACGCCGACGGTCCCCTCCATTTCTGCGGGTAGACTATAATCAAACACTCCCGTGACAGAAGGAATATTGACAGCTATTCGGGCAAAAACGGTCATTTTAATAGATGCTTCTACTTGGTGGTAATATCGCAGAATTCCGTTTCTGCCTTGGCAAGGTAGGCAGTTCTATCTGCTCCACCAGTAAAGCCTCCGAAGCGCAGCCAGTTCTTACATAGAAGAGGATTGAGCCCGGCGGTATTATCTTGGGCATTCAGGCTCATTTCATATGCCTTTGACCATTGCTTAGTCCGGGCAAAGGCTTCGATGAACGGCAAATATTCACTGCCCGAGTTCGAACCCAAACCTTTGGCTTTGGCCTCTGCCCCAAGTTTTAATATTGCCGGCCAATCTTGCATCTGGCGCGCCAAATCGGCCTTCTCAAAATAATAACACCATGTATGAGCAGGTTCTGTACCAAAGGTGGACGAATCAGGCAATCTGGTACCATCTCCCAAGGAAATCTCAGCCAGGTTCGAGATCGGGATGATATTACTCATTCCAGCATTAAACTTTGGGTCACCGGTGTAAACCGGATCCAGGATCCGCACACACTCGTTGCTGTTGAAGTTAAAGTACATCCCGATGGCCTGCGAGGTATTCCCGTTAAATTGACCACCTCGTTCAGAATTAACAAGCGGTTTATCCGGCTTGAAGCTGGTCGCAGGTAAATGCCAGATATCAAAATAATCGTACTGAGGGTTTGCGCTGGGCGTCTGGCTAAAAAGGAGGCTGACGATATAGCCGCCGTCATAGAACGAACTCTTGCCGGTAAATGTACCTGACCCGATGACGGCCGTGCCCGGTTTTAGCACTGGAACGCGCCAGGCCAGTTGCCAATATATATTCCTCTGGACTTCCCAATCCTTGCGGTATTCATTGGAATTATAGATCTGGTATGAAATGGAAGATGCCACCAAGATAGCGAGCATCCATTGCTTTTGATTTTTTGTTCTAAATAACCAGTCCACCAAACTGACAACCAGAATAACTGCACCCACCAACGGTGCAATGGTAAACCGATCAGACCAATTTCCATCATTAATCTGCCGGCCGGCTGCCCAGACGGGAACGGCGCCTGCCAGTAATGCGATGCCACCCACAATCAGCATGTAGAAAAAGGAGGATTTTTCGGCAGCCTCTTTATCACGGGAGGTCCTATAAATATAGAGACAAAACAGAATTGCCGCGGTAATTCCAACAAACCAGGATAACCACATTACCTTGGAGTGGAAATGAATCAGATCCGGAGAAAATGCGTTGGCCCAAACGGAAATAATCAGATAACCAATGTCCTGGTAAACCGTTTTTGCCAGTATGCTCAGGGTGGCCAGTGGTGCACTCAAGATTGCCTTTAAGAGGACCGGATTGTTTGGGTCTGTCGTAGTCAGGGTGGTAGGAAAATAAAATACACGGTACCAGAAATAAATTACAAGCCCAAGAATAAAAGGCGACCAGTAAGCAAGTGTCTTCCAGAGCACACGGCGCTTCTTTTCTTTTTCTTCTGCCCAAAGAATTGCCCAGATGAGGATCGGACGGATCAGTTCCAGCCCCACGAAATACTCAATCATAAAAATCTGAGCGATGCCCAATATCACGGATAACGGCATCCATAGCCAGAAGTATTTACGGTGATTAAGCGCCAGGACGGTCAGGTATATGGAAACACCCCATAAAGCGAAGGCAGTAAAATGGCGACTATAGGTTACAGCAACCGGTTGCTGTAAAAAGCCAGGGAAAATTAACAGTAAAACCCCGATCCAGCGATTCAGCCAGGCACGCGCCGGCCAAACAGCATTCAGCGTCAGGTAAATGAACAGTACTCCGATCCAGCGTAGCACCAGAGCAACCGTCTGCCAGAACAGTGGAGTCATACTGGTTAACGGGAACAGGATTAGATAAATAAACGCCGAGTATGGCCGTTCCGCAAAATAGGGGAAAATGATGGCCGGGTTGTGCAAATGATAAAGATAGACGGATTCCCAATCATCCCAATAAAAACCCAGGTAGGGAATCACCAATCCATAGGCAAGCACACCGACAAGGAACAGTGCAACAGGATAGAACCAGGGGTTTTCGATGACTTTTGTGGTTAGGTTCTTGATATTCTTCATGATATAAAACTTCCTGGGTCAGGATATTTTCGTTTTCATCACCACTGCCGCGCCGTAGCCAACCACGGATGAATAATCGCCGGTCACATCGCCGGAGGTGGCATGGTGCAATATCTTGACGGTATCCGCCCCCAGCTCCCTGGCTGCCCATAACACCGCGGTTAATGCACCCAGGCCGCATGCAAACCCTTTCCGTTCTTCTTCGGCGCAGAAGACATCTTCCGGGATGAACGACTCGATCCGACGTAGCATTTCGGTGTCGAAGCTCAGTGCCTCCTTCTGGGTGTAAAAGTGTGAAAGGTCGGTCGATGCAACCATCAGGGCATTCCTGCCTTGCAGAGTTTCAGCCAGGACCGTCCCAAGTTGCCGGGAGATTTTTTGAGATTGGGAGCGGACCATTACCGGCAGGAGTTTGAAATTCCCGGCCAGTGCACGCTGCAGAAAGGGCAGTTCTATTTCGAGGGAATGCTCCTGGTCGTAAGCCACCGCGGCCAATCCGTAACCCAGGGTTTCTTCGAGACGCGCATCCAACTGTGCAACGGCTTGCTCATCCACTGGGATCTGCCCAAGCGGGGTGGAATAAGCGGCATGGGCAGTGGTGAGCAATGGTTGGTTAAAGGGCTGGTGCATTGGAGAAAGTACAGCCACCAGGTCCGGGGTCTTTCCACGTACGGTCGCAAAGGCATATCCGGCCACCGGTCCGGAGTAGATATGCCCGGCGTGTGGAGCGATGATTGCCACCACCTGGCCCGGGAGTTCAGGCAACTCAGCCCGATCAAGGTACTGATCAACCGCGCGGGAAAGCGCAGCTGGGTTACCTTCGTACCACCGGCCAGCCAACGGAGACGGACGAACAGGTGCGATAGTCGCCATATGTGCCTCCTTGTTCGCTATTATTTTAGCACGGAAGGGCCGTGAATATTTTTTATTGTGGGGAAGTCATCCAGGCGGGTTTTTTCGCTGGAAAGCACGCTTATTTAATCCGTAGGCAGCGATGGCAGAAGCGCCCAGGATTACCCCCATGCCCGGCCAAATATACAACCAGTAGTCGACCTGCCTCTTCAGGGACTTTGGGACGGCTGGTGATTGGGCTAGCCAGGATACCGCCGGGGGTGTTGCCTGTTCGGCCGACTTGATTGAAGTTTCCAATGTCGGCGTGGGAGGTACGCTCTGGTTCGCAGCAGGTGGATTTGAAGAAGCAGCCAAAGGCACGCTGGTCGCCAGGGCCTCAGTGGCGGCAGGAGCCAGGGGCGCAGGTGCAGCCACTACAGGAACCACGGTAGCGGGATTACCCCTGGAAGGAGCCATGGGGGCGGCGGCCAGAGGGCCTGCTCCTGACCCCATTGGTACAGCCGCATGCATTGATGCTGTCCTGCCAACGGAAAGCTGCCCAACCAGGCCGGCTCCCAGTGTAAAGATAAAGAAAAGCATGGCGACCGCGGAGGCCCAGGAAAGCACCGGAACCAGCCGCGGAACTGGCGGACGGATGCCTGCCATCCCGGGTGTCAATGTAAAGTTGCGCGGGGCGCGGCGGTGGGGAGTGCGTTGCAGGAATGCGCGTGTCTGGCGGAGTTGTTCCAATGCGCTGGCCAATCCCGGATCCGATTTGATGCGAATCTCCAGGCGCGCCTGGCTGGACTGGGTTAGTTGCCCATCCAGGTAAGCTGAAAGTTGTTCCAGGTCACGGCGGGAAGGAGTTGTCATAAGCTGCGCTCCTCTTCCAGACGGAAGGCAGCCGGTAAAAGTTCCCGGTAACTTTGCAAGCATGCACGCAGCCGTGAGCGGGCACGCGCAAGCCGTGATTTTATCGTACCCAAAGGTTTATGGACGGCAATGGCAACTTCGGAGTAATCGAGACCCTGAATATCGGCCAGCACGACCACGGCGCGGAAGTCAGCCGGGAGGTTTTCCAGGCAGTGCTGAACAGCATGTTCGAGTTCGGCCTGATCCAGGCTTTCCTCTGGGGAGGCATGAGTATCGGCCAGCCAGTGCGGGCTCTCGACATCCTCGCCGTCGGCGGTTTCGGGTTCGAGCGGTGTGGTGGGGCGGCGCTTTTTACGGCGCAACTCGTCATAACAGGCATTGGTAACGGTGCGCAACAACCAGGCCCGGAACGATCCGCCGCGGTAGGACGTAAGCGCACGAAACGCGGAGAGGAAGGCGTCCTGTACTGCGTCGGCGGCCTGGTCTTCGTCGTTGAGAATGCGCAGGGCTGTGTTAAACAACACATCCTGATAGGCCAGTACCAGTGTGTTGAAGGCCTGCAGGTCGCCGTGCTGTGCATCCAGAATGAGAACGGATTCGTCCATCAAGGGTATTTTATCACCTGCTTATTGCATTGTCTTAACTCGCAAGGGAGGGAATGCGCGGTCGCGTTTATCCGTTTAGTACAGCTTCAATGGCTTGCAATTCTTCTTCCTCAAACTGGAGATTGTTCAGAGCGGTCAGGTTGTCCTCGAGTTGTTTGACGCTGCTGGCTCCAATCAGGGCCGAAGTGACCTGCGGCTTGCGCAGCACCCAGGCGATTGCCATTTGCGCCAAGCTCTGCCCGCGCTTTTTTGCAAGGATATCCAATTGTTGGATCTTTGGCAGGTTTTCCTTCACATCTTCAGGCGTTAACCAGACCCGTTCGGTTTTGGTGGCGCGCGCACCCTGCGGGATACCGTTCAAATAGCGGTCGGTCAACTGTCCCTGCGCGAGCGGTGAAAAAACGATCGAGCCGATACCTTCTTCTTCGAGCGTATCCAGCAGCCCATCTTCCACCCCGCGGTCGAACATGTTGTACCTGGGTTGGTGGATCAGGCAGTGCGTACCCAGCTCGCGCAGAATCTTTGCCGCCTGGCGGGTTTCTTCCGGCGAATAGTTTGAAATGCCCACGTAGAGCGCCTTGCCCTGGCGCACGGCGCTGGCAAGCGCGCCCATGGTCTCTTCCAGCGGCGTTTCCGGGTCCGGGCGGTGGCTGTAGAAGATATCCACGTAATCAAGGCCCATCCGTTCGAGCGATTGGTCCAGGCTGGCCAGCAAATACTTGCGCGAGCCCCATTCCCCGTACGGACCGGGCCACATATCGTAGCCGGCCTTGGTGGAGATGATGAGTTCATCGCGATAAGGGGCGAAATCCTCCTGAAGCAGCCGCCCGAAGGTCTGCTCAGCCGAGCCGGGCGGGGGGCCGTAGTTATTGGCCAGGTCGAAGTGCGTGACGCCGTGCTCGAAAGCCGAACGGGCAATCGCGCGGCCGTTTTCAAGCAGGTCCAGGCCGCCGAAGTTGTACCACCAGCCCAACGAGATGGTCGGCAGTTTCAGACCGCTGCGCCCGCAGCGGTTGTACTTCATCTTGTCATAACGGGTTGCAGATGCGATAAACATTTTTTCTCCGATATTTTAGAGTAAGTGCGGTTGTTCTTGTTCGCCGGCGGAATCTGGCCAGCCAAAAATGGTAAGGTCGATTCTACCGCGTTCATTGAATTGAACGCCTTCCTCTTCGAGTAGCTGGTGTTGCATCCGTGCGCCCGGGCGCGCGCTGATCTCACCCTTGGAGTTGATCACCCGCTGCCACGGCACATCCGCGGGACAGGCGGCCATGGCCCCGCCGACCCAGCGCGGCGCGAAGGCTAAGTAGGCTTTGGGATCCATGCCTTCGGGCAGGGGCAGCCTGCGGGCTATCTCTCCATAGGTGGTGACGCGCCCGGGCGGGACACGCCGGACAATGTCCCAGACCTGCTGATTGAAGTTGATCGGGTCGGGAGGGGAGGTGAATCGCATTAGGTGAACCTTCCAGTAATGATGAAAACGGATTTCCGCTTACCCCCATTCCCATTGCTTCATTTCTTCCAGCGCCCGGTGAGCGGTCATATCCAGCTGAAGGGGTGTGAT
Source organism: Anaerolineales bacterium (assembly GCA_050014715.1). Lineage (GTDB taxonomy): Bacteria > Chloroflexota > Anaerolineae > Anaerolineales > Villigracilaceae > UBA877. The sequence continues at coordinate 2,027 of JBEKCT010000035.1, read as the reverse complement.
CGAAACGTAGCCGGCTTTGATCGCGCCGAAATCGGTGCCGGGCTCATCGACCGCAGTGGGCGGCTGGCCGCCGATCCAATAATACGGGCGGCCGTGCGGGTCGACCCGCGGATCGAGCGCATCCCGGTAGACACGCAGGCCCTGGCGGGTGATCATAAAGCCTTTAATTTCAGACTCTTTCAGGTATGGCACGTTGACATTCAAGAACACCCCGGCAGATAAACCCCCTGCCAGCAGCCGGGCCGCCACGCGCCGGCCGACCCTGCCAGCCGTGCTGTAATCCAGGCTGCCCTGGAAACCCTCCGGGGCATGCAGCGAGATGGCTAAGCCCGGCACGCCACCGATGACCGCCTCCATGGCGGCCGTGACGGTGCCGGAATAGGTCACGTCATGACCGATGTTCTCATGCGGATTGATGCCCGAAACCACCAGGTCGATCTTCTGCTTGACCAGCCCCAGCAGGGCCAGTGCGACACAGTCGGAAGGGGCGCCGTCTGTGGAGAGAGCGGAAGAGCCATCTGCCAGGGTCTCCTCCCGCACCAGCAGTGGCCGGTCGAGCGTCTTGACATGCCCGGAGGCCGACCAGTTGCGGTCCGGTGCGAAGACGGTCACATCACCCAACCTGCGCAGCTCCTGCGCAAGCGCCAGCAAGCCGGGCGCCTGCACCCCGTCATCATTGGTTACGAGGATATGCATGGAAATACCTCTGGTTAAATTGTACCGCGGATATTAGAAGGGAGAGAACGGAGAGGATAGAGCAGGTTTTCTCCATGAGGAGAGCAGGCAGGGCAATCGGAGGGGTATTCGTTTTTTGAAATACGAAAGGAAAAACCCATGGCTCCGGCCCGGCGAGGTGTTGGCTGCGGTCGCTCCGCCCGCCTATACCTGCAGCACTGCAACAGGCCGTGCTAATCCCACCGAAAGTCGGAGCGCGCATTTGGAGAGGCAAGCGCGAGGTATGCAAGCAATCCCGGAAAAGGGGCCAAGGTGAATAAATGAACGCGGCAGGCAAATAAAAAGGAACCAATGATAAGTGAATATTAGTACATATGTTCTGTTTTAAAAAGGGTGAATTTCCAGATACTGCCAGTCAAATAAATCACATATCCTGGCAAATAATAAAAAAAGGGCGGCAGATGGTCCTGCCGCCCAGGCTACTATTGAAAAGAAACGCTATACTTGCGGGAATTTTCCGGCAGCCTCCATGACAACCGGGCCATGCCCGGAGCACAGGATGCGCGCCCCCAGGGTGGCCTGTTTGCGGACCGACTCATCCGATTTGGCCTGGTCCCAGTTATTGGCACCGCTGGAGCCACGCAGGCCGGCCTCCCCGGAGACGATCGAATCGCCGGAGAACAGGATGCCGGTGGAAGCAGAAAATAACGAAATATGCCCGGGGGTGTGGCCGAGCGTCTCGATGACGCGCAGCCCGCCCAGCACCGGTAGAATTTGCCCGTCAGTTAACAGTTCATCCACCTGGATGCGGGCCGGTTTGAACAGGCCGCCCATCAGGCCGAAAAGCAGGCGGGTAATCAGTCTGCGAGGCTTGACCGGGCGCGAGGTATGTCCTTCACTCAAAGCCTGGGCCTCCACCGGGCTGGCGTAAACGCGCGCCCCGGTTGCCTTTTTAAGCGCAGCCAGCCCGCCGACATGGTCGAAATCTGAGTGGGTGATCAGGATGCGCTTCAAGTCCCCGGGTGCATAGCCCAGGCCGGCCATGTAGCGCAGGATCTTCTTATGACTGCCCGGCAGACCGGCATCGATCAGGGTCAGGCCGTCCGGGTCAATCAGCAGGTAGGGGTTGGCAACGGTTTTTGGGATGAGGTGGACATTCGGGATGATTTCCATGGGATTTTCTCCTGGATAAGCGTCAGGGATGTTATTGTAGCACAGACAAAAAAAAGGTGGGGCTGTCCAAAAAGTGCTGGACAGCCCTTCACTTTTTTAAAGAACCGTGATTCAATAGGGGCATGAAAAGGAAACCTGCCGCTCCTGTATTTAAACCGTACGTGATGAACCAAATCGCC
>JBEKCT010000034.1:0-27279 GCA_050014715.1 Anaerolineales bacterium | reverse complement strand
GATCCGATCTGGTATTGTGACTATCAATGGCAATGAGGTATTGGCTGAACCAGAGATCCCCGACGCAGTAAAACCTGTGCTAAAAAGTCTGGGTTGGGGACACTAGGATGATAAACTCAGGTTCTAAGCAAGCGGTACCCGATCACTGCAGCCGAATACAGGAAAAGGAATTCCAGCAGCCAGACTCCCCATCGTGTATCCCGACCGATAAAAAGCCCCAGTGCATTGATATAGAATATGCCGGGCGGTTTACTATCCTAAGCAGTGATATAAGGCACATCTCCTCTCAATATCAACCGCCCAATAAACAAATAGCAACCGCTGTCGCGGGTGGGCAGGGTGGTATAAGGACTGGCTTGTCCGACCACTAAAAGCACGAGTATTGCGAGAGCAAGGAAAGGGAGGGCTCGCAAAATCAATTGAGTCGATCTATTTCTCATAGAAATGCGCTTTCCTCTTAATTATTATTCCTGTTCTCAACGAAAAAAGATTTTCCGCCTTTTCAGTGAAAAGCTATTCAGTAATTAACCACCAATTGGTATCCTTTGAAAAGGAAGGATCCAAAAAATGATATAAATACCATCCGTTATCGGGAAATATCTCAACCTGCGATCAATTCAAGATGACGGTCATATTTAATTCCTGATGAAGACTCTCAGGAACGTATCGGGGGCGCAGTTCATAGGTATTTTAAGGGGTTGAATTTCAACAAATTTAGACCCGCTTAAATACGATTGCCAGGCGGGAAAATTATCTTGTTGAAGGATAATCACATCTGCTTCATCTCGCCAGAGTTTTGCAAGCTCATCATTCCATCCACTGAGGCGGGCGAGCGTATTGCTGTCACCCCCATTATAAAAATTCCACTGTCCGTCTAATTGTTGTGGAAAAACATGTATCTTGGGTACATATAACAGGACTGCAACTGCATTTCCACCATCCCAATAGACACTACTTCCGGCCGGGATATTCCTGGCAAGATAATCCCCCTCCTGTTTATATTCTTGGATGACATTTCCGCTGCAATTCCATTGGGTAAAACCACCTCCGAGCACGCCGCTAGGTGCAAGCAAGGTGCCAATGGTCAGGAAAAGCATCATGGTAATAAAACCTATTGAATACGCCACAATTCGTTTGCGGCGCTGCAATGTCCAAATCACCCACCCAAGAACCAGGATCACTATGCCGGCAATCAGCCCAGCCACCTCGGGGACTATCATTCTGGAAGTGTTATGGGGTATTCCAAAGGTAGTGGCCAGATAATCCCATAAAGGGACTTGCCCGGGTGGAAGGTGGCCAGTGGTAAAGAAAGTTTTTATCCTGGGAATATCGATGTTTATCAGTTGATCGCCAAACACACTAAAGCCACCAAAGCCAATTCCTGTTGCAAAGGTCAGGACCAAGATCAGCACCAAAATGAAACGAATTACCGATTGGCGTTTCTCCAGGATGAGAAAGATCGCTACAAAAACCAGGATACCTAGGTAATTGAAGAAAGCATAATATTCACTTAAAGTAAAAGTATTGTAATTGTTTCCCTCTCCGAAACCGAGGCCTGCCCAGGTATGCAGCCCAAGCAGACATAAAAATAGCACCGTTAAAAAAACTATTTCGCGGAATTGTTCTTCGTCTTTCCATGACGACCTTTTTGGCCAGAAAATCAAACTGGCTGCAAAGCCGGTCAATGCCGTGAAGTTGAAGCGAATACCTTCCAGGAAACCATAGATTCTTGCAGAGGTGTTGGGTTGTTGGAGCTCCATCACCGCTACGGCTCCTGCAGGTACCCGCCAGGCATCCAGAAAAGGTGTCAGGCTGGCTGGGAGCCAGGGTGTCCACATGCTAAGGATTCCCGGCCAGAAGGCCAGATGACCTGCCAGCAAAGTAACCATCCCCGCCAGCACGGCAATCCAGCCCGGCTTTTTACCATATTGCCAAAAGATATAAAGAACAAGCAGAAGCAAGACCGGTGCCATATTCTGGCGCGTGAGCAATAAGATGACGGATAGGACCGTGCCGGTAATGATCTGCCAACTGAAGCGGCTCTTTTTCAGGGAAAGGACCAGGATCCACATTAATAAGCAGGCAACCAAACCCTGTGAGACACCAAAACTGTAGTTGCGAATTACTCCCGGGTTAATGGCTGTCGCCCAGACCGCCACAGTACCCCACCAATACCCTCCCAGCCTGCGGGCGACCAGCCAAAGCCCAACAATGGCTAGGATCCCCATGATAACCCCTAATAAACGACCAACAAGTAGGCTCGGGCCAAATACAAGGTGGAAAAAACCGGGAACAAGATAAGAGAGAGGCCCATATTGTGTCTTTGGGCCATAATCTTGAAATGGGTGGTACGCCCCCGAAGCAAACAAGTAACCTTTATACTGGTAAAGACCTTCGTCGATCGTGGAAACTTGTGTATAAGCATAACTTACCGACAAGACCGAATAGAGTATTACACCGGCAAGAGCCAGCAGGCTGGCAACTCTATTGCTTGCAAAGACTTGTCTTATCCGTTTTTCCATTCAAAAGATCCATTCAAATGGGGATTCTGACTTAATTCTTTCCCGATTGTTTGATGGCATGCCGGTGCCCGTATTTTACCCACAGCCAGTCACCGATCAGGATGAGCAAGCTGCCCCCCACAAACAGTGCAACGGCTTGGTTAAGGGGAAGCAGGTATGGATTGGTATCTTTGCGCGTCCAGGTCCATGCCGCGAAACATGCAACGAACACTCCTTCTATTGCCATCAAGCGGCCCAGCCAGCGTTCGTGGCTGTGTTGTTGGATCGAAATGACCTGAACAGCCAGGATTGCCTGGAAAACCAGCAGGATGGTCCGGTAGCGTGGATTGTCCCATTGGTCTCCCCCCCCACGTGCAGCAGAAATCAAGATCCAGACCCAGACAACCAGCCACAACCACAGCCATGCCAGGCGTGCGCGTTTATCAGTCATCCTCCAGATGGGAAAAATCCCATAGAGCAAAAGCGGCAGGAGCGCATACCAGCCAATTCCGCGCAGGATGCCCACTGTACGCATTGGCCAGACCGCCGGGGAGCTGATCGCGGCCGGTAACACCGGCTGGATCATCCCGTAGCCGATGATCAAAGGTAAATGCAGGGATAAAGGCACATGACTGAAAATATTGTTCACCCAGCCGGAGTCTTGTTCCAATTTCTGGCTGTCAAATTGGACCGTGTAACGCATCCAGTTTTCCAGGGTCGCCAATGGACCACTTTTAACTTGAAGACTTCCTCCAACAGACCATGCCAGCAACAAAAATGACAGCAGTACAATCATTCCCAATCCAGCGATCCACCACCATTGGATGCGCCTTTCTTTACCCCTCAGCCACAACCAGCCGGCCAACAGGATGATCGAAATGACCGCGATGCCTGGACTAAAGAGCAGCATTCCTACCAGGCTTCCGATCAACCAGGCCAGTGCTGACCGATGGCTTTCCGCCCAGATAACCACACCCCAGAATGCCATGGCGACGAAAGTGATCAGAAATGGCTCGCGCATCTGCGAGCTTCCCAGCAGAATCGATTCGGGAAACAACGCCAATATCCATCCCACTCCCTGGGCCATGGATCTTCCCCAGACTTTATCAGCTGCCTTCCAGGCCAGAACTACTCCAATGGCCGCCGTCAGTGAGGCCAATAAGATGATCAACCAGGGCCGGTGCACATCCGGGCTGAGATAGCGGTAGAGCAGACTGCTGACAAATAATAATCCGCCATACTGGTCAGTGCTGAAAGATTTATCAAAGGCCCGCCAGAGCGGTTTGGATGATGAAGCCAATTCCCAGGATTGTACGTCACGGTTGTAGGCGTCTGGAAAGATGTAGCCGGCCTTTTGGACCTGGGTATCATTACTATAGGCTGGCAGGATACTGGAAAAAGCCATCCCCAGTCCCAATCGCAGGAGTACCGTCAGAATTAAGATCAAACCGAGTGTGCGCAACTGGTTCCGGTTCTGCTCCACACCAACTCCAGCCGATCGCCAGAATAAAACCAGTACCCATGTACCAAGAGCCAGCAACAACGCGTAGGCCAGCCAGCCTATCCACCATGTGCCCGGGCTGAGCAGGCTGAGCGCCAAACCCAGCACCAGGCTGCCTGGCAGAATCCATAAAAAATCACGCCAATATTTCATAAAAATCCTTCCAAGACGCGTTGCGCACGTCTCATCCAGGAGTATTGCTCCACCGCGCTCCGGGCGTTTTGGCCCAAGGCTTGCCGTCTTTGCGGATCAGCCAGTAATTCTCCCAGAGCCGATTCCCAAGCATCAGCCTGCTCCAGCGGACTGAAAACCGCCTTTGTCTCATCCAGTACTTCACGCAGAACGGGCAGATCACTGGTGAGGATGGCACGACCGGCGGCCATGTATTCGAACATTTTCATCGGGCTGCAAAATTCGGCCGTATTCCCGCCGCTGGAAGTGGTGACCGCCCGGCCATAGGGCATCAGCAATACGTCAGCCGCAGACTGGTAGAGCGGTATCAGTTCATTCGGCACAAACCCGGTAAAGGTAACGTTGGGTAGGCTGGCGGCCCGCCCATTCCATATCTGTACGTCCATCGGACGGCCGCCCACCCAGATAAACCTGGCCTGCGGGAACTTCGCCGCCAGGCTCAGGAACAGGTCCGCGCCGCGGCCTGCGTAAAGGTGGCCGGTGCAAAGCACGGTCGGAGCTTCCGGGAGATTAAGTTGCCGACGCGCAGAATCTGGATTAGGAAGATCGCGATAGCGTTCGATATCCACCCCGTCTGGGGCAAGGACAGTCTGTTCTTCTGGCAGGCGCAAAGCCCGGCGCAACGCATCGGTAATGGGCAGACAGCGTTTCCTTCCGGGTAAGATCAGAAAAAAACGCAACCAGAGCAAGCCAAAGCGTCCGGCGGGAAAGTCGTGCAGTTCCAGCATGGACGGCTTGCCAGCCAGCAGCCCGAGCGCTGCGGATTGCAACGGCCAGCAATACAGCATGTCTGGAACGAGGCGGCGCGCCTGCCAGACGGCTATCCACGGAAACAGACGACGATTGCCGATCGCCAGCCAATGGATGGGAAAGTCTATCCGAAGTCCATAAAGGCTTTTTAATTGCAGCTGGCTGGCACCGGATGGTTGTGTTCCCGGCACGAACAACGTAACATCCTGTCCCAATTGCGCGAAGGCCTGGCAAACCTTCATCACCTGGATGCTATTGGCCGTATCCGAGGGGATTTGTGCGGCAGAGATACAGACGATTCTCATGGTCAGCCTGTCGCTGTCAATTGCCGGCGGCGAACTTCCAACAGGCCCCGCAGGCTGATGAAACCATTCGAGATGATGAAGTATCCGGAAAGTATGGCACCCATCATCAGATATCCATATTGAGGAACCAGGGAGAAAATCAATGCCAATTCGATTATGCCGGTAAGAACCAGTATCAGCACTGGATAACCCGCTTTTCCCAGGGACAACATCAGCGAGCGGTTCCATTGAAAGATGCCGGCAAATCCATAACCCAAAAGCAGTATCAGCAACAGCGGGTAGGCCGGGAGCGTGGCGGGTTTATAAACGAAGGGTATCAGCCACCAGCCAGTCAACGCCCAAAAACCGCCGATTGCCAGTACAATCGCGCTGGAGAGGACGGTAACCCGCCGGAGCAATCGCAGGGTTGTATCCCATTGCAGTTTGGCAATTGTGCGAGAAATCTCGCTGTAAATCGGCGCAATGAGAGGGTTTAGGGCCAGGGTAATCGTGGAGATTAATGTAAAAGCTATTGAAAAATAACCAACCTGGATGGTGGTGAGCAAGGTACCCAGGTAGAGCGGAATGTTATCTCTGAAAATCAGGTTGACCGTGCCGTTCAGGTTCGTGTTCAGGGCAAACAATGCCATGGCCCGCTTGCCGGTCAATTTTTCCAGAGAACTGCGCCACCAAGCTTTCCCAAAGGTCGTATTTATCTCCCGCATGGCCAGGCTCACCAGCGAAATGTTGTAATAGGCCTTCCCGATAACGTATGCCAGCAACACTGCCGGGACCAGGTAGGGTGCCAGGAATTGCGTGGCCACCCACCGATAAAGAATGTAAGTTACCACGACGATCGAAAAAGTGATCAAGGCCTGTATGATGGTAAAACGGGCCAGCTTGTTGAAACGATGCATTGCCTGCAGGATTCCGGTGGATGTTTCGTACACCAGGTTGATCAACAGTATCAGACCGTAAAAAATAAACCAGGGCGCACTGGCAGGATTGTGACCGATAACCCGCGCAGCCCACGGGCTGAGCAGGACGAGTACAACACATGCCAGCAGAGATACCGCCGCCTCGGTCATGCCGGCTGCCTTAACCAGCGCGGCAGCCTCCATCTTTTTGTCATCCGCCAGGGCCGGACCGAGGTGCTTCACAACCACCTCACTCATACGAAAGGATAGCAAAATATTGATATTCGAGGCAAAGGTCTGGATGATGACAACCATGCCCAGGTTGGCCACACCGATCAGGCGGATAATAACAATCCCCTGTAAGAAGCTCAACCCGGAGGAAAAAACATTGCTTCCGAACAGATAACTGCTGTTCCGGATCACCCGGCGCAACAGGTTATCTTCCGACCAGATCGCAGAAAGCTTTTGGAATATGGTCACAATTCCACCCTCTTGCATGCCCAGGATCGCTCAGTAACGAAGCCCTCCGCACTGGTGACGAGGTATTGTGCCATATGGAAAGTTCTATATGCCAAGAAAAGCGTTTAGAGCCTGACCACTTTCGGACTATCCTTACCCATTTTCCCAAGAGCATTGCGGCTGTCGAAAATGAACTTTGCCGCATCCAGAATGGGCTTGTAATCGTACGTTTTGTGGTTTGTAGTTATGACAACACAATCGGAAGCACGTACCGCCGCCATCAGGTCTGGGACGGATTGCATTTCCTCAGCCTCGTGGGTCTTTAAAGTGGGGATGAAAGGATCGTGGTATGTGACCGTTGCGCCTTTCTTCTGGAGCAAGCCGATCACATCCAGGGCCGGAGACTCGCGGATATCGTCAATATCTGGTTTATAGGCCACTCCCAAAACCAGACATTTGCTCCCTTTCAACGTTTTCCCGCGCTCGTTCATGGCCTCCAGGATGCGGCTCACCACATATCGAGGCATGTTCGTGTTTATATCCGAAGCCAATTCGATAAAACGGGCCGTATACTGGTAGGCTTTCATTTTCCAGGACAGATAAAGCGGGTCGATCGGGATGCAATGTCCACCCAGGCCCGGCCCGGGTGTGAATTTCATGAAACCGAATGGTTTGGTGGCTGCCGCATCGATCACTTCCCAGACATCCACGCCCATGCGCTCGCACATAATCGCCAGTTCGTTAACCAAGCCGATGTTGATCATACGGAAGGTGTTCTCAAGCAGTTTTGCCATCTCAGCCGCTTCCGCAGACGAAACCAGATGGATGTTCTGGATGGCACCTCCGTACCAGGCTGCCGCAACTTCCACACAGGCCGGAGTGATACCTCCAACTACTTTGGGCGTGTTGAACGTGGTGAAATCCTCCCGGCCCGGGTCCACCCGTTCCGGCGAAAATGCCAGGAACCAGTCCACGCCTACGTTCAGGCCATTGGCCTCCCCCAGCTTCGGCAGCAGGATCTCGCGCGTGGTGCCTGGATAAGTGCTGGACTCCAAAACAACGATCATGCCCGCGTGCATATATTTTGCCAGTTGCTCGGTGGCTGACAGGATGAAGGACATGTCCGGGTCGCCGGTTTTGCGAAGCGGCGTCGGCACACAGATACTGGCGGCGTCCATTTCCTTTAAGACTGAGAAATCAGTACTGGCTGACAGTCGCCCGGATTTAATCAGCGGGGCAAGCCGTTCTGTCGAGATATCCGGGATATAACTGACACCTTTATTAACGGAATCCGCCTTGCGCACATCCGGGTCAATTCCCATGACAGTGAACCCTGCCTCAGCAAACACCACTGCCAGTGGCAGGCCTACATAACCTAATCCAAGAATGGCTATTCGGGCTGTTTTATCGTTCATTTTCTTAATGAGGGTTTCTTTCGTACTCATGCTCATGCTAATCCTTTCAGCTCTTCCAACGGAATTGCCCGTCCAATTAGATATAAGAGATACGGCTGACCAGTCAAAAAAGGCTTAATTGTTTCGGGTCTTCTTTTGGTTCTTCTACTGCAAGTACCGGGATGGCATGGGCCTGGGCCGTCCGCGCCTGTTTAAGTAATTCAGGTAACTGTCCAAAATCTTTCATGATGGCAGGTTTAAGGGCAGCTTGATGCAATGCCGCTGCAGGATGGAACATGGCGATCACAAAACGGGTTCCCACCCGGCGCATCTGTCCATGTACCGAACTGATCTTGACGCCTGGCATGAATTTGCCCATGGAATAGCGCCCCAGGGTGATGATGATCTTCGGATTGATGGCAGTAATCTGCCGCTCCAGGTATTCGTTGCAAGCTGCCAATTCTTCGGGCAAGGGGTCCCGGTTGTTAGGTGGACGGCATTTTACCACGTTACCGATCCACACATCCGAACGTTTCAAGCCGGCCTCAGCCAGCAATTCATTCAGGAAATTACCCGCCGCACCGACGAAGGGGCGCCCCTGTTCGTTTTCATGAAACCCCGGACCTTCTCCGATGAACATGATTTCCGCATCTGCCGGTCCCTCGCCTGGGACAGCCTTCTTGCGTGAATGATATAATGCGCATTTTTGGCAGGCAGACACTTCCCTGGCCACTTGGGCAAGTACTTCTTCAGTACTCATACGGCCTCCAGACAATCAAATTTCTCAAGGTTCATCAAAAAGGCATCCTCGTTATTGTCCTTGTAATATCCTGGGCGGACACCTGCCAATTCAAAGCCATATTTTCTGTACATGGCCTGGGCGGAAATATTTCCGGCGCGCACTTCCAAGAAAGCCCGTTGTGCCCCTTCATTATGAACTGCCCGCAAAGCATGTAACAAAATCTGTTCACCTATGCCCTGCCGGCGGAAATCCGGGTGAACAGCAATAGTGGCAATATGGGCTTCATCGACGACAAACCAAATTAACAACATGGCTGCAATTTTTCCATCCATTTCAGCCACCCAGCCGCGCGAGACCTGGTTTTTGGTCAACTCGAAACAAAACGAACGCTCCGGCCAGGGTAAACTAAATGAGAGAACATCAATCTCGTGGACTGCCGGAATATCTTCCAAGGTCATCCGGCGGATCAGGACAGTCACGCCGGCAATCCTCCAGCGACATGGATATAAATGGGTGCGAGAGTTGCAGCCAGGTCGGTTTTCCCGGCTTGCCATTTTTGCCACGCCAGCTCCGCAAGGATAGCTGGCCTGCGAACGCATTGTGAAGGTGGTGCCAGACTCACATTTTTAAACTTTCGCATCAGGCGATGGCGTTCATCGGCAGACATTTCACCGCAGATAATAACCGGCTTATGAATTTGATCTGCAAGTTCATCGGCAGTCGTCACCATGGCCGGTCCATCCGCCTGCCACCCGCTTCCACCTGCCGTGTACCAGCCCAGTGCCAAACGGCCACGCCCGGCCGGTAGCACTGCAGCCAGACGCGGGCTGTGGCTAGCCTGAGTAGGTACCTCAGGTTCAGGTGGAACAATCAAAGTGCCGGGGAGGGGCACCGCACCGGCAACTATATCCAATGTGGGTATTCCAACAATTGGAATATGGCAAGCTAGAACCAGTCCTTTTACAAACGCTAAACCAACCCGCAGACTGGTAAACGAACCTGGACCGAGCGCCACACCCAAAGCAGCGACATCATCCATTTTGATTCCCACGCGTCTCAGCAGTTCGGCCAGGGCAGGAGCAAGTTCCTCGGTATGGTGCAATCCGCTATGCCAGACACACTCGCCTGGCACGCTCGTCCCGTCATAAAGAGCCAGTCCAATCTGGGCGGTGGAAGTGTCTATTGCCAGGAGCATTAATTTCCTCCATAGATATTCTGGCGGAGGTGGTCGAGCAAAGTCTCATAGCGTGTTCCACACGCCGAAAAACGCATGGCGCGGTGTTCTTCAGATTCGTAGTCCAACCAGGCCCACAACCGTTCGGCAGGCAGGACCGGTTCCACCCGTTCGGACCATTCAATTACCAGCGCTCCCTGAGAAAGCAAATTATCCATATCCAATTCTTCAGCCTCAGCGAGTGAGTCGACGCGGTAGGCATCAAAATGAAAGAGTTGGCTGGAATCTGGCCGCCGGTAGACATTCACGAGCACGAAGGTCGGGCTGGAAACGGCATCCAGTGTTCCCCAGCCCTGTGCCACACCCTGAACCAGCGTAGTTTTGCCTGCTCCGAGGTTACCTTGCAGACATATTAAATCACCCTTCTGGAGCAATGCGCCCAGACGCATTCCCAAGCGGCGGGTTTGCTCCGGGGAACGGCTGAAGAATTCAAATGTATGCGCGTCCAGAATGGGCATGGCGAAAAGATTATACTACAGGGATTTTGGATACATCTCAGCCATAGGGTAAGCGTTAATTGATCCAAAAGGAGGAATTTGTTCCTGCGGAGTGGGCGCAGACTGTAGTATAGGTCAAAATGTTGTGACTTCCCTCGGTTTGTCTGTCAATCCAATTTGTGCACCCACAATCAGGGCGATCTGTCGCGCCGCATCCGGACGGGCCGTCCGACGACAGGCAGAAATCACCTTTTGCCGCTCGTTCGGACGGCAAACCCAGCGTGTCAGTGCGCGGACTAGTGTCTGTGATTCCGGGGCCCAAACACCTACTCCTTCGGATACCACAAAATCCACATTACCATCTTCCTGCCCGGGCAATTTGGCATACAAAATGATTGGTAATTCCGCATTGAGCGCTTCCGCAATGGTACCCGGCCCGGCTTTGGTGACAATGACATCGGCTGCCCGCATGAAATCAGGCATGTCGTGGGTAAAACCGTAAATAAACACCGGATTCTCCCAAGTCTGCTCTCTAAGCTCCGCTTCAAGTTTGCTGTTTCGGCCTGCCACGATCACCAGGACCACATCCAGCCCCGATTCGTCAATGGTCCGCGCCGTTTCGGCGAGTGGGCCCATTCCATCCCCGCCTCCTACGATCAGTACTGTAAACTTATCCTGCGGCCATCCCAATTGGCTGCGAAGAAGAGATTTGTCGCCGATAGGAGCACTGCAACGTTGGCTGACCGGCTGCCCCACCAGGCGGATTTTATCAGGTGATATGCTGTAATGAATTGCGTTCTGCCGGGCCATTTCGGTGGGGACAATAATCAGGTCGGCCCGCTTGTCAAACCACAGGGCATGGGTAGATACCAGGTCGGTTACCACGGTAACATATGGGGGACGATTCTGGCCAAGTGCTTTCAGTATAAAAGAGTTGGCCACAGGGTGGACGCAAACCAGCATATCACTATGATGGTCGCGTAACAACCGGTTGGTGGCCCGGCGAACATAAGGCCAGAATGTCGAATGAATAATACGTGCCTGCGGCCGGCCATCGCTGATGTCAAACATGGCCCCCCAAAGCTCGGGGGCGCGAACCAGGTCCGGGTATATTTCTGGCAAAAGGTTAAAAGGTGGCGGGGCATAGTCCTTGAGGAAGTCCACCATTTCCGTCGTTACCGCATCACCAAATTCATTATGAAGCGACTCTATGATGGCTTCACTGGCTGCCCTGTGCCCGCCACCTGTATCCGAAAAAAGGAAGGTTATATTAGGCTTGTTTGTCACTAGATTGGACATGCAATTTCTCCGGTAAAATCACTTTTATTCGCCGGGCCAATTCCCGGCGCGTCAACATCACCCGCCGCCCGCAGCCTTTGCACTCCAAACCAATATCTGCGCCGAGGCGGACTACATTCCATTCGTAGGAACCGCATGGATGAGGTTTACGCATGCGCAAGGTATCATTGAGTTGCAAATCGGGAAGCATATTTGATTTCAGATGGCTGAATGATAAATAAACTGGCAGGAAAATTATACCGTAAGAGTCTATCTCCGCAAAACCTGAGCTCGCCGGGAATCACCATATTACCAGAAAAGTTAGGGCGAAAATGGGTGGGTCGTGCTGCAGTGCGGAGCATCCCGCAGGGATACTCAAAGCAGCCAAAGCCCAACTCAAACCCCCATTTTCCACTTCAGCATGGCAATCCCCAATGAATAATAATCTGTGATAAACTATCGCCGAAAACTGTTCAGGAAAAGGACAATGACAACTCAAGAAACCTACGATATCGAAATTGCCGGCCTAAAACGCAGGCTGCGGTTATTTCAAATAAAACCTGGCCTGAAGATCGCCATATTGAACATTCTGGGTGATACCGAACTGGTTCAGGCCTGCGCCAAGGCCCTGGATGAGAAGCTTAAGGGTGTGGAGTTTGATGTAATCGTAACAGCCGAAGCCAAGTCCATCCCGCTGGCATACGCTCTCTCGGTTGAGACAAAAAAACCATATATCATCCTGCGCAAATCCTACAAAGCCTACATGGGCGCAGCCCTGATCGCTGAAACACTCTCCATTACCACCGGCGAGCCGCAAACCCTGATCATGGATGAAAAAGACCAGGCAGAGGTCAAGGGCAAGTTTGCGTTGCTTGTAGACGATGTTATCAGCACCGGCTCAACCCTGCAGGGGATGCGGATGATTATGGAAAAAGCCGGAGCCAAGATCACCGCAGAGGCTGCTATTCTGACAGAAGGCGAGCGTGCCAAGTGGGAGAAGATTATCTCCCTCGGGCATTTACCCTTATTTACCAGCTAATTTTAATTTTTTTGGGCGGGAGAGAGCCTTAATGGCTCTTTCCCGTTTTAAAGCCGCCTTTTTGTCCGGAAGTTCCTCCTGATACACCAATAGGACGGGACGACGGCTGCGCGTATAACGCGCGCCCCTGCCGTTGTTATGCTCCCGCAGGCGCCGCTGCGGGTCTGTGCTCCAGCCAGTGTAATATGTGCCATCGGAGCATTCCAATATATAACAAAAGAAAGCCATATGTTTATTCGGAAAACGGTAGATTCCGGGTTAATCGTTATCCGGCTTCTTTTTATGCAGGCCTAACAGCTTCCCCAAACCAAGCTGCCCTCTCCAATTGTCACTGAACGTACGCATCTCTTGTTTAAGCAATTCACTAGATGACGAGCCGTTAACCCTGCGCTCTTCCTTCCATTGGGTGAGTCCATTGAAAATAAGTTTTAATCTCCCGTGCAGGCCGGTTTCTTCTTCCTTTTCAATCTCATCCCGCAAAGATAGCAAAGCTGAAATATACTCGTTCAGCACCCGCACGGTATTCACTCGATTCCTTTGAGCGACCTCGGCCAAAGCTGGGGCGCTTTCCCCATCCAGTGGACGCATGCCGGCCACAAAGGGACGTCCGGCCAAATTAGCGATATCGGTCCAACCCGGCTGCCCAATGACGGTTTCCGCCAATGCCGCAGCCGCCAACGCTGGCAGGGTATGGATGGTTGCCATAATGCCATCCACCTCGGCCAGGTCGGCAAAATAGGGGCGTGCTCCCAGCATGTTGGCAAAACTGGCCGCCAGGTCAATGGCCTGGCCGGCTGTTCCGGACGGGGCTGTGATAGCTGCCAGTCCGTTTTGAAAGAGGTCGGCGCGTGCCGAATCAAGGTCTGGGCCGATTTTATCCAGAAGAAGTGGATTGAGTGCCATGGTCAGGCCCACATAATACCGCTTGGGAGGCAGGAATTCCATCGCCCAGGCTGCCACTGCCTGTTTGACCGGAGCAGTATCCATCACAACCGCTTCCTTGCGGACATTTTGTGCCATGGATTGCAAAGTCTCATAAATCTGGTCTAGCGGCAATGCCAGAATTACGATGCCGGCTTCTTTGACGGAACTATTCAGGTCATGCCCTGCCTTCTGGATAGCTCCCATTTTCACCGCTTTTCGGTTTACTTCCCCGTCCGCATCATACCCGATAGTTGTGACCTGGTCTTTATGATTCGCCAGTGCCAGCCCAATCGAGACTCCGATCTGGCCCAGCCCAATTATGGCAATTTTGACTACTATTCTTTTCTCTCTTTATTCCTAACTTTCACCATCTGCCGCTTGCAGAATCGCCAACAGGTGTTCTGCGGGTGAATTCGGATTCTGCATAGGGCAGTCATGATGGCGGCGGATCAGCTCGACGGTCAAAGGCGAAGCGCCGGTCTGGATTACCAGGTCCGCACCCCAACCTGCATGCTGTTCAGCCACAACGAATGGCAGGTGCCATCCGTGCGGAGTCCCTTCCGCCCAGCGCCGTGCAGCCTTTCGGAAAAGAAAATTTCCAACCACAATTATGATCCGGTCGAAGATGGAAATGGGTACCAGGATTTTTCCCACATCGTGCAAAAGAGCTGCTGTCAACAGGTCCGGTGCTGTCTGCCCTGCAGCTTCCAGCAGCTTGAAAAGCTGATAAGCATGCAGCTGTTCCGCAGGTTGCATTCGCCGGAAAAGAACTAATTGTGCAGATGTAAGGTGGGGAAGCAGCGCTTCGCTCGTTACGCGCTTGCCGGGACTGAGCAGGGCATTCCAGAATTGGCGGGAGCGGTAAGTAAGGCGGGATGTATTCACGGAAGGATTATAACATTGTGATAGAATCGTGAGAGCCGGGGACGCCGACCCCGGCTCTCGTGAAAGGAGGAGAAGAGAAATCGCCTTACGCTTACATAATATCATCCCGGTCCAATAAGTACATGACGGCTTCCCTACGCTTACCCTACTATTGTTTGACGATTTTGTAAGGATTTTTTAAGGGAAAAGGACTTATTCTCGTCCTGATCGACCGAAAGAGGCGCTCATGCAAGCGAAGTCTGGATTATATATTGGGGAAACAGATCAGACACCCATCGGCAAACTTTGGCTGGCGGTATCTGACCTTGGGTTGGTGGCAGTCGTAGGGGGTCTGACCCGGGATAAATTCGAAGCCTACCTGATCAAACGTTTCAAACGGCCCGTGGAGTATGCTCCGCTCCGCGTGCTCGAGGCTGCCAGGCAGATTAATAGCTATCTCTCCGGCCTCCAGCAACCTTTCACCCTGGTAATTGACTGGACAGTGCTGCGGCCATTCCAGCAGGCAGTCCTGCAAGCCACTTATGAAATTCCCCACGGAGAAACCCGTACATACAAGGAAATTGCCGAGCGCATCGGCCGGCCACGCGCCGCCCGTGCCGTCGGCAGAGCCGAAGCCACCAACCCGATGCCGCTGGTGATTCCATGCCACCGCATTATCGGTTCGGACGGGAAACTGCATGGGTATGGCCTGGCCGAGGGGGTCAAAACAAAGGAATGGCTGCTAAGAATGGAAGGGGCCGTAATCGCATGAATTAATCCCTGCGATGGATGAACCATCGCAGGTTTGTTTTTCATGATAGACTCTCTTCATGATATTAATCCATCTTTTCCCTGTGATTCCATCCCGGTAAACCATGCCTGATTTCCGTTCCGGTTTCATTGCCATTCTTGGTAAACCCAACGTGGGCAAATCCACACTGGTCAATGCCATACTCGGCCAGAAGATCGCCGCCGTATCTCCGCGCCCACAGACCACCCGCCGGCGCCAGCTGGGCATCCTGACCCTGCCGGATGCCCAGCTGGTCTTTGTGGATACGCCCGGAGTCCACGCACCCAAGCACAAGCTCGGCCAGTTCTTCAACCAGGAAGCTGCTGAAGCCCTGGATGGTGTGGATGTGGTGCTGTTCCTGGTGGATACCAGCCTCGAACCGGATGACGAGGACCGTCAGGCCGCCGGCCTGCTCTGGGGACTCAGGCGCCGTCCAGATGTGATTCTTGGTCTCAACAAAATTGACAAAGTTCCGGCCCCGGCATTGGAACTGGTCAAGGCCGAATACCAGAAACTGGTCCCGGACGCCCCGGCGCTGGCCTTTTCGGCCGCCTCCCACCAGGGGCTGAAAGAGCTTCTGGAGGCCATCACCGCCCGACTGCCAGTCCGACCAGCCGAGTACCCCGAAGACCAGATCACGGACTTATATGAAAAGGAAATCGCGGCAGAATTGATCCGCGAAGCCGCCCTGGTCTTCCTGCGGGATGAAGTGCCGCACGCGCTGGCCGTCCGCATGGACGAATTCAGTGAACGCGAGAACGGCAACGCCTTCATCTCCGCCACCTTGCTGGTGGAGCACGAATCGCAGAAAGGGATCGTGATTGGTGAAAGAGCTGCCATGCTGAAAAAGATCGGTTCGGCCGCGCGCATGGAAATCGAAGCCATGAGCGGGAGAAAAGTCTTCCTCGAGCTACGCGTCAAAGTGGATAAGGACTGGCGCGACGATGAAAACGCCCTGCGCCGCCTGGGGTATAAGGTCAAAGGTAAAAAATGATTCCCGGCTTTTGCCTGTTTTTCCTGGTCGCCATGATCGACTGGGCAGCGGTCGCAAAAAATTGGAAGAGGGTCGAATATTTCGCCAAGCCGGCTGCCATGCTGATCCTGCTTGGGCAGTTGGCAATGGTGGGCAGATTCGGTTCCCTGTCTTTGATTTGCTTTGGCCTGGGGATCTTCTTCTCACTGGTAGGGGATGTATTCCTTTTGATCTCGTACGCCCGTTTCTCCGACCGCTGGTTCCTGCCGGGGTTGGCAGCCTTTTTATTCGCCCACGTATCCTATATCATCGGGTTGAACACCCCTTTGCCGAACGTCTCGCCGATATGGTCATTGGGAATGGCCGTCGTCCTGGCATTGGCAGCCGGACGCATCCTGCGACTTATCACGGATGGAGTCCGAAAGAAAGGCTTGCCGCGGATGGTGCGCCCGGTCAATTTATATGGGATGGTCATCACCCTGATGCTGCTGTCTGCATTGCTGACACTCAATAACACGAATTGGAAAATTTCCGCCGGAGGACTGGTTGCGGTGGGGGCAATCCTTTTTTATTCTTCAGATGTCGTGCTGGCCTGGAACAAATTTGTCAATCCGATCAAGAACGGCCGCCTGGCAAACATGATCCTTTACCACCTGGGCCAGGCAGCACTGGTGGCAGGTGTTTTAATCCAATTCGTAAAAAAATAATTGAGAAGTTTCTGAAGTTTCCTGGGTATCTGAGGAAATTCCATCAGATACTTAATAGTAGTCAGAAACCTTAGATTTCTTTAAAACCTCAGTCCCCGGTTTTCTTGAACGCCTGGAATCCTTCCCCCAGCGCCTCGTGAGCCTGGCCGATCACCATAAATGCTTTTGGATCAGACTCGCGGACGATCGTCTTCAATTGCTGCACCTCCGAACGGCTGACCACGCAATATAAAACACATCGCTCTGCGCCGGTAAACCCGCCTGTCCCGCTCAGGGTGGTCACGCCCCGTTCCATCTCCGAAAGGATACGCCCGGTAACCAGCTCCGCCTGCCCGGTTATGATCATGGCTGTCCGGACGGTACCAGCTCCTTCCAGCGTGCTGTCCACCACCAGGCCGCTGACATACAGGACAATCAGCGCATATAACGCCTTTTGCCAGCCAAAAACAAATCCGGCAGCCAGCACCACCAGGGTGTCCGTCATCAGGTAACTCTGCGTCATCGGGATGCCGCGCCAGCGATTCAGGATACGCGCCAGGATATCGGTACCACCGCTGGTTCCCTGCGCCCGGTAGACCAGGCCATAGCCGATTCCCATTACCACCGCCCCGTAGAGTGAGTCCAAAACCAGGTCGCCAGTGATGCCTGTTTTGGGGAAGAAGGGCACCAGCACAATCAGGTCGGTAAAGGTGGCGTATGCCGCCACTGCCACAACGGTCCGCAATAAAAAGCGCCGTCCGCCCAGGTAACGCCAGCCAAGCAGGAACAGCGGCAGATTAAAGATGAAAACCATCACGCCGATCGGCCAGCCGGTGTAGTGGTTGATCAGTTGCGATATGCCGGTGATTCCGCCCGAAGCCAAATTGGCCGGAACCAGGAACAGGCGCAAGCCAGTCGCTTCGACCAGCGCTCCAGCCAGCACCAGTGCGTAATCGCGCACACTCGCCCAAGTAACATGCATCCTGCTCATTATCTTCCAACCTTTCTACCACAAAGGAAATTCAAATCTTTCCTGTCCTTTACCATTTGCGCCTGGGTATCTTATAGGTTAAACGATTTTTAATTTCACACCGGCCAGTTGCTCGATCATTCCAATAACCGCCGAGTTATCCAGTTCCCCCATGCCATTTTGCAGCATGGCGTTGTAAAGCTGCGCGTCCACGGCCGCCGAGGGGAGCGGAATGCCGTACTCGCGGGCGGTTTCCAGGATGATGTTCAGGTCCTTGGCTTGCATAAGCGCCTTGAAACCGGGAGTGCGGTTGCCGGCAAAAAGCCGCGCCGGTTTGACGTCCAGCGTCCAGCACTGCGCCGCACCGTCCTTGATAGCTTCCACCACTTTCTGCGGGTCCACCCCGGCTTTCTGTGAAAACATCAGCAGCTCTCCCATCGCCACCATCTGCGCGGCCACCATGATCTGGTTGGCGGCCTTGGCCACCTGCCCGGCGCCCGCCTCGCCGACATGTGTAACCGTCTTACCTATTGCCTGAAAAACCGGCCGGACCTTTTCGAGCGCTTCCAGAGGACCGCCCACCATGATGGCCAACGTGCCGTTGCGCGCCCCGATATCGCCACCGGAAACCGGGGCATCCAGGCTCATTACAGCGCGTTCAGCGAGCCGGACGGCCAGGTTGCGGGCAGCCGCCGGTTTAATGGTCGAGTTATCGACAAAAATCAAGCCTGGCCGTGCACCGGCCAGGATGCCCTGCTTATCCAGCACGACCTGCTCCACATCAGGGGTATCCGGCAGGTTGGTAAATACGACATCCACCTGCGCGGCGACCTCTGCAGGTGAACCGGCCGCGCTGGCGCCCTCTGCAACCAATTCATCCACCGCGGCGCGCGAACGATTGTGCACCACCAGCGGGAATCCGGCTTTATGTATATTCCGGGCAATCGACTTACCCATCAAGCCAAGACCGATATAACCGACAGTCAGCATGGAAAAACTCCTTTAGGAATAGTTACCGGAAATTATAAACCTCCCCCCTTGCAAAGGTGGGGGAGGTTTGGTTTTGAAGTTCTGAAATCCGAAGTCAGATACTTCGGACTCCCCTAAGACCTGTTATCCCCAAAGATCGGTTATTTCAATCCATAGACGATGGTCACGGTGGTGTAAATCTGCATCGAACCGGCCTGGACCGGCACACTGGCAGCAGCAGGGGCAGCAAGATCTGCGCGAGCGTATTGAACCGTGACAGGGGCGGTGGTATCGTAGTAAGAGATGCTCTGCACCACATCCAGTTTGACGCCGGTGGCCTGGGTCAGTTCATCAGCCTGCTTTTTTGCATCCGCAACGGCGGCCTGGCGGGCCTGGCTAAGCGCGGCGGTCTTGTCAGCCACATCGAACTGGATGTTGTTGATGTTGTTCGCGCCGGCGTTGACGGTTGAGTCCAGTAGGTCACCCAGCTTGGTCAGGTCACGCACGGTCACATAGACGGTGTTATCGACCACGTAGAGGATGCCGGTGACCTTGCCGTTCGCATCGGTCTGCTGCTGCGGATTGATGCTGAAATCGGTGGTCTGAATATCCTTATCGGCCACGCCTAAGCCCTTGATGGCGGCGATGACGGCCTGGGATTGGGTGTTGTTCCCGGAAACGGCCTGTGTGGCGCTGGCATTCTCGGTATGGACGCCGATTGAGATATAGGCGATATCGGGCGTCAAGGTCACTTTACCGGTGCCGGTGACAGTGATGGTGCGCTGAGGTGGGGGGGTCTGCACAGAAACGCTAGCGGGGCCACAAGCAGCCAGCAGGGTGCCAAGCACGAGTACTGCAATCAGGAAGAGGGTTTTTGTTTTCATAGGAGGCTCCTTATTATATTGGTGGTATTGTACATTATGACGCCCTATGCGCAGGAAAGTTCCCGCATGAGATCTCTGCGGGACGAGTTCCCGGCGCGATGGCAAGTCCATCCAATAAGTGGCAATAGGGGATCAGGGGATCAGGGAAGAGGGATCAGGGAGAAGGGTACGGGAGAAGGCAGGCGACTCCCAAGGACGGGGGGAGTCCGCTGTTTTTGGGGGTGGGCGCGACCCATTTGCGCAAACAACCGGAACTAAAAACCATTTAACCCCCACCGGCGGATAAGAAGACAGATTTCGACAATATATATGGGGATTTTAGGCATTTTTGAAAGAATTGATCCTCCGGAATTGGACTTAAAAGGGCTCTTTTGGGTTGTTTTTGGACGTTTTTTGCGAAATTAAGGGGGGCGGGGAAGAGGAAAAGATCTTCAGAACGATCCCGCGGAAGAATGCCGCGGGACAAGTTCCCGCGGTAGGCCGCCGAGGATCAGTGGCAAACAAGGATCAAAACGATAAAGCGCGATCCTGGAGATAGAGGTCAAGTACCAGGAGAATTTATCCGACGGGCGATAAAAGAAAAATCGCCCGGCCTGTTTCCAAGCCGGGCGGGGGAAATCATTTGAGGGCGTAAGTCACGCTAACCGTGACCGCGATCTGGGTCTGGCCGGGCTGGATCGGTACGGAGGCATTCGGAGCCGAAGCACCGCCGCCGCCCATTCCATAATACGGCAGGGGCGAGTTGTCGGAATAGGTGATGGATTGAATCCCACCCAATTGCACACCGGCGGTTTTGGCCAGTTCGGAGGCCAGGCTGCTGGCATTCGCCATGGCCTTCTGGCGGGCCTGCTCCTGCGCGGCGGTCTTGTCAGAAACGTCAAAGTTGACGCTGTTGATATTGTTGGCACCCGCGCCAACGGCGGTATTAAGCATATCGCCAAGGTGGCTAAGGTCACGGACGGTCACGTTGACGGTATTATCGACGGAATAATCGCCACTTGTGATCACCTGAACGGTGGTTTTGTCGAAGGTCTGGCCGTTGTTGTTAGTATAGACGCTGAAATTGCTGGTCTGGATATCCTTGGCAGCGATGCCGGCTTTTTTGAGAGCATCCACCAGGGCCTGGGCCTGGGTGTTGTTCTTGCTGACACCCGAAGCCAAATCGGGATCTTCCGTATGGACACCGATGGTAATATAAGCGATATCGGGGGTCAGATAGACCGTGCCATTGCCGGTGACATAGAGTGTGCGGGGCTGCGCGGCGGCGGTTCCACAGCCGCTCAGCGTCAATTCCAAAACCAGGATTAAGACGAAAATGGAAAGTTTGGTACGCATGGAATCCTCCTGGTTAGATAATGGTATAACATAGCAGTTAACGCTGTACAATAGGAGTTTGTTCCACAGGGTTTCTAAAAGCCTGAAAACGGTGGCTGCCCCACGCAAACCCCTACTTGATAGAACGTGGAGTTTGTTCCCGGGATTTTCACAAAGAATTTTGACTTCTATTTGGAATTATGCTCGCGCCGGCACCAAAGGCGGCGGGGAGGCCGCCTTTAGCAGAAAGGTGATGAGATTAACAGCTGCCAGAAGGTAGGATTGGTTGCCTGACAATAATTTATGAAAAGCGTGAGTTAGTTCTCAGGGTGTTTGCAAAGTCCGTCCGATGTGTCATTGCGAGCCGTTCTTTGGCGAAGCAATCATTATATGTGACGAGGAGATTGCTCACCCTTCGGGTGTCCCTTGCAGGGACAAGCTGCCTCGCGATCTGGCTGGAAAGAACATCCAGCCCTCGCAATGACACAAATTTTTGTTAATTAAGCCACTTTTTGAAAGTATTGGTCTTGTTATTTGCGAGCTTTGTCGGTAGAATTGATACAAATGTTCTAAGGCTTCCCGTGCAGGAAACAGGATTCGGGCCATGGCACTGAACTTCCAGCAGGTATTCGAGAAAATTCGCGAGATCGGGTTGGGGGCGCACGCCCGTCAGGAAAGGCTGGAGGGCTTGCGCAAGCAGGCGCGGGAGCGGTTGGAGGCCTGGGCGGATAAGAACGCCGAATTGCTCGACAAGTTGGAGCGCGCCCGGCAGGCCGACCCGTCCGTGCGATGCGCCATCCCGCTGGATGAGCGCATGGATGCGGCCTTTCCAGCAACGGCGGACCTGAAGTCCGTCAGCTTGCTGGCAGCGGATGGGTCGCAGATCCTGCCCGACCGGCACGCGGCGGTACAATATTCGCTGGTCAACGTCGGCGCAATCGCCATGCGGTCCGGCTCCGGAGATGCGCCGGGGGTTTTCACCGACAGCCAGCTGCTGTTCGGCGAGGAACTTTTCAGCGAGACCGGCCTGGTGACCGGCGAAGCGATCGAACAACGGCGGGACATCGCCGAACGGCGCAAGCTGCTCGAGCTGGCCCCGGATTATCCCGCCCCCGTCATCGCCCTGACGGACGGCCCGGTGGAACTTTGGGGGGCAAAAGGCGCCGGAGAGGACGACTACCGCAAGAACCTCGAAATCCATAAATCGATCCTGATCCAGCTGCAGGCCAAAGGCGTGAGCGTGGCCGGGTACGTGGACAAGCCCGGGGCGGACCTGGTCGTGCGGACGCTAGAAATCGCTCAACTATCAACCGAAGAAGAATTCAAGGAACTCCGCAAATTGCACAGCCTGCGCGGGGTGACGGACCGCTGGCTGTACCGGTTCCTGCCCGGCGGGCAGCGTTCGGCGGTGTTCGGCCTGCAATCCAGCTCGCGGGCACATTACACCGGCGAGCTGGCACTGCACTTTTTTTACCTGAACGTTGGTGATACGCAACACCCCTGGCTGGTGCGGGTCGAAATCCCGAAGTGGGTGGCGGAGGAGGTGGAGAGCCTCAACCGGCTGCAGGCGGCCCTGCTGGAACAATGCAGCATGATGGGGGCCAAGCCCTATCCGTATATCCTGCAGCGCGCCCATGAAATTGCGGTGGTTAAATTCGAGGAAAAGGCACAGGTGGAGCAAATGCTGGAAATGGAAATGCGCCAGTCCGGCAGTGAAATGGATGAGATATCGGCCAAGCAATCCGCCAAGAATTTAAAAGGCAGGTCGGGATAATGATCCAAACGAAAGGATTCCTACCACCAAGGCACGAAGACACAAATTTACGGAAATTGCTCTACCATAACGTCGATAATTGCAGGAAAGGGATAAGATAATGAATGCGATTCCGATCGGTCACTTGCTGCATTCAAGCACAACGCAATTCACCGCCGGATGCGCAGTGGCGCAACTGGAAGCTCCCTTTTTCGGTGCGCTGGTGCGGGCACCACTCGAACAGGCTACCAGCGTGTACGGGCTGATCTATGATATCCACATCGACGAGGATGGGCTGGTGCGGCAGCTGGTGACGGCCGGGAATATCAGCCCAGAGGTAATGCGGGATAACCGCGAACGGCGGATCGTGCCGGTCGAAATATCGGTCCTGACGGTGGGGTTCGAGCAGGGCGGGAGAATTTTTTACATGCTGCCGCCCCGGCCGCCGCTCAGCCTGGACGTGATCTACCTCTGCTCTGATTCGGAACTGGCCAGGTTCGCCGGGGCCGGGGCAAGTACTGAGCCCGGTCGTCGGGATTTTGGATATTTCCGCCAAATCCTACAGGCCAAAGACATACCGGCTGGCGAAGTGCTGACCGCCCATATTTTGCAAGTCAAACAAAATACGAAAAACGATGCCTGGGTCGGGCAGGCCACCCGGGAACTGATCACCCTGCTGCGCGATGATTACCCCATGCTTATGTCCGTCCTGGGTGCTTTGGGAGAAATCATCTAAAAAAAATAAAATGTTATATCTCAAATCATTAGCAGATCAATGACTCGGTGGTAAAGAACCATGCCTTCAAAACGAAAAACAACTAAAACTAGCACCTTTGGCTCCCCCGGCCGCTCCGGTCATGACTCATCAGCTTTCTACGCCGGGAAAATCTATGCTGACCAACCGCAAGGACAGGATGTTGCCTATTTCGAAAACCCTATCCCTGCCGATTCCCTGGATCAAATATTCAGCCATTCCGCCGAGACGATGAGCGAACTCCCAGACAACTCGGCGCACCTGATGGTCACATCGCCGCCATATAATGTAGGTAAGTGCTACTCAGAAGACACGGAAGTATTGACAAGAAAAGGCTGGAAATTCTATCCGGAATTATCGAAAGATGATTTTATTGCTACGGTTAATCCCACTTCATTCGAGGTGGAATATTGCACGTTCGACGAGTTATATGTTTATGAACATAAGGGAGAAATGATTAATTTTCGCAAACCGCGAAACTCTGTAAATATTTTGGTCACGCCAAATCACAATGTTTTTTGTATGCCTAGAACAAAATCTTCGAATCAAAGATGGCAATTTATCAAGGCAAGCGATGTAATGAAATATAACACGGTGATTTTTTTAAACACGATAAAGTGGAAGGGAACTGATATCTTGACCATTAATATCCCTGTCCTTACATCAAGTCGGTATCCCAATCCTAAAAGAAATGAATATCTCCTCGATGCAAATGTATTCTTAGAGTTTTTAGGCTATTTTATTTCAGAAGGTCATCTCTCTTCATCCCAACCAGGCCAATACGCAGTTGTGATAAGCCAGAAAAAATATTGTGAAATAATTAGGGATTGCTTAGCTAAATTGCCTTTTAATGTTTATGAATTCACTGATGATGATCAGATTACAAAATTCATAATAACTAACAAATCATTGTTTACCTGGTTATCTGAAAATATTGGCAGGAAAGCGAATGATAAAAAGATTCCTGATTTTTTGAAATCATTGAGTTGGAATCATTTGAAATTACTCTTCGATGCTTTAATAATGGGAGATGGTATCTACCAATCTGCAACATTTTGCAGATATTCTACATCGTCGAGAAGATTGGCAGATGATGTTCAAGAAATTGGTTTCAAGCTTGGTTTTAAGGCTGAGATCAGGAAATCTTTAAGAAGAGAGCATTATCAGTATAGAATAGATATCAAGATACCAAACAACCAAAAAAACTACTGTTCTCCTTATCTTGTCACTTCTAAACATATTAATAAGGTTGATTACGAGGGCAAGGTTTGGTGTCTCAACATTAAGAATCATCTTTTTATTACTAGACGTGATGGGTGCATAGCTGTACAAGGAAACTCATATGACAAAGACCAAACACTCGAAGATTATCTGGCCTTTCTCCAACGCGTCTGGAAGGAAACCTGGCGTGTGCTCGTGCCGGGCGGACGTATGTGCATCAATGTGGCCAACCTGGGCCGCAAACCTTATATCCCGCTGCACGCTTTTATATCCGAACAGGCCATCCAATTGGGCTTCCTGATGCGCGGCGAGATTATCTGGAACAAAGCTGCCAGCGCTTCGCCCTCCACCGCCTGGGGCTCGTGGAAATCGGCCAGCAACCCGATCCTGCGGGACGTGCACGAGTACATCCTGATCTTCTGTAAACAGAGCTTCAAACGGCAGAACCCGTCCAAACGGCTCAGCACCATCACGCGGGATGAGTTCCTGGAATACAACAAATCGGTATGGGACATGAATGCAGAATCGGCCCGCAGAGTCGGGCATCCCGCGCCCTTCCCGGCGGAGCTGCCGCGCCGCCTGATCCAGCTCTACACGTTCGAGAATGAGATCGTTCTGGACCCCTTTATGGGTTCCGGGCAGACCGCCATCGCGGCGGTTAAAAGTGGCCGCCATTATGTTGGCTATGAGATTGACGAGAAATATATTGCCCTGGCTGAAAAACGGATTAAGGAGAACACGGAAGGTTCCGATGAAGATGAATGATCCGCTGAACCTGAAAAAACAATACAAGGATTCTTCGAATCTGGATGCGCGCGTCCGGTTACACCAAGGCTTCAGCGTGAATAAATATGGTTGGCAGCATTGGGTCTTCGATCAATTCAAGGCATCGAATCGCTGGCGGATAATGGAGTTAGGCTGCGGCCCAGGTACCCTGTGGCTGGATAACCTTGACCGCATTCCCGCAGGTTGGGATATTACCCTTTCTGATTTTTCAGACGGGATGTTGGAGCAGGCCAGACACAACCTTGAAACGCACCGCCCATTCCAGTTCAAAATCATTGATGCCCAGTCCATTCCCTTCGAAGATGGACATTTCGACGCCGTGATTGCCAACCACATGCTCTACCATGTGCCTAACCGATCAACTGCCCTTGCAGAGATATGGCGCGTCCTGAAACCGGCCGGACATTCTATGCTTCGACAGTTGGAGATCATCATTTGATTGAAATAGCTAATTTGATCGGCAAATCCGATTCCGGGTTGTCTTCCTGGGGTGCAGTATCTGCCTCTTTCACACTTGATAATGGAATGGTGCAGCTTGCAACACAATTCACGAATATCAAGCAGTACCACTACCAGAACGCTTTGGAGGTGACCGAAGTCGATCCATTGGTGGATTACCTATTATCCGAGTGGGCCAGGCAGATTCTAGAGAAAAGACTGGATCAGTTCAGAGAGTTTATGGCCCGCGAAATGGAAGCGTACGGCGGGGTTCTCCATATCACCAAGGATTCCGGCTTATTCGTTTCTTCCCGGAGTTAAGAGAATTTATGGATCTCTTCTTCGAACTGCACCGCGACCTGCCGCGCGAAGGGCCGGGAGAGGTCGCTTCCACCCGGAGGGCTTTTGCGCTGATGAGCGGCCTGCCGGCCCGGCTGCGCATTTTGGATATCGGCTGCGGCCCGGGTATGCAGACGCTCGAACTGGCACGGATTTGTGACAGCAGCATCCTGGCGACCGATACCTACCAGCCTTACTTGGATGCGCTATCCCGCCGGGCCGAAAAGGAGGGAGTGGCCGAGCGGATTACCATATCCAACCAATCCATGTTCGCGCTGGATTTCGAACCTGGCAGCTTTGAGGCGATCTGGTCGGAAGGGGCCATCTACATCATCGGCTTTGAAAAGGGCCTGCGGGAATGGCAGCCCTGGCTGAAAGCAGGCGGCTACCTGGCGGTGACCGAGCTAAGCTGGTTGAAAGCGGATGCTCCGGCGGAAATCGAAGGCTATTGGCATGAAAATTATCAGGGCATGCAGTCCCTCGAAGACAACCTGGCCAGCGTGGAGAAAAGCGGATACCGCGAGAGCGGCTATTTCGTGCTGCCCGAGTCGGCCTGGTGGGAGGATTATTACACCCCACTGGAGGAGCGCATCGGCATGTTAGGTGAAGAATACCGCGGTAATGGAGAAGCACAGGCGTTTCTGCATGAAAGCCAGAGGGAGATCGATCTATACCGGCAGTATTCGGATTGGTACGGATATGTGTTTTTTGTTATGCAGAAATTGCCTGCCAATGATCTTAAAGCGACTTATATTAATCACCACAGATGGCTCGACTGAAAAAACTGTACATTAACAACTGAAACATGGCAATCTGAACGAAAAGTGCTGAAAAGATTGGACAAACGCTATCAATGAATTAGCCCAATTTAAATTCTGAGCTGCGT
>JBEKCT010000033.1:0-27461 GCA_050014715.1 Anaerolineales bacterium | reverse complement strand
GCCTTTGCAGGCAAGGTGCTCCAAATACCCGGCGGCCGTCTTTGACCGTTGGATGGGCCAAAATCTTCCTTTTTTGTGCCACTTTTTATCAAACTGCATTTGATTGCACAAACGTTACGCTAAAACCTAAAACCTAAAACCTAAAACCTAAAATAAAAAACCCTCCGGGGCCGGTTGGCTTTGGAGGGTTCTGGTAAAGTTGAATTTAACTTTACTTGCCCAGGCGGATTTTAGGGCCACTGAGGGGGGCGCCAAAGAGCGGGGCGAAGACGCAGAAGTCGAACAGGCCAGCTAGCAACGGGACGAGTCCGACCACGGCAACGATGATGCCGCCCACGCTGTGCATGAAAATACCCAAAGCGACCAGAAAGATGCCTGCCACAATACGGGTGATGCGGCCAGCCGGGGAAGCCATAAACTTTACGAAAGGGTTCATTTTTTGTCTCCTATTTTCGGTGAACTTGGTACCGGATTTATTCGTACCCCCAGTATAGGAGCATTAGCACGTTCTGTATGTGATAAAGTCACATAATCGAGCGGGCCTGCAAAGGTTCTGAATCCAAGACTTCGATGACACCGCGGCCGGAACGGAGCAGGCCTTGGGAGGAAAAATCCTCCAGAATGCGGCTGATGACTTCGCGTGAAGTGCCCAGTTCGGCGGCAATCTGCTGATGGGTGATGTGGATAAGGCTGGAGGTACGGGTGCGGTCGACCAGGAAGGCCGCCAGGCGTGCATCCATGCGACGGAAAGCGACTTCCTCCACGATCGCCATCACTGAGGCCAGCCGCTGGGAGAGCAATTCGAAGACGAATTCCCGCCACAGATTGTAACGACGCACCCAATCCCGGAAGGCATCCGCCGGGATCATGACGGCTTCGGCGGCCTTTTCCACAGTCGCAACCGCCGGAAAATTTTGCTGACTCAGGATGGCATTGGCGGTCAGGATGCAGGATTCGCCGTTCCCGAAACGGTACAACGTGATCTCGCGGCCGGTCTCGCCGATCTTATATACGCGCACGACGCCTGAAATTAACAGCGCAATCGCATCAACCTGGTCGCCTTCGACGAAAACATCGTGCCCTTCCGGAATCCGCATGAAGGTGGCAGCCTGCTGAAATTCATGCAGCAAAGCCGGGTCAGCGTGGGAAAGGATGGGCAAAGCCCGGACAAGCCGGTCGTATTGTTGAGCGGTAATCATCTTTTATCGTTTTCCCATTTCAGCGCAGCAAACTGATCGCGAATGTGGCCATGAACACAATGACTGCCATGGAAAGCGTGATCTGGAGCATCGAAAGGAATTTTGCCCGCAGGCTAAGCACCTGCGTGTCACCCAGACCAAACTGGGTGTTGCTGCTAAAGCCAAGGAAAATATAGTCCCAGAACTTTGGCTGCCAATCCTCCCAACCGGTCATGGGCAACATGCGTTGCGGAAAGGCAAAATCGTAACGACGGGAAATGCCGTCGCGGCGGGCGCGCGGTCCGCCTCCATCGATAACCCAGAACCAGGTTCCGAAAAGAAAAAAGTTTATCACCCATAATACAAACGTGTCTTTCAGAAGCACCCCTTCGACAGATTGCGGACGGGAGGTGATAATTAATATGATCAGCAAAATTTTTATGACAAGCCGGAGTGTGACCCAACCCAAATAGATAATTGCCATTTTACGTCCCAGGGTATTCCGCCGGGTCAACCAAAAAAAACCATGGCTATGAATAGAACGACCGGTACCACAAATTCCAGCCCCGAGACAGCATTAACCCAGTATCGCAATTGCACCAGAGGGCTACGACGCAAGGCGAGCGGCAGGGACACCCAATTCGACAACAGCAAATCGGGGAGCGTGACTAGGACGAGCACGAGAATTATCTCAAGCGTGCTGCTGTCCAAGGGTTTCAAGGAGGGGGCGGTATCTTTCATGGGTTTTCTCTTTCCCAGCAATAATACTGGTTCTCTATATAAAATCTCCTGAAGTTTATTTCGGAACATTCAAAAGGATCTCGGCCCAGTGGACCGGGTGATCGGAGCCGGAAGCAGGGGGCAGCAGGTAGACCGGGTTGCGCACACCCAGTGAATGGGAAACGAAAATATGGTCGATGCGACCCGCCCCGGACATATCCACACCATCCGGGCTGACCTTGGTGGGGTAGACGCTGGTCCAGGCATTGATAAAAACACCATCAAGCAATTGATACTCCGGGGTGGTATCAGACAGATTGTAATCGCCCAGGGCGATCGCATTGGGTTTGGTTTGGGCGCGCTGCAGGAGTGCCTTGACAAAGGTCATCTTGGCAAGGTCAGAGCCGTCCGGATGGACATCGAAAATGGTGATCGGAAACCCATCCACATCGATCTCCGCCTCAGCAACGCCAATCTCATCCGTGTCGCTATAGGTGTAGACCGAGCGGGTGTTACGGAGTGGAAATTTCGATAGAATGGCTGTCCCGAACGTTCCGGCAACAGTCGAGGGGCCATAATATGAATAATATCCTAGACTGTCGGCGTAGAAGCGGACATAATCATTGTTGTTTAGCGAGATGCGGGCTGTATCAGACTCCTGCAAAGCTACGATATCGGGCGAAACCTTACGGATAACCGCCAGCTGCCGTTCGAAGGATTTTTGTGCATCGGAGCCATTGGCTGCCTGGATATTGTAGGTCATGACTGTTATGGATGGCCGGTCGAGCAATTGAACATGCAAGCGTTTTGCAGGTAGCGCGCCTGTGAGTGTGCCCAGGCAGAGGCCTGCGAGCAGGACTGCCCAAGTCCAGGGAAAACGACCAGCAGGTTCCCCGTCGCTGGAGGGCCTGGCATTACCGGTCAGCCAGGCCAGCAGGCTGATGCCACCGACGGGCAAGAAGAATGCCAGCCAGAACTTGCCGCGGAAGAACAGGCTGACCGGCTGGATGTAGCCCCAGACATTGCTGAAGATATTGGCGAAGACCAGCAAAACCAAGACCAGACAGCCCAGCAAGAGACCCGGCACCAATTGAGGCGGGGAGAAGGCGGATTGGCGGATGTGTTCAAAAAATAGACCCAGATCCAGGAAGAGTACCGGGAAAAGCAACAGCATGAGCACCAATGGGATGGCCTGCCACCATCGCGGGGAAGCCACTGACACGGCGGGAGAAGCAGCATTTGGCGGGAAAGGCACACTATGGACCAGGATGGTGCCGGTCAGGCAGAGGGTGAAGGCCAGGTTACCGGCCAGGAGCAGCCGCTGGTCAATAATCCGTAGGACATGCGGGCGGCGCAGGGCCAGTAATATCCAGGCGGCTGCAAGCAAGCTGACGGCGAGAACGATCAAGGTGTAATTGGCGCCGGTCCAGCGGGAAATCACGGAAGGCGCTGAAAACGCAAAATAGACCAGGGTCAGGACGAGAAAAATTCCAAGAATAGCGGTTGTGACGCTGCGAGGTTTCCGTTCTACTTGAGATGCGCCACCCGACTCCATTTGAGTCAAGCCTGCTCCCAACAGGAGGCCGAGGAGAATGCCGCTCCATCCGCCGGCGGGGGTGAGGGAATAATCCAGGCCAAAGTAGACGGTGCGCAGCAGGACGGACAAACCGACGGCCAGTGCCAGCCCGGCGGATGCCCAAAGTCCGGTTCGAGAATGGGTTGTTCGGCGGGGCTGCGCTGTCAGCAAGAGCAGGAACAGGCTGATGACCGCAGCGGTGGCAATCCCCGAAACCAGCATCCGGTTGGCGGTATCCAGATATGGCAGCAGCCCGCGTGAAAGAAACAGAAGTGTGAAGGTGATCCAGATCAATTGAGGCCGGAATTTCTTGAAGAATGGAATAAGCAGGACGGGCGCGAAGAAGAACAAGAGGCCGAGGACCTTGGTATCGATGTTCAAGTTCATCAGATCCAGGATATAGATGGACTCAACCAGTGTTCCGACACTTTGAATGAAAAACAGAAAGGTAACTGCAAAGGCGAGTATGATCGGGAAGGTTTTTTTCATGGAGGTTGCCGTGTCGTTGTTTGGATGGGTTTGAGGGAGAAGAAATCGGTGTTATGATTATATCGTATCCGTTATTTGTGCTCACCAAAATTCTCCTTTATCACGGGATATCCGATTCAATCTAACAGAGAGGTGACGAACAATCATGTCCGAGAGATACAATGTAATTATTGCCGGCGGTGGCCCAGCGGGAGCCACGGCCGCTTTTTTTCTAGGACAGGCCGGTAAAAAAGTTTTAGTGCTGGAAAAGGAATTGCTGCCGCGTTATAAGCCGTGTGGAGGCGCCGTGTCGGCGCAGGTGCTGGAACAATTTCCTTTTTCCTTCGATCCAGTGATCCAATCCAGGGTGAACGCCATCTCTTATGTGCTGGGTAACGAGCTGGTCACCATCCCAGTGGCGGGCTCCAGCTTGCGGATGGTCATGCGGAAGCAGTTCGATGCCTTTTTATTGGAGCATGTGCAGGCAGACATCAGGGAAGGTGAAGGAGTGCGCGGCGTGGCTGAAAGCTCTGAATCGGTCAGCGTTGAAACCGTCAAGGGGGAGCGGATCGAGGCGGATTACCTGGTGGCAGCCGACGGGGCAAACAGCCTGATGGCCCGGTCGTTGGGGCTGCGACGAAAGAAAAGCATGGCCGGAGCAATAGAAATCGAAGCGGAAGTGCCGGAGGAGACCCTGCGACGGTTTGCTGATAACCCCATCTTTATTTTCGGAGAGATTTCAACCGGATATATTTGGATCTTCCCAAAGGCCGACCACCTTTCCATTGGGATAGGCGGTTTGAAACCAAGACCGGGGGAATTGCAAGCTGTTCTGGAACGTGTCATGCAGCGCTTTGGGATTCCGATCCAATCGCAGGCAAGTCACGGGCATCCGGTTCCGATTTTCGCCCAGGACGAAACGATTGGCACCCGTAAAAGTTTACTGATAGGGGATGCTGCCGGCCTGGTGGACCCATTCACCGGGGAGGGAATCCGCTTTGCGATCAAGAGCGGACACCTGGCAGCGCAGGCAATCCTGACAGGGGCTCCCGAATGCTACAGCGAATGGGTGAATAAAAGCATGGGCCGGAACCTACGAATGGGCAACGTGATGAGAAGGATATTTTACCCGTATCAAAAAACCTGGTTCGAGCTGGCCTTGCGGAGCCCGGCAGTCAGCCAAGCGCTGCTGGATATGTTCGCCGATCGGAGCGGGTATGGAAGGTTGTTACTGACGATAGCGATCACGTTTCCGAGGTCGCTATTCACGAAAAAGATCGGGTTGGAAGAATATATACATGCAAGACCAGCCCGACCTACCGATGCGTCAATACCCGTGCCGGACAGACGAGAGATTTGATCAATCCAGCCAGCGCAGCTCGGGCAGGATGCTAAAATCCGGGGTGCGCGGGATCAGGTTGAAAATCTCCAATAATTCGGGTATCGGCGCGACAGGTTTGCGGGTGGATAAATTAAGCAGGGTGCCTTCCAGATCAAGACTGACGGCTTTCTTGCCGTTGGATTTAAGCACATCGTGATGAACCTTCCAGCTGGAGCCGCGCGGGGAGAGTCCAGCTAGAGAGTAGGTGATGGTGATGGTTTCGCCCATGCGGACCTCGCGCAAAAAGCGGGCTTGCATAGCGGTGTAGACCGGCCCGAGGCCAAGCTGGACAAATCGCTCAGGCGGAAATCCATGCTGGATAAAGAAACGATAGCGCAGGTCTCCAGCGGAGTCTATATAGGCGGCATAATTGACATGGTTGTTGGCATCCAGATCTGACCAGCGAATTTGATATGTTCCGAAATATGTTTCCATTAAGGCACTCTGCGGGATAGGATCAAAATAGTCTAAAAAGAACCAAAAGTTCCAAAGGCACCAAAAGTTCCAGAAGTTCCAAATGTCCCAAAAGTTTCAGATGTTCGAAAAGACACACTAGTAAATGTCAATAGCGTTAGGTGGTTCGAGCAAGGCGGCAGGTGCTAATGCAGGATCTCCTGGTTGGCACGGTCGGCTTCCTGGAGGATCTGGGTTACCTGCTCCTTGATCTCGGCGGTGGCGCTGGGGGTTTTGGGAATATACTTGATCAGGTCACGGGCATCCTGCAATAAGGCTTTAACCTGCGCCACGTAAGAGAAATTATATTTGCCGGCGTCGGTATCGGGCGGGACAGGCAGGTCACGGGCTTTTTGAATGAGCAGGCGGGCTCGCCGGA
The DNA here is from genome assembly GCA_050014715.1 of Anaerolineales bacterium. GTDB lineage: Bacteria > Chloroflexota > Anaerolineae > Anaerolineales > Villigracilaceae > UBA877. The sequence continues at coordinate 21,306 of JBEKCT010000033.1, read as the reverse complement.
CACGCTCGGATGCGAGAATCAGACGGGACATGGGGACTCCTTTACCAATATTCAGGCGGGCGGCGAAATGATCAAGTAAATGGTAAAAAAAAGTATACAACAAATTGCATTTTCATGTTGTGTGTCCGGTTGAAATAAGAAGCGAGATGGGGAGCGACTAAAGTCGCCACTACAAAAAGGCCAGACAGAGCGACCAAAGCCACCAATTTGTTAGGGATTTTAGGTAGCTTAAAAACCTTGACACAGAACGTATGTTCGTGTATATTCGTTTTTAGCACAAATGAGCGAGTATATGAAAGGCAGGTAGACATGGTAAGAACGAGCAAGGGTTTGACAAAGCGGCATCAGAAAATTCTCGAATACCTGGATGAGCGGTTGAGCAAAGGATACCCGCCCTCCATCCGGGAGATAGGAGAGGCGACCGATATTTCATCCACTTCGGTTGTCACCTATTACCTCAAGCAACTGGAAGAGTGGGGATATATCGAGCGGGACGCAAAATTTTCGCGGGCATTACGGCTGAGCGGGACCAAGACCCATAGTATTTTTAAGGTGCCCATCCTCGGTCCGATCGCGGCTGGTTTACCCATCCAGGTACCGGCAGCCGGCGAAACCTATATCGGCGACGAGATCGACGGGGTGGATGTGGCCCGCAGCCTGCTGCCTGTGGACGAAAAGGGCACCGAATTGTTTGCCCTTAAAGTCAAGGGCGACTCGATGATCGATGCCATGGTCAATGACGGAGATATCGTCATCATGAAGCGCACCGAGCAGGCCAGCAACGGCGACATGGTGGCAATCTGGCTGCCGCGACAGGACGAGACCACGCTCAAGTATTTTTACAAGGAGAAGGACCGCTACCGGCTCCAGCCAGCCAACCCAAGCATGGGACCGATCTATGTAAATAAAAACGAACCCCTGGAGATCAAAGGTAAGGTGGTGATGGTAATCCGGAGCGTGGTGTCAACAGTTATTTGATTAACCACACTCCCGAGAAAATTTCGGGATAAGCGATCATAAAGAGTATAACACGGTCAAAGAAGACCTCCGCAATCATTTGCGGAGGTCTTCTGGTCATTGCCGGGAAGTGGGGTCTTCAATGGGGGGGTGTTTCTCTTCGAGCAGTTGAACGCCATTGCGCACCTGTGTGAGCAACTGTTCCATGGCGTGTTCCAGATTCTGCAGGGATTCCTGGGCATATTGATCGGCACCAGCCTTGATGCTCTCGGCTTCCGCGGCGGCATGCTCGAGGATTTGGTCGGCACGGCGCTTGGCATCCGAAACGAGGGATTCTTTATCGATCAAGTCGTTGGCTTTGTCGCGGGCCAGCTGCAGGGTGCGGTTGGCCTCTTCCTGGGCCTGGGCCATGTAGCGGTCTTTTTTCGAATAAACCTCCTGGGCTTTTTTCACTTCTTCCGGGACGGAGATGCGCATCTGGTCAATGATATCCAGGAACTTGTCCTCATCGACGATGACATTATGGGTCAACGGGATAGCGCGGCTGTTATTGAAGAGTTCTTCCAGGCGGTCAACTAAGTGAAGAATGTCCATGATCTCCTCCGCTTGAACAGGCGGAACAACTCAATTATAAATCCTTCCCAAAAAGGATTGGAATAGCATTTTTACCCGTTTTTTGGTAATTATTATGACCGGAATGACCAAAATTAGTACCGAAAAGGAAAGAAACAATGAGAGTCGTACCTACTTGACTGCTTTGATACCCGTTAATTTGTACTTATTATACTTTAATACCGAAAGGACGCACCTGCTGGTCGCTCTGGTCTTTCAGTTTGTTTTTGAGGGCAGCATTGACATAAGGAGGCACCATGCTGGAAACGTCACCGCCCAGCGAGGCGATCTCGCGGACGGTGCTGGAGGAGAGGAAGGTGTGTTCCTCGTCGGTAATGAAGGCGACGACCTCAATATCTGGGGCCAGGCGGTGGTTGGCGAGGGCCATGCGGAACTCGAACTCGAAATCGGAGAAGACGCGCAGGCCGCGTACGATGACCTGCGCACCAATCTGGCGGCAAAAATCGACGGTCATGCCACTATAACTGACCACGCGGATGCGGGGGTTATCCTGCAAGGCCTGGGTGACGAGGGCAATGCGTTCCTCCGGCAGAAAAAGCAAGGATTTGAGCGGCCGGTCGTAGACGGCAACCACCAGCTCATCAAAGAGGCGGGCGGCACGCGTGGCAATATCGATGTGGCCGTAATGAACCGGGTCAAACGTTCCGGGGAAAAGGGCGCGGACCATCAGCTTACATCTCCTTTCCCACCACCCCAAAAGCGCCTAAGGGCTTCGGCAAGCAAAGCGTTCTCGGGGTTTTTCAAGTCGGGGTCACGGGCAAAAAGTGCCTGGGCCTGTTGGCGGGCTTTTTCGATCATTGGGATATCGCCCAAGTTGGCCATCCTGAGGGAAGTGGCATAGCCGGCCTGGCGCGTGCCGAGGAACTCGCCGGGGCCGCGCTGCTGCAGGTCACGTTCCGCCAGGATGAAACCGTCATTGGTTTCGGCCATGGCTTGCAGGCGCAGGTTTTCGGCGGCATCCTCGTGGTCGGGGATGAGCAGGCAATAGGACTGGGCGGCGGCACGTCCGACCCGGCCGCGTAACTGGTGGAGCTGGGCCAGGCCGAAGTGATTGGCGCCTTCGACCAGCATGACCGTGGCATTGGGCACATCCACGCCTACCTCGACGACGGTGGTGGATACCAGGATATCATATTGGTGGTCGCGGAAGGCCAGCATCACGGCGTCCTTCTCTTCGGGCTTCATGCGCCCATGCAGCAGACCCAGCTTCAGCTTGCGGAAGATCTCTTTTTGCAGGCGGGTATGTTCCTGCGTGGCGGCGAGCAATTCGCTCTTTTCATTCTCTTCCACCAACGGGTAAATAATGAAGGCCTGGTGACCGCTCTTGACCTGGCTATCCACGAGGGTGTAGGCGCGTTCGCGTTCGGAGGGGGTGAGGACATAGGTTTCAATGGGCTGGCGGCCGGGGGGCAGCTCGTCCATGACGGAAATGTCAAGGTCGCCATAGACAGTGAGAGCGAGCGAACGCGGAATGGGGGTGGCGGTCATGACAAGCAGGTGCGGGTTGGTGCCCTTGGAGCGCAGGAGGGCGCGCTGCTCGACACCAAAGCGGTGCTGTTCATCGATGGTGACAAACTGCAAGTCCTTGAAGGTGACCGGGTCTTCGAGCAGCGCATGGGTGCCGATGACGATCAGGAGGCTGCCATCCGCCAGCCCGGAGCGGATCTCGTCCTTTTCGGCGGCGGGAGTATCGCCGACCAGCAGGCGGATGCAGGAGGGCTGGAGAATACCATTTTCGGAGGCTAGGATATTCAGGAAGGTGTGGTAATGCTGTTCGGCCAGGATGGAGGTGGGGGCCATGATGGCGGCCTGGGCGCCGGAGGCGTTGACAATGGCGGCGGCCAGGGCTGCCACAACGGTTTTACCGGATCCGACGTCGCCTTGCAACAAGCGGTTCATGGACTGGCCGGAGGCCAGGTCGAGGTGAATCTCGGTAAGGGCTTTTTTTTGGGCAGTCGTGAGGGCAAAGGGCAGAGCGGCGAGACGGGCATCAAGCCAGGCAGCCTCAACGGCAAAGATACGTCCGGGGAGGGACTGCCAGTCACGGCGCTGACGCAGGACACCGGTCTGCAGGAAGAAGATTTCGTCGAAGGCCAGGCGCTGGCGGGCAGCTTGCAATTTTTCGTCGGAATCGGGGAAATGGACCTGGAGAAGGGCGGTGCTTAGATCGGGCAATCCGGCGGCTGTGCGGATGTTCTCGGGCAGGTGGTCGGTCAGTCGGGGAGCCCAAAAGGTGACGACCTGGTGCATCAATTTGCGCAGCCATTTCTGGGTGACGTTGGCGGTGAGAGGGTAGATGGGGACGATGCGGTTGGTGTGGAGGTTCTCGACTTCGACGGGTTCCCAATCGGGGCTGTTCATGACCAGGCGGCCGAGGTATTGTTCGACCTTGCCGGAGACGGAGATGGCATCGCCAACTTTGAGGCGGTTGGCCAACCAGGGCTGGTTGAACCAGCTGAGGCGCAGACCGGCGGTGCCGTCGTTGATGACGACCTCGGTGATGGTCATTTTGCCGCCGCGCAGTGGGCGTGAGTTTATCGAGGTGACCTCGCCGATGACGGTGACCTGCTGGCCATAGAACAAATCCCGGATGGGTTTGAGCTGGCTGTAATCTTCGTAGCGGCGCGGGAAGTTGTAAAGCATGTCGCCGAGGGTGTTGAGGCCCAGGCGGGTGAGCATGCTGGCATGGCGCGGCCCAACGCCGGCCAGAACGGTTAGGGAGGCGTTGAGGGCAATGGGACGCTGGCTGGTGACGCCGCCAGGGCGCGAGTCAGCACGGCCGGGCGTGGGATGGGCAGGCTGAGCGGGGCGGGGGAATGAGGAGTCAGAAGCAGGTGGGAGGGGAGAAGGATTAACAGGGACTAAAGGAATGAGAGCAGGGGAATCGGATGCAGGGGGGAGGGGAGAAGGGGATTCATAAGCAGGAAGGAGAGGCGAAGGAGAAAGGGGAGCAGAGGAATTGGAAACAGGGTTGAGCGGAGCAGGGGTTAAGGTGGAAGGGGAATCTGAAGCAGGGGGCAAAGGAGCCAGGGATGGGGACGGGACTACTTCCACTGACAAAGGAATGGATGATTCGAGCGGCATTTTAGAGGGTGGCTGCGGAGGCGGCTCAATGGGTGAAACGGGTTCAATTGGCGCGGCAGGGGCATGGACGGGAGCAAGAGGTTTCTTCTGCGGGGCGGCCTCGGGATATTCAGCCTGAACCTCCTTCCAAAGGGAAAGAAGTTCGAGGTGACGGACTTCGGGGGTCTGGTCGGCATACAGGCGCAGTGTGGATGCGACCGCCTGGACGAGCGGCTCGGGGATGGCTTCGTTGCGGGCTTCGCCTTCCCAATAATCCAGGATTTTAACCAGCCCACCAATGACGGCGGTGTTGGCATAGCCGTTGCCGTGCTCAAGGCGGAAGAATTTGCGCAGTTTTTCGAGGGAAGATTTCATGAGAGTATTTTACCGCATAAAAAAGAGATTCAACACGAAGGGCACTAAGGACACAAAAGGCGAAAGAAATAGAAGAAGAAAGCGAAAGGGGAAGAAGAACTTTTACCACAATCTTGCGGGAGAGCATCGCGGGACAGACGGACTCAATGGAAATGAAGAAAAAAACAAAAAAACGGTTGACAGGCAATCATCGGATCAGGGAGGGAGGGAAACGTGAAAATGGTATTCGAGAATCGGTAATCGTGAGGCCAAAAAATAGAATATAAAACGTAAAACGTAAGACATAAAACAGAAGAAACGGTATAGAGGTGACTGGCGGAGACGAGCGGAAGAAAATTTAGAAATGGATCGAAAAGGATTTGCGGTGGATTTCGGATAAACCCAATTGATGGAGGGACTGCTGGTGGAGGCGGGTGCCGTAGCCTTTGTGTCGGGCGAAGCCGTAGCCAGGGTAGCGGAGATCCAGCTCCCGCATGAGGGCATCCCGGGCGGTCTTGGCCAGGACGGAGGCGCCGGCAACGCTGAGGGAGAGGCGGTCACCTTTGATGAGGGCGGTCTGGTTCCTTTCGAGCTCGGGTAATAAGAGGAAATCGGTAAGAAGGTAATCAGGGAGGAAAGAGGAGTGAGCAGAGAACAGAGAAGGGGCAGGCGAAGGAGGATCGGTAGAGGCTGAAAGATTGGCGAGAGCGCGGGTGGCGGCGAGCTTGGTGGCGGGCAGGATGCCGAGTGTGTCTATCTCCTGCGATGAGGCAAACCCGACGCCCCAGGCAACGGCGGCGAGGCGGATACGGGGGGCCCAGGTTTCCCGGCTCTGCGGGGTCATCAACTTGGAATCACGGACTTGGTCAAGCGCCTGGAGGATGGCTGGGTCAGTCGGTAGAATTAAAGCGGCTGCGCAGACCGGTCCGGCCCAGGCGCCGCGGCCGGCCTCGTCGATGCCGGCGATTTGCGTGTAGCCAGCATCCCACAAGTGTTGTTCGTAAATGAGGGAGGGGAATAAAAAAAATTTCGAAGAGCGAAGTCTTGAGACTTCGGAGTCTGGTGGAAGGTTTCTAAACCTTTTGGTAGAGGGTGTTTTATTTAGCAAATTATTCTCGAAAAAGCGCTCGAAACTTACGCTCTCATTGGCTCAATAGATCAAGAACGAGCATCATAGATGCCCCGGCGTAGGTTGCGGCGGATCTGCAGCAAGTCAAAGAACATGCGGGTGGAATCGCGCAGGACGTTTATTTTGCTGCCAGGGTTATAAAACCAGGGGATGCCAATCTCGCAGATGGAATATCCATGACGCCGAGCGATGGCCAACAACTCCACATCAAAAGACCAGCCGGTGAGAGTCTGGCGGGGAAAAATATCTTCGGCAACGCTGTCACGGAAACATTTAAAGCCGCACTGGGTATCTTGCAAGCCAGGCAGGACGAGGGAGCGGATCCAGAAGTTGTAAACGCGCCCGGTCAGGTGGCGGAAGCCCGGTTCGTCGTAGCGCCTGGCGCCAGGTGCTTCGCGGCTGGCAATGGAAATATCACTGGTGCAGAGAGGGGGAAGGAAACGGTTGATCTGGTCAACCGGCATAGAGAAATCCGTATCGGCAATCATGCGGAAATCGCCCCTGGCTTCCAGTACACCAAGCCGGACGGCGCGGCCTTTGCCGGGCTGGTCTTCATGCAGGAGGCGCAGACTGGGGAAGGATCGGGTAGATTCCCTGGCAATTGCAAGGGTGCGGTCCCGGCTACCGTTTTCTACCACCAGCACTTCGGAGGTGTAGGTCTGCTTTTCCAGGAATGCAAAGACCTGCCCCAGGGCGCGGGGCAGGCGGATCTCTTCATTTCGAGCAGGGATGATAATGGAGAGGAAAGGTGGCATCGGGAAAGTAGGTCTACTTCAGCAGTATCAACGGCGGATTCATGGTTACTGCAATAAGGAAAGCAAAAGCGGCGATGATCAGGACCCAGATGACGGCCATGCCGGCCAGGAGCAGGATCTGGTTGCGGGTCATTTTCAAGCGGGCAAGCAGATTGGGAGAGGCGGAGGGGGAAGCCTTCGGGAGGGAGCCTGGCTCTGGTGAGATGGTTTCTTCAACAAGAGCCGGGGAGGTCTCTTCCAGGGAAAACGGAGAAGCCGGGACGGGCTCTTGAGCGGCAGCGGGAAGGCCCGTAGAAGCGGGGAAGGCCATGGCTGGAACGAAGGGGCTGACCGGCTGCGATTCAGGGACAGGTTCAGCCTTGGGAGGGGCGGCTTGTTTGGTTTCTGCCGGCTTGGAGGGAGGGGGAGGCGGGGGATTGAGTAGGCGATTGACAATGTCGAAAGCGGATTCCGGACTCAAAACGATGCGTGCCTGTGGAATTGATGCGGCAAAACGCTCAAGCATATCGCGCATGATAACGCGAATGATGGGCCGCATGCTGTCCACGTTGGTGGCCGGATCGGAGCAGAGTAGAACAGCTTCCACATTAAATAAATCCACATAGCCTTGCCGTTGCAGATAAACCTGAATGGCACGCGCCATTCGCTCGGTGCGTGTGAGCAGGTTGGGATTTTCGGACTTGATCGAGTTACCGGAAAGAATGCCCCACTGATCGCCTTTAGCGCGGAACATGCCCGGCTTGGGAGTGACGATCATGACGAACAAACCGGTAGGCCCCACCAGGATGAGTGGGATCCTGGCATCCAGGCCGGGGGGGGTGATATTACACAGCAGTGTGTAATTCTTATCGAGGGACTTTTTCAGGACGGAAATGACCGATTTCGTTGCTTCGATCTCCTTGATCCAACCAGGGCCATATTCCATGGTTGCCCTGACGCGATCAATGAAACTCAATTCGCCATTGTCATTAAAGAAAGGGGTCTGGTCAATGATTTTCATAAAAGGCCTCCAGACGAATCTGAGAACGAAAGTGCATTTGCAATATTAGAAAATCGAAACACCGACTAGCAGGTCCCTGGGGGCTGTTTCCGCGCCGGAAAGAATGTGTTCACCGGATATGTGAACGACTGACCCGGTCTGAAAGACGCTGCCCAAAGAGGATCTGCGCTGGCCGGTAACAAAAATCCTACCAGCGGACATGCGGGCAATAAGTTCGGTGCGGTCGAGAATGACCTGGTCCGACCAAACTGCGCCGCGACGCTCATACGTGCGTACCACGCTGATCATGCCGCCGGGAGCATAGCGAACTGCCTCGATGACTCCATCAATATTTTTCCGCGCCATCCTACCATCCTTTGCCTTTATTGTAGCATAGATGAGCAGGCAATGAGAAAGGGGAAAAGATTACAGGGACAAAGGCGCGAAGGAATGCAAGTAATCAAGCGGCCATCCCCCCGATTTGAGCGACCATAATAATTTAAAAAGAAACCGCCGGGAACCAAACCGGTCCTGGCGGTCAGTCGGGGTGGGCGGATTCGAACCGCCGACCACCGCGTCCCAAACGCGGTGCGCTACCAGCTGCGCTACACCCCGTAGGAGAATGAGTATAATGCGGATTGCATGAACGCGTCAAGCAGTTGGGCCAGCAGTTGGGCCGGAATGTGTTGGGCCGGAATGTTAGGCTGGAAAGCCCCCTGGTGGATAGTCAGATAGTCAGATTGTCGGATAGATATGCGTGCTGGAGGGGTGATTAAGCCAGGAAGGGGTCTGGGGACGGCCTAAAACATTACACCCATGCCGGTTTACGTTGAGAGTACGATATAATTTTACCTGCCAGCATGCAGGCGCGGCCGGGCGCCCCGGATTCGTGGATGCATGAAAAAGAATTCTTTCCCAGATTACTGGAGGATGCATGAACGTTTTTGTGACAGGCGGGGCGGGGTATATCGGATCGTCCACTGCCGAAGCACTGCTGAGGGCTGGACATTCTGTAACTATATTCGATTCGCTCGTGACAGGCCACCTGGGGGCCGTGCCGGTGGGGGCGCGTTTCATCCAGGCGGACCTGGGTGATGCGGTAAGGCTGAGGGCAGCACTTATGGACGGAAAATATGCCGCAGTGATGCACTTTGCGGCGTTCATCGAAGCCGGGGAGAGCATGCGGGATCCCGGGAAATACTTTAAGAACAACCTGGCAAATTCCCTGCAATTAATGGAGGAGGCCCAGCGCGCCGGGGTGAGCCAGTTCGTGCTTTCGTCCACGGCGGCGGTGTATGGCTCCAGCGAAACGCCTTTACGTGAGGATTCACCCATCGATCCGGCAAACGGGTATGGTTTTACCAAGCTGGCGATCGAGCAGGCACTGGAATGGTATCGTCGAATCCATGGAATGCATTTTGTGTCTCTGCGCTATTTTAACGCCAGCGGGGCACTGCCTGGACGCGGCGAAGCACACCAACCGGAAAGCCACCTGATCCCGCTGGTGCTGCAAGTGGCGCTGGGTCAAAAGAAGAACGCAACTATTTACGGGACGGACTATCCAACGCCGGACGGAACCTGCATCCGTGACTACATCCACATTGCAGACCTGGTCTCGGCCCACCTGCTGGCGCTGAAGGCGCTGGAAAAAAACGACCGGCTGGTCTACAACCTGGGCAACGGCAGCGGGTATTCTGTGCGGGAGGTGATCGAGACGGCCCGGACCGTGACCGGGATGCCGATCCCGGCGATTGAAAGTCCGCGCCGTCCGGGCGACGCACCCAGGCTGGTAGCTGCGCCGGAAAAAATCCGGAAGGAATTGGGCTGGACTCCCAGGCATACAGAATTGAAGGATATCATCAGCAGTGCCTGGGACTGGCACTGCAACCATCCGCATGGTTATGAGGACAAGTAGCAGAGCCATCCGCAAGGGTGTTACGGTTTTCAGAATTTAACCTCAGATGAACACAGATTAAAATGGATTTTAGATTATGGCAACCGTCGTTACGTTTCTTGTTGTGATCGTGGGGTGGATATTCTCGCTGTGCCTGCACGAGTTCTCGCATGCGCTGGTGGCGTATTACGGTGGGGATACGAGCGTGCGCGACAAGGGCTACCTGACTTTTAATCCATTGAAGTATACGCATCCGGTCTATTCGATCCTGCTGCCGATGATCTTCCTGCTGCTGGGAGGGATCGGCCTGCCGGGGGGAGCAGTCTACATAGAGACTTGGCGACTGCGCAGCAAACGCTGGGAGAGTGCGGTTTCGCTGGCCGGGCCGGCTGCCAACCTGGTGCTGGCGGTGGTGCTGTCGGTCGTTCTGCATTTTGCGCCGGCGACCACCGGCGGAATCTGGCCGGGGCTGGCGTTCCTGGGACTTTTGCAAATCATGGCAGTGGTCTTGAACCTGGTGCCCGTGCCCCCGTTTGACGGATACCGGGTAGTATCGCCCTACCTGGCTCCGGAAACGCGCGTCCGGATCGACCAGGCCAGTAACATCATCATGCTGGCTGTCTTTTTCCTATTGTGGTACGTGCCAGTTGTAAATAATTTCTTTTGGAGCGTGGTTGGGTGGATCTCGGCGCATTTGGGAATACCACTCAGCCTGGCGGTCACCGGCCTGAACCAATTCCAGTTCTGGAGAGGGTGAGGAAAATTAAAAAACCCAAGATGTAAAACGTAAAATGTAACTTCCGGGTATCCTTAAAGGTGAAGCGGATCGATGCAATACAAGGAGACCGGTGTAGGTATGAAGAAGTAGATAAATCAATGATTAAGCATCTGGTCTTCTTTGCGTCTGTGCTGGCAACCGCCGGCATGCTCTTGACCGCCTGTGGTGCGACCGCAACAAGCGCCAATCCCACTGCAGAGATTCAAACTCCCACGACAGTTCCATCAAAACCAACGGTTTTCAGCCCAATTTCGATCCGCTGGAGCGTTGGGATGGGGGAAGGCAGTGAGCCTGCCCAGGTCAGCATCGAGAACGAGGTGGTGAATGACTTCAACACATCGCAGACCCGCATCCACCTGGTGCTCGAAGTTGTCCCGAGAGAGAGCGCAGAAGATACCTTTGCCACAGAAATTGCAGCCGGGGTTGGGCCTGACGTTGTGGGACCGATAAACTGGTTTGAGGCAAACATTTTCACGGGCGAATGGTTGGACCTGGCACCCAGCATGGCAGACAGCAGCTATGATACCAGCCGATTCGATCCCGCCATGCTAAAGTCGTATCAGAACGTCGAAGGCACGCTGGCTTTGCCGTTCATCGTCTATCCTTCTGCCATTTTTTATAACACCAGCCTCTTCAGCAGAGCCGGGTTGAATCCACCGCCTGCCAGGTACGGTGACAAGTACCGGATGCCGGATGGAAGCATAGCGGATTGGACTTGGGATACACTGGCGAGGGTGGCGAAGGACCTGACAATCGACGCGGCCGGCAAACACTCCGGTGAAGCCGGCTTTGACGCGACCAGGATCGTCCAATACGGTTTCAGCTTTGGCTGGGAAGATCACCCGAATTATTGGGCCACCTATATGTCCACTGGAGGTTCCATCCTGATGCCAGGCGGAAGCGCGGGCAACTATACTGCCAGGATCCCGGACGACTGGAAGGCTGCCTGGGAATGGGTCTATAACGGCATGTGGGGGGCAGAGCCATATATACCGGCGGACAGCGTTGCGGCAGGTGCCAATTTCGATTCGGGCAACGTGTTCGCGAGCGGCAAGGTCGCCATGCTGGATAACCCATCAGCTTACCTGTGCTGCCTGGCTGACCTGACCCAGGCAGGCGGCAAGTTCGAGTTCGCCAGCATGCCAATTGGGCTGGACGGCAAAGTGGCCGGCAGGGTGGATGAAGGAACCTTCCGCATCTGGAAGGGAACAGCTCATCCAACCGAAGCCTTCTCGGTTTTGGCCTACCTGACTGATATCGGGATCCAGAAGCTGGTGATCGGCAGCCCGCAGGACAAACCCGCCTATAACGGCATTCCCGGCCTTGCCGCGGATCGGGGAGCCTGGCTGGCGGCCCAAAAAGCCCAATTTCCATTTGTGCAGAACTGGCAGACCCTGCTGGACGGCTTGAACTATCCGGATGTCCCTAGCGCTGAAGCGAGCATGCCCAACATCAGCGAAGCCTGGGTACGGATCCAGGACTTTGGGACGCTTTTATCCACCACGGGCGATGTCGACCTGGCTGCACAAGAGACCAACCTGCAAACCGATCTGACGAATATTTTCAATAAGTAGACGATACGGATTTATGGACAATTTTCCAAGCCTAAAAGAGTAGAGTGGTACGCACAGTTCAAATCTTTTTCTTACCAGATTCTCAATAATTGGTAGTTGACTTTTGATAAAAATAATTGTATACTAAGATTAGCTTTTGAGAGCGCTCCCAAGAATAACACAAACTTTGCACATCGATTCATTCAAAGGGATTTATGCCGCTTACGCTCGAAGACATTGCACGGCTCAGTGAGGTCTCCCGATCCACCGTATCGCGGGTGATTAATTCTGATGTGAAGGTCAAAGAGGAGACGCGCCAAAGAGTACTGAAGGTGATTCAGAGCGTAAACTTTCAACCCAACCTGGCAGCCAGGGGGCTGGCAACAGGACGGACCAATGTCATTGGGGTGGTGATTCCGGCAAGAGTCTCGGTGATCTTTACCGACCCGTATTTCCCTGTATTACTTCAAGGCATATCAAGCGCCTGCAATAACCGCAACTACTCGGTCATGCTGTGGCTGGCAGAACCTGAATATGAACGACGCATGATTTCCAGGATTCTGCATAGCGGGCTGGTGGATGGGGCGGTTGTAGCATCTGCTTTGATCGATGATCCCCTGGTGAATTCCCTGTCAGAAAGCAAAATGCCATTTATCCTGGTCGGGCGAAACCCGACCATGGATGTCAATTATCTGGATGTGGACAACCTGCAGGCAGGCCGGAAAGCGACACTACACCTTTTACGTTTGGGGTACAGGCGGGTTGCCACGATCACCGGTTCACTGGATCAGGTCTCAGGGTATGACCGCCATCAGGGATATTTGCAAGCCCTGCATGATTATGAACGGACGATCAGGTCTGAGCTGGTGGTGGAGGGGGATTTCACCGAAGAGGGTGGCTACCATGCCATGGCGCGTCTGATTCCCCAAAAACCGGATGCTGTGTTTGTGGCGAGCGATATGATGGCATATGGGGCCATGCGGGCAATCCATGAGGCAAATTTACGGACCCCGGAAGATGTGGCGCTGGTAGGCTTTGACGATAATCCCGAGTCGGCAAGGACGACTCCGACTCTCACGACGGTCCGCCAACCGATTCAGAATATGGGATCCAAAGCGGCCGAGATTTTGATCAACATGATCGAGAACGGTATTGTGTCCACGCAGAAAGTAATCCTGGACACAGAACTGGTCGTGCGCGAATCCTGCGGCGCTTCCAAAAGAAGATAAGCATAAATGTCCCAGCATGATGAGGTATTATGTTCGCTTTATGGGAGCGCACCCACTACTGGGTCAGACTGTATTCGAGTATTATACGAAAGGAGGTGAGCTATTGAGGGAAAAGTCAAACATGAAAAAATCAATCGTACCCTATTCTGTTCAATCCTATTCTAACCTGCTAGTTTCTCTTTAATGAGGAGAAGAAATATGAAAAAGCAACTGTACGTTATTGTGGCCCTCGTTATGGCTGCCACCATGGTCTTAAGCGCCTGCGGTGCGACCCCAACGACTGCCCCTGCGACAGCCGCCCCTGCGACAGCCGCCCCTGCGACGGCTGCCCCTGCGACGGCTGCTCCAGCGACGGCCGCCCCGGTTGCGACCACGGCACCCGCGGCCGTGACACTGCCCCGCAATCAAACCCTATACTTCAATGGGCAACAGTGGGGTTCGGTGGTCTGCTGGAATCCGTACAACTCTACCAGCTGCAACAATGCCATGGCACTCACCGAAGCAGACAGCGCCCGCGTGATCGAGTTCGAAACCCCGTACCTGTATAACTTGCTGGATGGCAAGTCGTATCCTTTGCTGGCGGATGGCCCCTGGGCATGGAATGCTGCAGGAACTGATATCACCTTCAAGCTGAAGAAGGCTGCACACTGGAGTGATGGCACCCCGGTGACCGCGGATGATGTCGCCTATACATGGGCCTCCCATATCAAGTACCAAACCGGTGTTGGCGTTACCTATGCCCCGTATATCGATACTATTACCGCGGTCGATCCCCAGACGGTTGACATCAAAGCCAAACTGGATGCCAGCGGCAAACCGGTCAATCCTCTGACCGTGACTCAATACCTGGATGCCAATTTCGTCATCCAGAAAGCCTGGACCCAGAAACTGGAAGCGCGCACCGGCGGCGACCCGACCAAGTTTGTGGCCGATGTTGCTGATGACGTCGTTTACTCCGGCCCCTATCACAAATACTTTGCGGATGATACCAAGGTTGTCTTTGTTCGTGATGACAACTACTGGGGTGCGGATGCCTCCATGTGGGGCAAGCTGCCCGTTCCAAAGTATCTGGCGCATACCATCTTCAAGGATAACGCCTCCGGCTCGGTGGCCCTGGCGCAAGGCGAAGTGGATGTGAGCCAGCAGTTCAACTCCAATGTCCAGGTTTTGTGGCTGAACTATGGGCTGCCCATCTCCACCTACCTGCCCAATGCTCCGTATGACATTGGCGCGAGTCTGCCGACCGCTTTCTTCAACCTGGCATCTTATGGTTTGGACCAGCTTCCGGTCCGCCAGGCCATTGCCATGGCAGTCAACTATGACACGATCATTTCTAACGCCATGACCAACCAATCGGCCACCTTCGAACAGGTTCCGCGATCCCTGATGAACCCGACCGCCGGTGAACAGGCCCTGTATGACAGCAGTGATCCTACCATCAAGGCTCTGCAGTTCGCTGGCAACGACATCGCAGGCGCCAACGCGCTCCTTGATAAAGCCGGTTTTACCAAAGATGCCAAAGGCTGGCGCACCTACAAGGGTAAGGAACTAGCCTATGTAGCCACCTGCCCGAACGGCTGGTCCGACTGGCAAGCTGCCATTGAACAGGTTGCTGCCGCGGGAAAAGCGATCGGCATTAACATCACCACCAACTACCCGGAATGGTCCGTTTATCAAAACGTCTACGATAACTGGCCGCTGCCGGCGGGCTATGACATCTTCATGATGTCTCCTGGTGGCGCTGGCCCGACCGAGCCCTGGGGTCGCATCAACCAATTGATGAACTCCGTGTACGCCCAGACCAAGAACAACTCGAACGGCAACTGGGGCGGCTACAAGAATCCGGCCGCGGATACGTTGATCAACGAGATCCCCACTTTGAGCGATCCCGCCAAGATCAAGGCAGACTACACGGCTCTGGTCAAGATCTACCTGACCGATATTCCGTCCTTCACGCTGATGTACCGGCCGCAAGTGTTCCACACCGTGAACGAGTCGGTTTGGACAGGCTACCCGCACCAGAATGATGGCACCAACCCGCCCGTCCCTCCGACGGATTGTACTGATGGTTGGGGCATTGCATGTCTTTATAACCTTAAACTGGTTGCTGCGAAGTAACCAGAGTTCATAAAGACGCAGCCATGTTCCAAAATATCGGAACATGGCTGTCTATTAAAAATCATTTATAATAAACAGGTGATGGTCACCAATGGTCTATTAAGGCATTTCGTTGAATTGCCGCAGACCAAGATCCGGTCCGACCGGGCGGCTGTCACCTGTTTGGTGTTAAAACCTGTTATCGTTACGAGGAGGTGCCGCTTTGAAAGGATATTGGAAGTATTTCCTTAATAAGTTGGGTTGGTTCTTAATCACCTTCGTTTTCGCCATCATACTGAATTTCATCCTGCCGCGCCTGATGCCTGGAGATCCGGTGGCAGCCATCGTAGGAAAGCTGGCCCAGGGCGCGTCAAATACAACTGGCCTCCAAAAGATCTATAAACAATTCGCGGACCTGTTTGGAACCAACAAACCCATAACTGTACAATTTTACCTGTATGTAATAAATGCGGTGCATGGCAATTTTGGTTTCTCGTTCAGCCAATATCCCCGAACGGTGGCAGACATTATCGGATCCTCCATCTGGTGGACGGTGTGCCTGCAGTTCCCGGCCATCATCGTTGGCTTTGTGATTGGCAACGTACTCGGCGCGGTAGCAGCTTATCTCAAGGGCGGCTTTGACAAGGTGCTCCTGCCCGTCAGTATTTTTGTAAGCAACCTGCCGGCATTTGGCATGGCCATCATTTTGCTGGTCATTTTTGGAGTTGGATTAAAATGGTTCCCCACCTCAGGCGGATACGGGTTCGATTTGATTCCAAGCTTTACCTTGAAATTTATGTGGTCCGTGATCGTGCATTACCAGTTGCCTTTCTGGTCGATCGTATTGATCGCGATCGGCGGCTGGGCAATCGGCATGCGTTCCATGTCCATTTATGAACTGAATGCGGATTATGTAAAATACAGCCGGTTCCTTGGAATTCCAGATCGAAAGATTGTCGGTTATGTATTTCGGAATGCCATGCTTCCGCAAGTGACCGGCCTGGCGTTATCGATCGGTACCATGGTCGGCGGCGCGCTGGTGGCGGAGATCATCTTCAGTTACCCGGGGTTGGGTTTCACGCTCTTAAACGGTGTAATGGGGCAAGATTATCCACTGATCTCGGCGACCACATTGATCATCACAGTGATGGTGCTGAGTGCGAACTTTATCATCGAAATCCTTTATGGCTTTATTGACCCGCGCATTAAAGCGACGCAGGCTGATTAAGGAAACATGCTATTATGAAAAATACGATCCAACAAGTTTTTCATTCCGGTAAATTCCTGGTCGGTTTTATCATTTTTATGGCTGTGCTGCTGATGGTGATCTTTTATCCGCTGATCTCACCAGGGAAACCACTGGAGATCATCGCCCAGGGTACTTTCTTCCCACCCGGGACCTATGTGAGCGTTTATGACAGCATTAGTTCGCCGCAATACACCCTTATGCTGGATAACGCGGCGGCCCAGCGAATTGACAGCAAGTTGACCGACAAAGCCCGCAATGACATGAAGACCTGGTTGGTGACAGATGGGATTCCCGCAGCCCAGATCAATACAAAGAACTCCACGACGCTGATGGGTCTGTGGGAGAAAAATTATAATCCCAATAAAAGTTTTTCCGGGATGACCTTTGCCAAGCAAAGCTACTATCAAAGGCTGGATGCCTCGCTCAAGGGAATTCTGTCAACAACGGGATTAACCATTGCAGCCCCAGACCCGACCACCGGTGCCCTAACACAAACAGGTATGGTCAACCAAACTGATTACGTGAATATCAGCCAGGTCCCGAGCGTAAAGGTGTTGCCGCTGGGAACCGATAACTTCGGCAGGGATGTGTTGAGGGAACTTGTTACAGCCACCGGTGTCTCGCTGGAGATCGGTCTGGTCGCCGGTATCGTCGCAACCTCGATCGGGCTGATCCTGGGACTGCTGGCAGGGTATATCGGCGGATTGACGGATGACCTGATCATGTTCATCACCAACCTCTTTACCGTCATCCCGACCTTTGTATTGTTGATCCTGATCTCCTTCAGCATCGGGCAGGACAAACGCGGCGCGGTAACGATAGCAATCGTGATCGGGTTCACCTCCTGGGTATGGACCGCCAGGGCGGTACGTTCGCAGGTGTTTTCCCTGCGCAACCGCGACCATGTCAACCTGTCGAAACTATCCGGGCACTCCATCTTTCGCATCATCCTGACGGATATCCTACCCTACATCGCTTCATATGTTGTCATGGCGTTCATTCTGCAGATTTCCTCGGCTATTCTGGCGGAGGCCAGCTTGTCAATCCTGGGGTTGGGGCCCAGAACCACCGAAACACCAACGTTGGGTTTGATGATGAACTGGGCGATGATCTACCAGGCAGAGATCCTGGGCAAATGGTGGGCGTACTTCCCTGTACTTTTAGCCATCGCCTTGATCACGTTCTCTATGAATTTGATGAATACGGGTCTCGACCAGGTATTCAATCCTGCTCTAAGGGACTAGGTGATCGTTATGGCCAAAGTGATATTAGAGGTAAATGAATTGACCACCAAGTATATTACCCGCTTTGGTGAAGATGTCTATGCGGTTGACCACGTTTCCCTGAGGGTCGAAGAAGGGAAATCGCTGGGGATTGCCGGAGAATCCGGCTGTGGAAAGTCGACGCTGGCGCTCAGCCTGATGGGGTATTACTTCGCTCCGCTGCACTATACGAGCGGCGAGATCATCATCGACGGACACGCAATTACCGGGATGAACCCGGATGCGATCCGCAAGTCGATCCTGGGAACAGAAATTGCCTATATCCCCCAATCCGCCATGAATGCGCTCAACCCCACCCAGAAGGTCATCAGCATCGTGGAGGATGTCGTTCATGTACACCAACCGGATGCCACCAAAAAAGAGATCCTCGAACTTGCCAAAGAACGCTTTGGGATCCTCGGCCTTCCGGCGGAGGTGCTGCAAAAATACCCGGTGGAACTTTCGGGCGGCATGAAACAGCGCACAGTGATCGCGATCTCCGTGATCCTGCTACCACTGGTGCTGATCGCGGATGAGCCATCCTCCGCGCTGGATGTGACTTCCCAGAAGATGGTCATCAAGATGCTGCGGGACCTGATGGAAAGAGGCTACATCAAAGCGATGATCTTCATCACGCATGAACTTCCACTGCTGTACAATGTGACCGATGACATCATGGTCATGTACGCCGGGCAGATCGTGGAGAAGGGCACCGCCAAGGAAACCGTGTTCGATCCGCTCCATCCGTATGCCAAAGGCCTGATGGGTTCAATCATTGTGCCGGAAAGTGGCCTGCGGGGAGTAAAACTGACGGCCATTCCAGGCGTGCCGCCCAATCTTAAAAACCCCCCGCCCGGCTGCCGATTTGCCCCACGTTGCAAATATGTAATGCCAGAATGCACGCACAATTCCATCGATACTCGTGTAGTTGAAGGCGGTCGAGAATACCGCTGTATCATGCCGTTGGAACAGATCAGGAAGGCTTATAAAAATGGCTGATAATAAAGAAATATACCTGAGCGCCAAAGGCCTTACCAAGGTATTCGGGTCGGGCAGCCAGAAAACGGTCGCCGTTGACCATGTAGATATCGAACTCCACAAGGGCGAAGTTGTTTCGATTGTGGGCGAATCGGGCAGCGGAAAAACCACTTTGGCGAAGATGCTGCTAGCGTTGATCAGCGTCACGGAAGGGGAGATTTACTTCCAGGGGCTGAAGCGCGATATCCGCACCCAAAAGAAGAAACAGGAATATTGGAAAAACATCCAGGCAATCTTCCAGGATCCATTCTCTTCCTATAATATATTCAGTAAAATCGATGCCGTGCTGCTGGATTGCATCAACATGCGAGGCGGGCGAAGGCTGCCGCGTGAGAAAAAAGTAGAAATGATGGCGGAAGCCTGCAGCTTTGTCAACTTGAAGTGGGAGGAATTGACCAACAAGTATCCTTTCGAGCTCTCGGGTGGACAGATGCAGCGCTTAATGATCGCACGGATCTTCCTGCTGAAGCCCAAGATCCTGCTGGCGGATGAACCCACCTCGATGATCGATGCGTGTTCGCGTGCGACGATCCTGGAGATGCTGATGAATTTGCGGGATGAAACCGGCATGACGGTCATCTTCATCACCCATGACATCGGACTGGCGTATTATGTCTCCGACAGCGTATATATCATGGAGCATGGTAAATTTGTTGAAAGCGGTTCTGCCGATGCTGTGATCCTTCATCCAAAAGAGAAATACACCCGCCGCTTGATCAGTGATGTTCCGAAAATCCATGAAGTATGGGATCTCACGACCGTGTAATGCATTGCGCCAGTGTCTGAATGCAAGTTATCTTGGAAAGCATTCGGTAACTCATTGCCATATCCGCCGGGGGTTATCCCTACGGGATGCTGCACGAAAACCCCCGGCTCAGAATAAAAAGCCCGCTGCCCTAAAGGGTGCTCCGCGAAAGCGGGCTGAAAAAATCCTTTGAAAGATAAAGGTGGAGTAATAAATACGCATTTAAATTTTCGGAGATCACTAAATCTGGCGATCTCCGAATTTATTTTTGTTTACAACCGGTGGGATGCCATCCCGCCCTACTTTGAGGAATACCTCTTTTGTTACTGTGTCTCGGTGATCTTGTCGAGGGCACGGGGCTTTTCAGGGTCATAGCCCTTGGCACGCGTGAGGGGACCGGTGAAGAGCTGGCCCGGGACAATGCTGACAAGCGAGGTGAGCCATTCGGGGATGCCGCCAGGCAACCGGATGGGCGATTGAGCCAGGGAAAGGGCGCGTTTCTCATCCGAGATGACAACCAATTCAGCGGACTGCTCATGGCATAATTTACCGAGCATTTCCAGCATGGTACCGAAGACTTTTCCGCCGGGGGCCACGGCTATGACAGGGCACCCGCCTTCGATAAACACGATGAGACCATGGCGAAAATCAGCGGAAGAATAGGGCTCGGCGACGACATAGGTCAACTCTTTGAGCTTCAAAGCCCATTCAAAGGCGGTACAGTAATTGAAGCCGCGGCCCAGCATCACGCACTGGCGCATGTAGCGGTAGCGTTCGGCCATGCGTGCAATGGGCGCATCCAGCTTGAGCACTTTTTCAACCCAGTCCGGGGCATTGCCAAGTTCCTTCCAACGGGTGTTATTTCCGGCCAAGGCAGCCGAGAGCATCGCTACAGCCATCAGCTCGGTGGTGTAGGTCATGGTGGCAGCGATGGCTTTTTCGGAGCCTGCCTGGATATCCAGACGAGATCTGCAGCACCGACCAGCTGCGAGGCGGGTTCGTTGGTGATTGCCAGTGTCAGGCAACCCTGTCGGTGCCCTTCAGCCAGTGTACGCTGACGATATCCGGGGATTGGCCGGATTGGGAGATGCCGACAACCAGGGCATCCTTAAGCTGCGGAGGTTGATTGTAATAGGTAAACAAGGAGGGTGTCGCCAGGGCGAGAGGTAGGCCATTGTGGGATCCTAACAGGTAATTGGCGTAGGGCCCGGCATTATCGGATGTACCACGCGCAGCCAAGAAAACCCAGCGGATGTCGTGATTTTGAATAGTCCGGGCAATCGCCTCGGCTGTATGGCGCTGGTTGGCCACCAGCGCGGCCAGACGTTCAGGCTGCTCGTAAATTTCTGATTGAAGGGTCATGGGGAAAAGCTCCGGGAGAGGATGATATCAGAGAAGAAAACGGACGCCGGAAAAGAGAAATCGTTATTTAATATTTGGAATTCGTTATTCGTAGAAAGGAAAACGTAACTAACTCGACAATGTTAGATTAGGTTTTATCCCGTTTCTTGCCTTGGGATTTATGGCGACTTCTAATAGAACGAGAACGATTGACCAGATGTTTGACAACCAATCGGGTTGCCTGACTGGA